>JBGSXJ010000138.1:0-13253 GCA_041751535.1 Aquaticitalea sp.
TTTCCATAATTCAATTCCTTTAAAATCTGCAGTACACTGCTTTCTTCATGAAAAACGGCAATAATCGGAATCCTTGCCATAATGTAAGGATATAATTTGGAGGCTGTATATTCACTATCCAGAGTTCCTGGAAGAATTGCCAAATTAGATTCTTGAACCAGTTTAAGAACTTGAAAATATGGAAGTCGTTCTTCATGCTCAAATACGTTTTGTTCTAATTCATAGCGTTGAATCAAGGATTTTACGGCACTTTTCACACGACTTCCAGTAGCGTAATTGGTGCCAATAAAATGAAAATTGATAGTGTTGAAAGCTGAATGGCTTTCCATCCCTTTTTTTAGTGCCTTTAAGATAGCTTCAACAGCAAAGAGCATATTTGGTGGTACCACGCCAGCATAGATGATGTTAGTTTTAGAAGTGTCAAAAAGATAATCGAGTTTATTGTCATCCAGTTTTGAAGAAATCTCCAAATCAATGTTGTGTGCACCAAAAGTTAGAACTTTAGTGGGAACGTCCTTTATTTTGGGATATCGCTCTTTTAGAGTATCTACATAGGCCTGGGAGACAGCGATAAGACCATCTAATTTTGGAATGGTAAATCCTTCCAAAAAGGAATTCAATCGATGCGCAAACCAAAATTTGGGTGGCTGTTCACTTTTTGGAACTGTCAAGTAATAGTCATTACGCCAGGGATCTTGCATATCGATAACAAAGGGAATATTGAACTTTTTCTTCCAAAGTCTGCCTAATGGCATACATGCAAAAGCTGTTGTACTAAAATACACCAAGTCAAATTTTTCTTTTCTTATAAGCTCATTCCCTTTTTTGTATAATTGATAAAAAGCCCTAAGCCCTAAATTTCCCAATCCCAATTTACGCGTATACTTGGTAGAAAATGCCTTAACTTCATGAACTGCAATTCCATCAGGTATGGATTGCTCAAGTAATTCATCAATTGCCATTTCGACATAAGTGGAATCTACAGTTAGTACTGTAGGCTCCCATTCGAACTGATTATAATAGGGCAAACTTTGTCGTACTCTGTGCATATCAGCCGCGTTGACTGGCGGGAAATGAGGTGAAATGATTAGCAGTTTTTTCAATGCGTCATTAATATTAAAGTTTTAATATTTTTATGTTTCTATACATGAAAAAACAAGAAGACAACATTGTACTCCAAAACATCTAGAAACAACAACGCATGAAAGAAATCTGCTTATTTTCTCGTTTAATTATTAAAAAGATTATTGCAATTTGAGTTTAATTTTTCGTGATAATCGATGTGAAGGCTTTTCAATCAATATATAAAACAACCACGCCACAAAAATAGACATCAATAACGCCAGAGCTATTGCTAACAATTTCCCATAAGTATCTAGAGGTAAACGTTTGGACAGGTTGATTATACGGCCACCCACAGGGATATGTATCAAGTATAATGAATAGGAAATATTACCAAAAAAGATGAGCAGCTTAAAATTGCTGAATCTATTCAAGAATGCAATCCCCAAAGAAGCACCGACAGCCAAAATTGTAATGACATAGGAATGATGGATATAGATGACAACACCTATTAGGAACACTAAAACAAGAAATAAGAGTTTATCAATATACTCTTTTTTATAAAAGGCACATACAATTCCGATAGTAAAAATGTCTGTATGTTTTAAAAATTTTACAGTGTCCTGCGGAATAAAGGATAAGGCAAAGAACAAAAATAAAGTAGCTATGGTCAGGTATTTTTGATTTCGGTTCCAAATAATCAATAATACACCGATCACTAAATAATACTGAAACTCTATAGCTAGTGTCCAATACACAGGATTCATCCACGTTCCATCAAAAAATTCGACCAAATAACCCATATGCAATAGGATGTTAAATCCAGAAATAGAAAATGGATCTCCTTGATAGATGGGAAAAAGTGTAGATAGATAATTCAACAATATAATCAACGCAATGGAAGCTAGATATGCTGGCTCTATTCGCACCAATCGCTTTAACAAGTACCCTCCATAATGTCTTGACTTAAAAGGTAAGCGTAATAGCGCATATGGAATAACGAACCCAGAAATCACAAAGAATACCTCTACGCCAATCCAAGCATATGGCAATAGGACTTCTGCAATAGATATATCATTAACGAATCCTTTAGTAAAATGAAATAAACATACGGCTAATGCGGCAATTCCCCTTATTAAGGTAACAGATGATAGATATTTACTTTTCTCCAAGTTTTGATGGATTAATTTGGAATAGGGGGTATATTAATATCATGCAATATTAACAATAAAAATGTATCGAGCAAATTCGTCATACAGAAAAGTCTAATGACCCCTTAAGCATACGCAATAAAAGTGTTTCCTGGTTTTCAAAGGAAAATACATTTTTACCCAATTGCCAACTAGCGGTTTTCATATGAACTAACTCTTGTTTATTATCCAAAATCTCGTCAAGTGCCTTGGCAATTTTTTTGGATGTGCGCTTTACAACCTTAATGGCATTCGGAGACTTTTGAGCCACTTCACTTTGCCCAGCAGTTTCAGTAGCTAAAATTGGAATACCTGATTGCAAATAATGAAAAACTTTATTTGTAATGGTATAATTACGACTCTCTGGTTTAGTTTCTTCAAAAGCAATTCCTAAATCATGCTCCGCAATACGCGAAATTAGTTCCTCTGGAGATACCAAATCGTGAAAATACAATTCAATATGTTTCGGTGTCAATGTAATTAAAAGCTGACGGTAATTATCCGAAATCCTACCTCTTAAATGCAGTTGAAAAGGGGTTTGAACCATCGGTAATGCTTCAAATAACAATTCTAACCCTCGGCCAGGGCCTATTACTTGTGAAAACCAATACACAGAAGTCAATTGATGATGCTTGATGTCTTTGTAATGACCATCCATGTTCATTCTTGAAGATGCTAAAAAACTATTGTAAACAACCTGTGGTTTTGGCGCATTATAATAGTGTGATAATGCTGTTGCCATGGCATCGGACGTGGTGTAACAATAAGCTGATTTGTTTAAAAGATAATTTTCAAGATGCTCCAAAAGCTTGATAGGTCTGTGAGCCCTATCATATGGCAATAAATCTTTGGAATGCCAATCCTCAAAGTCGAAGGCTACTTTTTTTCCTTTTTTAATCAATTCTTTTCCCAATGCCATGCTCATTTCTTCATGACCAATATATATATCCGCATTCTCGGTTAGGAGCTTTTTTAGATAATTATTAAAATCATATCCCAAAGCCCATACATTCTGAACTCCAAAATATTTTACAAGGGTACGACCGATCAATCTTTGCAGTCTGATTTTTTTTGAGTAAAAACTTATGGAATCCAATAAATTAACTCCAGCCTTGTATTTGATGGAATTCTCTAATAACGACTTGTCTTCTTTTAAAATAATGTTTTCAAACCACAAGCCATAAACGATAACTTTATACCCAGCTCTAGCATATACATTTGCTTCCTTCACTACTCGGGGTGCTCTAGATAGAGGCGATTGGGTAAAAATGCAAATATGTTTTATACTGTTTTCTATCAATGAAAGGTGTGTAAAAAAGTTTTTATGCTATATACTTTTACCATGTATGTTAAAGGATGTTGCTGAATGAACTCTTTGAGCCACAAAGTCATAGTCTTTAATATAAATAGTGTTTTCCTTGCCATATGATTCCAGTTTTGTCAAGGTCCGGTAGAACGGTTGATAGCTGTAAGGCAAAAAATTAAATGTTAATAATTTTTCATGAATAGCGTTTTCATTATAGCCATACCGCCTACCTGAACCGTTTAATTCAATAATTAAAGCCTTAAAATTGGTGTTTGACAAGGCTTTATCCATTCCCTTAATCACCTCCGTTTCATAACCTTCTACATCCATTTTTACTAGTGCTGTTTTGTTTAAGTCGATAAGCTCATCAAACCGGTCCACATGCACGTCTATTGTATCCTTTTCATTAGAGCTTGCCACATGATTGACAGTATCTAAATACTTTGTGAACTTCAAGATCCCTTTTTTACTGCCCATACCAATATTAAGACAAGTGACATGCTCACTTACATTGTTCAACACTATGTTTTCCTGAAGAATTTTAAAAGTTTGAGGGATCGGCTCGATGGATATGGTTTCTGCACGGCGCTCACTCGCTCCCAAAATTGTATAACTTCCAATATTAGCACCTATATCAACAAATAGATCTGTAGGTCGTAAAAAATGTAACAAAAATGACATGTCTGCAAATTCGTGCAGTCCAGCATACAAATTTCCGGTAGCACCAGTCAATCCTTGTTTTACAATAATTTTGCTTTTTTCACCATATGGATAAATAGACGGATAAGAATTCAAGCGCGATCTGATCTGCCATCTTAAAAATCTCATGACAGCCTTTCCTCTTTGGTGCCTATTGAGTGGATGGTTAAGAATAAATTTAATGGTGTGCTTTAAGGACATAACTTTATGTACTAGATGTTATTCTACTAAACAAATAGATATGGTAATTACTAATCATTACTTTAAAATATTAAAAAAAATTAGAATTTACCCAAATCTTCACTGATTTTGCCAATTTCCATCCGAAGGTGAATTTCAAAAATTCAATGAGGCGACCTCCTAAAATTGGCAGGTAAGAACTTCCCCCTAAAGAATCTGAAATTTTCATCGCAGCGCTGGAAATATCTTTAAATTGTGGATAGGCATTGATTGCGATGAATTTATATTGCAATGCCATGGCGCTTTTATAGGCAGAGGTATCTGATTGAGGTGATAACACCAGTGCTTTTAAATTCACAGCTTGTAACTGACTTTCAATTTGCTGTCTTTGGACTTGATTGGCAATATTGCTACCCTTTACGTGCTTTCTATAATAATTCAAAACATTCGGCACATATACTACCCCTTTAGATGCCATGACCACTCTACAAAAAAACTCCCCATCCTGGTCTTTAGTCAAACTCGCATTCCATATACCTGCCTTATCAATTACATTTCTAGGCGTGAGCCATGCACTTGTTTGTACCATTTCAAAACGACCATTGGCACCATAAAGATTCAATAAAAACTGGGAGGGTTGGTCTGTGGAGAACATAAAATCAGTATCAGTGATTTTACCATTTTCTGGTAAATCGTAAAAATGTTTTGTACTACAAACGGCGATATAATCGAGATTTTGATCTAATAGAGCAACTTGTTTTTCAATTTTATCAGGACTTAATAAATCATCTGAATCTAGAAATTGTATGTAGTTGCCACAGGACAATTTATAGCCATGATTTCTTGCAGCACAGGCGCCACTACCTTCATTTTTTACTACTAGAAGATGTTCTATACGAAGAGATTTTAAATAATCCCAGGATCCGTCAGTGGAGCCATCATCAATTATGATTATCTCTATATTTGCATACGTTTGTTTAAGGACTGATTCTATAGTTTCATGGATATATTTTAGACTGTTAAAAGTAGGTATGATTATTGAGACCTTCGATTCAGCAGACTTTAACATAGGAAAACAACTAATTTTATAAGTTACGATTGTTAAAAATTAAATATTCACTCTGCGTTTTTACAAATTCAAACTGCATTCTGTTCAGTGCCTCACTGACTTGAAGAAAACAACCTGGATTTTTATAGTCATGAATCTCAATGGCTATAAGCTTGGTCATTGCTAACCATGCATCCGGTTCATTTTGGAATATTTCTTTTTCAGCACCTTCGATGTCCATTTTTAAAATGTCTATTCTTTTTATCCCATGGTCTTGAATAATATCTAAAAGTGTAGTAGTTTCGATAGTGGTATTTGAATCTGAATCTACAGATCTACTACAGGAATCCGCATTATCGTTAACACCAATTTGCTGTTTTTTAAACCAAAGTGCCTTATTAATACCTTTAATATTGGAATAGTTTGCCGTGTTTTTTGTAAAGCATGTGTAGTTATCCCGATCTAGCTCTATTGCATAAACTTGAGCCTCCTTAAACTTATTGGCAAAATAAACGGAAGAATAACCCGTATAAGCTCCAGCGTCAATGATCACATTGGGTAATTTGCCTAATTTGAGGTTATAATCCTCGTCCAAAATGATATGCCTAAAAATATCCTTATCTTTAGTATGAGGTCTGAAATAAAAAGGATTTGGATAATTCTTGATTTTAATTTCAGTGACACTATCATTATTTAGATTTCGGTAGATAGTTAAACCCTGTATTCCATAACTTTTAATAAGCTTCAATAAATATAGATTACCCATTTTTAAGTTTGTGCTTTAGTTTCATAATTAATTTAGCGAATGAACTTTGATTAAGGTCCTTACTGTGTAAAATTTTTATATTGTTAAATTCACCATCCAATTTAGCTCTTCTCCACAACCAAGGTCTGGCATTGTAAATTTTATTCGGTAAAATAACATATGCTATTCCAAGACTTGACACCAAATTATCTTCAAAAAACAATTCATTCAAAGGCATTTGATCACCGGTAGCGGTGCCAGGTTTTATGTCTTCATCCTTGTTTTTTGCCATCTTATCATACCATGCTTGAATAAAGGTATTGACTTTTTCATTCTTTTTAAACAATAAGAATCCTCCGTTATAACATGTTTCATCTATGTAATCAATAAATTCTACTGGGTGTCCCCAGTTGCATTTAACCCTATTGGTAACTCCTAGATCGTAATTTAGTAAAAAATCAAATAATTCCTCAATTTTATCGGTGATCTGTGTATCTGAATCCAGATATAATGTATACTCATATGGAGAATTGAGCATATTCTCAATTTTATACTTTTGGGGATGCTTAATTGGGGGCTGATGAATGACATTATCAAAATAAGGACTCGAAACATTGATGTCAGACGTAAATAAGGTAGTACCAATACTCTTATTATATTTTTTTAAAGTTTTAGCCGAGTATATCGCCTCTTTTACATACCTGTCACCACTTGCTGTATAAATAACTCCTTTTTTCTTCATTTCGTTTCGTTTATATTTCTTTTATGAGTTTAGCAGGATTGCCGCCATAAATGCAATTTGCTTCAACATTTTGGGTTACTATAGATCCAGCGGCTACAACTGCTCTTTTTCCTATTGTTGTTCCTGGCAATATGGTCACATTAGCACCAACCCAAGCCCCGTCTTCAATTATTATTGGTTTGGAAATGACCCCACCCTTCCATGCTGGTAAACTTTTATCTGTATAAATATGATCATGGGTATATATTGTACAGTTCGGTCCAATAGCGACATCATTTCCTATGGTCAAATCGTTGACCAAATCAATAATAGTATAATCACCAATATTACTATTGTTTCCAATATAAAGTTTGCCTGAAAAATCAGGTTCTCTTGCAAAAATTGCGCAATTTGTTTCTATTTTTACATTATCTCCAAAGTTCCAATCATTTTGAATAAAGCATCTTGAGGCTTCTCCAATTTTGAAATTGTTTCCGATTGTTAAATTACAATTTTTTTTAACTAAAATGAGAGTTTTTGTTTCTATACGAGTTCCATTACCAAAAACTAAGTTCCCATTTTCACCTACCCCGAGTTTTACTTTTTTACCTATAAAACTCCTTTTCCCAATTCTAAGAATTCCTTTACCTTCTCTAATAATAGGAAACTCAAGTTTTACATCACTACCTATATCTGATTGAGACAATTTATATATCCAATATAAATGCCTTGATAGCCTGCCTAAAACATTTTTTAACAATGACAACAATACTTTAAACATTATTTGTGTGAATCTTTTAAAACTTCCGATATTGATAAACCACTAATTTTTTTCAATTCTAATAATTTTAATTTGATTGACGTTTACCCGCCGAAACAATTGTTCGACACTTTTTGCATTTCAAACTCAATAGCTCCTCAATTTTATCGTTGATCTGTCAATATGAATCCAGATGCAATGTGTGCTCATAAGGTGAGTAAAAAATGTTTTAAATTCTATATTTATTAGTAAACTCTACAGGAGGTTGATGGATGACTTTATCAAAAAAAAGGGTCGAACTATTATCGTCAGACGTAAATAGGGTAGTTGCAATATTCTTAATATAGATTTTCAAATTTTCTACAGAATAAATCGCTTCTTTTACATTACTATCACCGAGCATTCATCGACTACAAGAAGGATTCTTATTGGGCTAGTTTGTCATGTACGAATTTAACTGTTTCAGTAATTTAAGCTATCAAATTATAGCTTGGCATAAGGCCTAAAACTTTATGTTCCCGAATTAGATATCTAGATTCTTACTCTGGAATTCCTGAAAATTTTCGTGTCTAATATACCCGTGGTATTTAATTTTATACTCGTATTTTACTACTTCGTTAGGATTTATATGTTTAATTACTTTAGCAGGCACGCCACCAATAATACAGTATCCTTCAGGAAATGATTTTGTTACGACAGATCCAGCTGATACGATTGTATGATCACCTAAAACCACCCCTCCTAATATAACTGAATTCATACCAATCCAACAATAGGATCCAATTTTAGTATCCCGAGATGTTAACTTTCTATAGTCATAAATGTCATGATTACCACTTAAAATACCAGAATTTTGTCCTATAATGGTATAATCTCCAAAAAAAAGTTTACCAGTACCTTGAATATAGATATTCCTTTGAAAACCGGGAAACGTACCAATACCTACATAGATATTTTGTACACCTACAACTCTGCTGCTTTTGTGTACTGGCCAATATGCGGTTCTATTATGACCAATCACCTTTTGATTGAACCACATATTAAAATTAATTTTTTCAATGCCATTTTCTGTTACTTTTAAAAAACGGAAATATGGCAGCCTAGTGATAAGCCAAATCACTATTCTAAATGGGTTCCGAAGAATGTGCATTACTTTTTCTTTAGTTAACTTCATTTAATCGAGCTTATTTTTACAATTATAAAAATAAATAAATTACCTAGTACTTTTAATAATTTACGTTTCTAAACGGATGCAATCAATAAAGTGAATTTTTTGCGTGCAATTAATCTTTTTCAGCTTTTATTAGAAGGCAGTCCGTTTTAGGCTTCATGATCTTTCATGCCTTTTTGATCAATTTTCATTTCCAAAATTTTCCTAAAATTAATGGTTGGATATTGTAATGACGTATCGACTCATAATTTTAATACTTCATTCAATCTTAGTCTCCCTGGCGAATAAAATCCTAATGCAAAAATTTCACCTTTTGATTCATTAGAGCTAATTATAAAAAGGATGCTAATGCAACGGCTAACGATTGACTAATCCCCTGAATATTTGAAACAAATTTAATTGGCTCTCCTTCTTCATTTCCATTGATTTCTTGATTGAATGATGTTTGCCCGCTGAAAAAATAGCTCTACACTTTTTATATTTCAAATCAAGTAGCGCTTTTTTCTTATCATCATCTCGTAAAGGACAGCCTTCACTCGCAATTAATTCTTCCGCCAACAATATATATTTAAATGGTACATACGGATCTGTTCTATTAGCATTCATTTGTTGATCGTCATGTTCACGATACCATACAATTCCATGAGGCATCAAAACGACATGGAATTTCTGCGATAAAAGATGCCATTGTTCAAAATCTCCCAAATGTTGCTTTCCCGTAAAGCCTCCAACTATAGCAAAAGCATCCTTGTTTATAATAGAGGATAAAGGCGCTTTATGAAATAATGGCTGCTCAAAATAATGACGTTGGTAAGCTTCTTGAGGTGACAATGAAAATGGGAACATCCGCATTTTATCTTGAGAGAGTGAACATAAACCATAACCTGCTTCTGGAAACTGTTCCATATAATGAACCAATACTTCGAGACCATGCGGATAAATCCTATCATCAGCATCCACGTATTTTAAATATTTACCTTTGGCATAAGATGCCGCTTTGTTTCGATTTGGATAATCACCTAAATTTGTTTCGTTGATATAGACTCTTATCCTTCCATCCTTTGCTTTATATGAATTGGCAATGGCGACAGATGTATCCTTGGAGCGGTCATCGACAATGATCAATTCCCAATTTTGGTAAGTGCTCGCCATAACACTTTCTATGGCTTCTGCAATATATTTTTCACGGTTGTAAACCGTCATCAAAACCGAAACTAAGGGTTGTTCTTTTATCATTTTTGGGACGTATTTTGTTTGCCCATAGGTACATTTAAAGCTAATGATTTTTCTAAATCCGGCAACGTATTGTTTTTCAAAGCATCTAATAATGTTTTTGTTGCCTTGTTATGCTGGGTCAGAATATAAAAATTATGCTTTATCCATTTGGGATGAAGTCCCCATTTAAATGTACGATACGCTACCAATGCATAGTCTTTTATGGTATAAATTTTACTTCGTAACAATCCGAAATTTTTATAAATAAATAAATTTGATATCAGCACTCGTTTGTAGGTATAATCAGGAAATTGAAAATGATAATGGTTCACTCTCGCGGCATAATCATAAACGAGCTTGTGACCTTGTTGCAACGCAGCTTTTGCCCACAACATATCTTCTCCAAAAGATACGGTTTCAAATGGAATTTGATTTAAAACTCGTTTACGGTACATGACATTAACGTCATCCCAACCACAGGCAGTACGTTTGTCTTGAGGGGACAAATTATTAAAGTCCGCTTCACTTTTAAACTGAACGGTTTTGACTGTTGGTTTAGATTGAGGCCTAAACCATTCATGCGGATTTTTATCAGGGTGATGAGGCACGATTTGTTGCCCACAAACTCCCGCCACGGTTTCATCTGTGAAATGTTTTATCATCGTTTCGAGCCAAAATTCGTCACTGGCCACTGCATCTTGGACCGTCATGACTACAAACTCTCCCCTTGTGTGTTGTACACCAAGATTGCGAGTTGCGCCATGATTAAATGTTTTTGGGTCGATACCAACAATATGAACAAACTTGAACTTCCTCAAATATTCCACTGATCCATCGGTACTTCCTGAATCGATTATTACCACTTCGCAATCTGAAAACAGTGTTTGCTTTTGAATGCCCTCTATGGTTTGTGGCAGGGTATCCATTCCATTTTTTACGGGAATGACAATGGAAATTTTAATCATTGATGACATTTAATAAAGATTCAATGCGTCTATCCCAGGTTGAATCTCTCAAAAATTCTTGTAATCTTTCTCTGTTAATTGATTTTGGGTCTTTCAACATGGCTTTAAACTCATCATAAGTTGTAGCAACATTGAGCAAGTCTTTAAAATCTTCCTTTAGGTATTCGTGATAATCATTTACCACCACAGGCAATCCTTGAGATAGGTAATCGTAAAGCTTCATGCTATTGACATCCAAAGCCGGATCTCTTTTGTACAGACCAAAACAAACATTAGATTGCTTTAGTAAAACATTCACTTGATTTGGCTCTAAAAATCCGAACATTTTCACATTAGGAAACTTTTGTAATTGAAACTCAATCGCGGTCTTATAATCTTTGCCAATAAAATTAAATGTCCAATGAGGATACTCTTCTATAACTTGAATTAGCCAAGAAGATTCTATCCATTTTGAAAGGGTTCCACAATACGTAACCTGATAATTGCGTGATGAATTAGCGACATTTTTCAGATTGATGCGCTTTTCGAAAACACCATTCAGTATTAATTGTGTATCCTTAATAGTATGGCTGTTGTACCATTTTAGCATTGACCGTGAACTGCTAAGTATACATTTAGCTTGATTACCTGCTTTAAGAAGTAATGATTTCCTTTTTGCCTTATGTGCATCCGTAATATTTGGATCTTCAATGATATTATGATCAGTATCAAATATCATTTCACAATTTAAATTTAAAAATTCAAAATCATCAAAACCTTTAGGCCAATAACACCAAGCTAAATACTTTTGATCGGAGGTTAAAACTTTAGGATAAAGCCAGCGCAATATTGTACCGTTTAAAGATCTTGTAAACTTTTTTAAACCATAACTTTCTGGCAATATTGGAGCTATATAGATATTTTCAATATTAGAGTTTTGAGATCTTTCTTGAAGTTTTTTATTCAACACAACCTTTCTGGTGGATCTCACTACATTAATGACTCTCTCTACATTAACATTATTGGCCAAAGCCAAAAGGATGGCCATATTTCGCCTATAAATGACATTTTCATCTTGATTGGACCATGCATTGTCTGCACCAAAATAAATTACAATCATCTAAATTTTCCTTTGACATTAACCCCTGCATCAATGATTTTCTTATTGAGCAAAGGAAATAAAATAGCTTTCCAAGTTTGGGATAGTTTCCATCCACTTATTAAAGATTGTTTTATGATTTTTATACTATTGTATTTGTCTTTGGCATTTAAGGCCACTTTATAATTAAAATCCAATAAATCTTTTCTATAATGCTTGCCTTTAGCAATTACTTTAGTTGGTGTTATCTCGCAATCACTACTAGGTAGGGGCATAGACTCCCCTCGTTGTAAAGGATCAGTGCCTATATGGGTACGTTCGATCGCAAAAGATAAAGCCAAATCTCTATAGAATTTAGTACTGGATTTATGAACTTGGGTTGCTGATGTTGCTGAAAGCCTTAAATAATATGGGCAAGAATTTAATACTGCAAATTTATACTTTTCTATGATTCTTAACCAAAGATCATTGTCTTCAGAGGTTAAAAATTCAGTACGGTAGCCATTCATTTCTTTAAAAATAGCTGTTGGCCCTAAAACAGTACCATGTACAATAGGACTGTAGGGATTAAAATGACTAGTAGTTACAATTATATAGTCATTGCTGTTGAAGATAGGTTTCTTTGGTTGGGTATAATTTAGCGCTACCTTACTTCTGTCTGTCATAAAGGCACACATTGTACTTACAAAACTAATGTCAGGATTGTTCTCCAAAAATGACATTTGTTTCTCCAACATCCAAGGTTCAGAAATGTCGTCAGCGTCATGCCGTCTGATATATGGCGTATCGACCAGCGCGATACCTTTATTTAGGGATCTAGAAACACCCTGATTTTTTTGAAGATGTACTTTGATTCGTGAATCGGAATAAGAATCAATAATTGACTGTGTGCTATCTGTACTGCCATCGTTAATAATTAATAAGGTGAAATCCTTAAATGTTTGATTCAATACCGAGTCTATTGCTTCTCGCAAATACGTCTCGCCATTATAGACGGGCATCAAAACAGTAACTTTGGTCACTTTTTAAGCAGTTTTTTCTTTATTCCAGAAATTACACTTCTTTTAGCAGGCTTTGCATCTGCCCATGATCCGCTCCAAAAATGAATGGCAT
>JBGSXJ010000139.1:0-10551 GCA_041751535.1 Aquaticitalea sp.
CTCCTCAAATGATGGGATGCACCTTTTATTTAATGGCAACATCATAGGAACCCATACATCAGATCCGTCCGATTTTGATAGTGTAAACGGTGGGCGGTATTTTTTGGGACGGAGCCAGTATTGGGATGGAAGTTTTGATGGTCGAATTGCCGAAGTAATCACTTTTAATTCAAGAAAATCTGATGGAAATTTAACTCAAGAACACAACCGCATTCAATCGTATCTCGCCATAAAATATGGAATTACCCTAGGAATTAATGGTACAAGCCAAGATTATGTCGATAGTGCAGGAACTGTCATCTGGGATACATCTGCAAACGTAGGCTACAACTTTAACATCGCCGGAATTGGTCGCGATGATGCTTCCGAGCTTATCCAAAAACAATCAAAAAGCGTCAATAACCAAACGGATGCATATGGCCCTACCCAAGGCATACTTACTATCGGATTATATGACATCTACACTACCAATAGCGAAAACATATCCAATAATGCGACAACATTTAATATGGACAAACACTATTTGGTATGGGGAGATAATGGAGCAGACTTAAATGCTTCCGCTTCAACCATCACTGTTAATATGAGTGCTGGCATATCACCGGCTTTATCAACTGAAGTGTCATTTACAGCTATGCAACGTGTTTGGAAGGTCATCGAAAATAGCAATGGCGGTGATATTCCTTCGGTTAAAATCTCTATTCCACAAAATGCCATTCGCAATATCAACCCTCCTGGAAGTTATTATATGTTTATTTCCAATACAGGCGTTTTTGACCCAACTGCTGATTATCGATTAATGAAATCGGATGGTAATGGCAATCTTGTAACGCAATATGATTTTGACTCTACCAAATACATCACTTTTGGTTATGCCCCTCAAGTCATTGCGGAGCGTTCCATTTATTTTGATGGTCTTGCAGATTATATTGATATGGATGATAAGTTAAACCTTAATCCTAATGGTTTTACCATTTCTGCATGGATCAAAAGAGATAATGGGAATTTAAATGCTTCAATAGTTTCTAAACGAAATGCTAGCTTTACCCAAGGCTATGACTTTAAAATAAATACTACAGGTAAAGTTCAAATGTTTTGGAAAAATGGCGCAAACCAAAGTTTGGTATCGAATACCACCATTCCGGAAAATGAATGGCATCATGTAGCAGCTATCTATAACGGTACAATATTAAGTTTATATATTGATGGCGTTTTGGATACATCAGCGAACCTCACGGCACCAGTAAACACTTCAGAATCTTTTTATATTGCTGCGGCTGGAAAACTCACCCCTACGCAATTCTTCAAAGGCAATATTGACGAAGTGAGAATCTGGAATTCAGCCATAACACCAGAACAGTTAAGATTTATCATGAACCAAGAAATTCAACAAAATGGGTCCTTTGTCAGTGGTATAGTCTTACCCAATACCATCACAAAAAACGAAGTTGCACCAATTCCGTGGAATAAGTTAGAGGCCTATTATCCAATGTCGGTATACACATATACAAATACAGATGACGCTTCTGGAAATGGTAATCAAGGTGCTTTGAGAAATTTAGATACTGTTGACAGACAAACAGCGCCTCTTCCTTACGAATCAGTACAAAACGGAAACTGGGATACAAATACTACATGGAAAAATGGAGCATTGCAATACATGCCTGGTTCAACATCCATTGTGAATGCCGACACAAGTGTCGATTGGAATATTGTTAGAACGACCCATAATGTCGACGTAGACAATTTGTCTCTTCCCATAGCAAATAAATTGAATCGAAACCTATTGGCCTTAATGGTTGATTCAAACAAACTAACGGTCCATGGAACTATCGCTACAAAAACAGGCTACGGACTTACAGTTACCCATTATTTAAAATTAAACGGAACCATTGATTTGGAAGGTGAATCGCAATTAATTCAAACATTGGATAGTGATTTTGACGTTACCAGTAGCGGTAAATTAGATCGAGATCAACAAGGTACTGCTGACAAATTCACTTATAATTATTGGTCCTCACCTGTGGGTATTAGAAATACGACGTCAAATAACAATAGCTATAGAGTCACCAATGTCATTAAAGACGGCAGCAATTCTATCAACTGGTTGACGTCTGGTTATAACGGCACCAATACCAATCCAATAGGGATTGCAGATTATTGGATTTGGAAATTTGCCAATTTGCCAGATGATTCTTATTCTTCATGGCAACATGTAAGAAGCACAGGAACGCTGCTGGCTGGCGAAGGTTTTACCATGAAAGGTCCAGGAACTGGTAGCATTTTAACAGATCAAAACTACCTTTTTACTGGTAAACCCAATAATGGAAATATTAACCTTACATTAAATGCCGGCAATGATTATTTGGTGGGCAATCCTTATCCTTCAGCCATTGATGGGCAAAAATTCATACTAGATAATGGGCCTGTAATTGCGGGCAATGGATCTACAACTGGTACGCTTTATTTCTGGGAACATTGGGGTGGTGGTACACACAATCTTGGAGACTATCAAGGTGGTTATGCCGTATACAATCTTTCTGGCGGAACACCCTCAGCATCCTTGGGATCTAACGATCCTGATGTCGGAACAGGCGGAATTCCAACCAAAATACCGGGACGATACATTCCTGTGAGCCAAGGATTTTTTGTGGTCGCTGAAGGTACTGGAGGCACGATTAAATTTAATAATAGCCAACGCGTATTTAAGAAAGAAGGAACTTCAGATTCGGTTTTTGTAAGAAGTCCTGAAGAAAATATGACTACTACCAATTACAATTCTGATGGTGAAGATACCCGAATGAAGTTCAGAATTGGTTTTAATTCAGTCAATACCATTCACAGACAATTATTGTTGACCCATGATGTTAATGCGACGGCTGGCATCGATTGGGGTTATGACGGCGAATTGTATGAAAACCAAATGGACGATATGTTTTGGATGATAGCTGATGAAAACTTCACAATACAGGGAACCAATACAATTGCCACCAATACTGTTTTTCCTATTGGCATTAAGGTGCAAACTGCGGGACAGAACTCAATAGCAATTGACTTTTTAGAAAATGTCCCTGACGAAATTGACATATTTGTTCACGATTTGGTATTGAACACCTACCACAATATAAGACAAAGCCCATATGCATTCCATCTAGCAGCTGGAACTTATTTGGATCGTTATGAAATCACCTTTCAAGATGGTGCAGCACTTGGTCTTACGGAAAATGAATCAAGTCAACTACAAGTGTATTACGCCAATGAATTTGAAAGTATTGTTTTGCTCAACCCAATGGGTCAAAAAATTAAAAGCTTTGAATTGTTCAATATTCTCGGGCAATCGGTGTATACCAATAGGACTATTGAAACTGCAAGCTATTCAGAATATAGGGTCAGAAATTTAAGCGCAGGGAGTTATATAATAAAAATGATCACAGAAAATGGAACCATATCCAAAAAGGTTTTGGTGAAATAAAAGCTGATAATCTCAATGGATAATTGACAAAAAGCCCTGATATATTTCGGGGCTTTTTAGTTATCTTAATTCGTCTGTCAGCTGTGATAAGTTGAGTTGTCGCTGATCGCCTGTACTCATATTTTTGAGTGTAAAGGTATCAGATTGCAGCTCCGATTCGCCCACCAACACCACATTTGGAATGTTGCGTTTGTTGGCATGATTCATCTGTTTTACAAATTGCTTCTTTGAAGTTGAAGCGTCTGGGTATAATTCGGCCTTAATCCCATGTGAACGCAATTCTTTAATGGCTTTCAAACAGGCAAAAGCTTCCTTTTCCCCAAAATTAATGAACAATGCCTTAACGGAAGTGTTGATGGTTTCTGGAAACAAATCCAAAGCTTCCAATACCAAGTATATTCTATCGAGACCAAAACTGATGCCAACGCCACTCATATCTTTCAACCCAAAAATGCCAGTAAGGTCGTCATAACGTCCTCCGCCTCCTATCGAACCCATGTCCACAGTTTTTGGCGCTGATACTTCAAATATGGCTCCTGTGTAATAATTAAGGCCACGGGCTAATGTTACATCGAGCTGTAGCGTGGTCGTTTTTAATCCCAATCCTGAAATGGACCTGTGTATAAACTCTAACTCTTCAATACCTTTTTTTCCTTGTTCAGAAGCATTTAAAATTGATTTTAGTTGCTCAATTTGCGATTCAAAATTTCCAGTCAAACTAAATAAGGGTTGCAATTTGTCAATCCCAGACTGCGGAATGCCTTTAGCCAACATTTCTTCTTTCACCTTCTCCTCGCCTATTTTATCGAGTTTGTCCAAAGCAACCGTAAAATCAATCAATTTATCATGTGCGCCGATCACTTCAGCAATGCCTGAAAGAATTTTGCGGTTATTTATTTTGATCGTTACGCCTTTCAATTTTAATGCGGAAAAAACAGCATCGTACAATTGCACAAATTCCACTTCTTGCCATAAGGACGTAGATCCAACCACATCGGCATCACATTGGTAAAACTCCCTAAAACGTCCTTTTTGTGGTCGATCGGCACGCCAAACGGGTTGTATTTGATAACGTTTGAATGGAAACTCGATGTCATTTTGGTGCTGAACGACGTAGCGAGCGAAAGGAACGGTTAGGTCGTAGCGGAGGGCTTTTTCGGAGATTTCCTTACTTAATTCCTTTGATTCAGGTTTAATAATATCGTTGGAATTTTTTAATATTCTATCATGTACTAACTCATAACTGAACTTATCAATATTGGTTAATTTATCCGCGCGTTCAATACTACTTAATGATAATAAATAATCAAATAAATAAACATTGAGAAAATTAATTTTTTTAAATCGATCAATTATGCCATGCTTGAACGAAATATCATTTATATTTATGAGAGTCAAGTTTTTCTTAAATGCCACGTAGAAATCATTTATAAACTTTTCATCCTTGAAAATATTCTCTAGCTCTTCTTTAAAATAGTATTCTCTGTCCCCTAATTGAGCATTAACTTTTTTTATAGCCGTTAAAATTGTTCTTTCTAAACAAATTGCGAGTGTTATTCCATTAATTAGTTTTAATTGACTTTTTTCAAAAAACTCTCCGCTGTCAAGTATTTTAAAAATCAAGCGGTCGCCTTCTTCACCATATTTTCCCATTAAGGTTTCGGAGTTTTCAAAACTTGGCGTTTCAATGGGTTGAAATCCAAAGAGTTCAAATTGACTTCTTATTGTGTCAAAAATATAATTGCGCTTTGCAACTTCTTCCGGATTAAAATCGCGTGTGCCTTTTGGGATGCTTGGTTTTTGTGCCATGTTCACTTCCCACGAAAGTGGGAGTCGTATTTAAAAAGTTCCTATTCCTGCAAAAATATCATAATTTTTAAAGGCAGGCATCAGTTATTTTAAATTAATAGTAACTTTATCCACCTTTTATAGACTTACACTACAATTAATCATACCGTAAAAAACAACTCCATGTTTTCATTGTTTAGGGAAAATATTCGTATTGCCTTTGGCTCTATAAAATCACAACTGCTTCGCACCATTTTAACTGTATTAATCATTGCTATCGGCATTACCGCATTGGTAGGCATTTTAAGTGCCGTAAATGCCCTGGAAAATAATCTGACAGGCAATTTTGCATCGATGGGTTCCAATACATTCAACATACAGCGTTATGAGTTTACAGCCCAACGACAAAGTAGCCGTGAAGCGCAAAAAATAAATCCGATCATCAGTTACCCTGAAGTAAAGGCTTTCGAGGATAGTTACAAAGTTCCTTACACAAAAACATCTGTATCGTTTACAGGCACTAGTACGGCAGAAGTAAAATTCGAAAATAAAAAAACAGACCCTGAAGTCACCGTATTGGGCATCAACGAAAATTTCATTCAGAATTCGGGTTTGGAAATCAGTGACGGCCGTGATCTCAATTATTTTGATGTTCTCAACAATAATAATGTCTGTGTAATTGGAAGTGACCTCGTGAAATCGATTTTATCGGATGTCAATCCCATTGACAAAACCATCAGCATAAGAGGCGCTAAATTTACAGTAATTGGTGTTTTAAAGTCAAAAGGTTCAACCTTTGGAAACAATCAGGATTTGAGGGTTTTTATACCGATTCAGAATGCGCGATCCTTGTTTTCTCAACCCAACATTAACTATAGCTTGAGTGTAAAAACAGATAACAAGGACATGTTGGAAGGCGCACAGGATGAGGCAATCTTGACATTTAGAAATGTTCGAGGATTGAGCCCGGTTGAAGAAAATAATTTTGGAATCGAGCGCAGTGATGATTTGATTAACAGGATTGCCGACATAACACAATATCTCTACCTGGCAGCCTGGATTATCAGTATCATCACTATTACGGGCTCTTCCATAGCACTGATGAATATTTTATTTGTATCAGTCACAGAACGGACCCGGGAAATTGGCGTTCGAAAAGCTTTAGGTGCAAAGAAAAAAACGATTGCCACTCAATTTTTTATGGAAGCCATTATTATCGGACAATTGGGAGGTATTTTGGGGATTATTCTTGGTGTATTGATAGGTTATATTGTAGCTAAAGTAGCAAATTTTGAATTTTCAACACCTTGGTTGGCGATGTTCAGCGCCTTTACAATCGCTTTTGTAGTTGCGGTGATTGCTGGATTGCTTCCTGCAGTCAAAGCTGCTAAATTAGATCCTATTGAATCCTTGAGGTATGAATAACACCTTTGCCTTCTATCCTTTGATGCACTAAATAATTAATCTGCTACAGAATTACTTAATCACCAATTTCTCGAAGTATTTAAACAAATCGCCTTTGGTAATTACCGCACCTTGCTGAATGAGTTTAAATTTGTCCAAGGGTTTATCTTCAGAATAAGATTTATTGGCACTTAAAAATTCGACATTATCATCCAAGAGATTGTTCCTGAACCAATCAAATCCTTCATGGGTGGTCAAATCAATGCTTTCATTTTTTAATTTGATGGCAATGAGTTGCATGATATCTTCTTTTAGATGAAAAAGATGCATTTGTTGTGGCGAAATATGCTCTAAATAAGACACTTGATTGAGCACGCCTTCCCAAACCAAATCACTAAAGACATCAAGCTCCTGCTCTACAACTTCGGGCTTGTGGGTTTTTAGATCTGCCCATTCTTCGGCTGTAATGGATTGTGTGGCCAAAAAGTTGATGAATTCTTGGTGCAATTCTTCAAATTGTTCTTTGGTAAGTCGTGTGTATTTCATAGTAAAAGCCCCTCTTAATCTCCCCAAAGGGGAGAAACAAAATATATATGATAATGTCTATTTGTGTTAAAGAATTCCATTTTCACCTTTCTTTTGGCAAGGTCAGATTTAAAGTAAATCTGGGATAGGTTTACAAAAAAGCCCCAAACAAGTTGAGGCTTTATAAAAATTTATTTAAGTCTTAAGCTTCCGCTACAACTTCAAAAGTCAAATCGACAGTTACCGATCTGTGAAGTCTAATAACAGCCTCATACTGACCTAGACGTTTGATAACACCTCCATTGATGGCGATGTATTTTTTGTCTATTGAATGTCCTGCTTCATTTAAAGCATTTGCCAAATCGATATTAGATACAGATCCAAACAATTTAGCACCTGCTACAGCACCAGTTCCAGCATTTGCCGGTATTTTGATGTCTAAAGCTTTAATGGCATCCGCAGTTTTTTGCGCTTCATCAATGACTTTCTTTTCTTTAAAAGCTCTTTGTTTTAAGGTTTCAGCCAATACTTTCCTTGCAGAAGGCGTTGCCATAACAGCTTGCTTTTGTGGAATTAAAAAATTTCTACCATAACCGTTCTTTACCGTTACAATATCGTCTTTAAATCCTAAATCTTCAACGTCTTGTTTTAATATAAGTTCCATAGTTATGTCTTTATTATTTTAATAAATCTGCTACATAAGGCATCAAGGCAAGGTGACGCGCTCTTTTTACTGCAGTAGATACTTTTCTTTGGTATTTTAAAGAAGTTCCTGTCAAACGTCTTGGCAATAATTTACCTTGTTCGTTAACAAAACTCAATAAGAAGTCTGCATCTTTGAAATCGACGTATTTAATGCCTGACTTTTTAAAACGACAGTATTTTTTCGTTTTGTTTGTGTCAATATTCAATGGTGTTAGATATCTGATCTCACCATCTTTTTTTCCTTTAGCTTGTTGTTCTATTGATGACATAATTACGATTTTTGTTTGATTTTAGTTCTTCTTCTTTCTGCCCAAGATATGGCGTGTTTATCTAATTTCACAGTCAGATATCGCATAAAACGCTCATCACGTCTAAACTCTACTTCTAGTGGATTGATAACTTCACCATCTACGGTGAACTCAAATAAATGGTAAAAACCACTTTTTTTGTTTTGGATTGGGTAAGCTAGTTTTTTCAAGCCCCAATCTTCTTTGGATATCATCTTCGCTCCTCTAGAAACAAGAAAATCTTCGTATTTCTCTACTGTTTCCTTTATCTGGGTGTCAGATAAAACGGGATTTAAGATGAAAACAGTTTCATAATGATTCATAAAAATTGTGTTTATAATTAAAAATTGGGTGCAAAAATACGCATAATTTCCAATTAAGGCAATATATTTGTCAGTAAAATTAACGTATAATATAATTGTTAAATATTTGTTAATATTCACAGTTTACCGATGTTTTTTGGTTTTTATCCGAATTTTTCGTACTATTGTCGATACTTAACCTAATAAATAAAATGTTATGACCTTAAACTGTGTAGTAGTTGATGATTCTGCGATACAAAGACTGTCGATAGTAAAGTTGATTGAAAACCATTCTTCTCTCAACCTTATAGCAGAATACAGTAGTGCTCTTGAGACAAAGAACGGCCTTAATACCCATAAGGTAGATCTTATTTTTCTTGATATTGAAATGCCTGTATTAAACGGTTTTGAATTACTTGACGTTCTCAACAATAAGCCCCAGATTATTTTTGTGACAGGCAAGACCGAATATGCTTTTAAGGCGTTCAATTATGATGCTACAGATTATCTTCAAAAACCCATTACAAGAGAACGATTTAATACTGCTGTGGAAAAAGCAGTGGAACAGCACAAATTAAAACTTGACTTTAATGAAACCGATGGTGAGCATATTTTTGTAAAAAGCAATCTCAAAAAGCGTAAAGTTTACATCAAGGATATCAAATGGATTGAAGCCCTTGGTGATTATGTGAAATTAGTGACGGAAGAAAACAGTTTAGTAGTTCTTTCAACAATGAAAGCATTTGAAAGCGAATTGCCTGAAGGAAAATTTTTAAGAATCCATAAATCTTATATCGTAAACCTTGATAAGGTGGACCGGTTCAACAGTAAGAATGTTGAAGTTGGAGCTTATGAAATCCCTTTGAGCCGTAACAAAAAATCTGATTTGGTTGAAGCTCTGAATAACATATAAAAAAAATACATTGTATAGCGAAAAAATCCTGCCAACAAGCAGGATTTTTTTTTGTTTTTAAACTTGAATAAAAATTCCGCTCATCACAAAGTCTCGGGAGCGGGATTAGTTCAATTACGAAATTTGTAAAAACAAATTTCTATTTCACTAATAGTTATCAACGTTAATAACAACCCTGATAGGTCTAAAATCCTTGACACTCATAAAACTGTTATTTATTTTAGAAATAACCTCTTTCGTTTTCAGAAGGGATTGTTGTGGTGGTATTTTCACAAGGATGTTGATAAGATACTGATTCCGTATTCTTGAAACTGGCGGAAATTCTGGGCCCAACACATTATTTTTGAAAGTTTGTCTTAGGGATTTTGCAAACCAATCTGCTCCAACGCTCACTTTATTGAAATCTTTATGTTTTAATGTAATTTTTATCAAACGAAAAATAGGTGGATATTTATAGTTGAGCCGTTCCTCCAATTGTTCTTTATACATATCAGCATAATTGTTGAGGGATACTTGTTGCAAAATACGATGGTAAGGTTTATAGGTCTGAATCAGGACTTTCCCACGTTTATCAGTACGTCCTGCACGTCCTGCAACCTGAAGCATCAGTTGAAAACTGCGTTCATGAGCCCTAAAATCAGGAAAGTTGAGCATATTGTCAGCATTCATAATACCGACAAGCTTTACATTTCTAAAATCCAGCCCTTTGGTCAACATTTGTGTGCCAACCAGAATGTCGAGTTCTTGTTGTTCAAATGCCGTTATTATTTTTTCATAGCCATACTTTCCCCTTGTCGTGTCCAAATCCATACGGGCCACTTTATTGTCGGGAAACAAAACCTTTACCTCTTCCTCTATTTGTTCGGTACCAAATCCCTTGCTATCCAGCTCGGTGCTCCCACAAGCCTGACAGTTTTGAAGCATTGCTGTATGATAGCCACAATAATGACATCTCAATTGGTTGCGATATTGATGGTAGGTCAGGCTCACATCACAATTGGGACACTGAGGGGCATGACCACAGATATTGCACTCCACAATTGGCGAAAAACCTCTTCTATTTTGAAAGAGAATAATTTGATGACCATTCTGCAATGCCTCGGTCATTTCTTCCAACATTCGGTCGCTGAAATGGCCTTTCATGCGTTTACGTTT
>JBGSXJ010000140.1:0-12124 GCA_041751535.1 Aquaticitalea sp.
AACATGAAATCGAAGAAGGGAAACAAGAAGTACAAAGAATTCATTATCAATTCAAAAAATCTGAAGATAAGGAAGTATAATATTTTTTGGCTAGAACCGGATTAAACTTCAAAAGTCTCATCAACCTACCCTTGCCAAAAACGCACGTTCAATAAATTCAAAAATCGTATATCGTATATTTATAACCTTTGTCTCACCACTTCATACAAAAAAGCACCGCAAGCCACAGAGACATTTAAAGATTCAATCTCGCCAAGGATAGGAAGTTTCGCTTTCTCGTCCACAACCTTCAGGATGGACGGATTGATGCCCTTACCTTCAGATCCCAATATAATGGCGCACGGTTCAACAAAAGACACATCATACAGCTTGGTATCTGTCTTTTCAGTGGCGGCAATGACCTTTATTCCAGAAGCCTGCATATAGAACACAGCATCCTTGATATGGTCCACCTTACAAATTGGAATTTTAAAAATGGCTCCAGCACTCGTTTTAATCGTATCGCCATTCACAGGAGCACCACCTTTTTTTTGAATGATGATTCCAGAGACACCAGTACATTCTGCGGTTCGGATGATCGCACCAAAATTTCGGACATCGCTTAATTGATCCAATAACAGAAACAACGGGACTTTACCAGATTCCATAACAGAAGTCACCAATTCTTCCAGTGGCGAAAACGTAATTGGGGCGATCTGTGCCACCACACCCTGATGGTTCATTTTTGTCAAACGATTCAATTTTTCCACAGGAACGTAGGATGAATTCAGCCGTTCTTTGTGCAAAAGTTGCTCAAGTTCTACAAACAGTTCGCCCCGCAATCCTTTTTGCAAGAATATTTTATCGATGTTTTCGCCAGATTTTATGGCTTCAATGACAGCTCTAATACCAAAAATGGTGGTTTCGTTTTCCATGGGTCAAAGGTATAAAAAAACCATCCCACTTAACGCAAGAGGGTATTGAATCGTGAGCTATTTTAGTGTTTAATGATTCTCTTTGTAATGGTTGTTCCATTAGAAGTCAAGGTTATCAAATACATTCCGTCTTCAAAATTCGAGAGATCAACAGAATTTGAATTTATAACTGTATTGATTTTAGAACCTAAAAGTGAATAAACTTCAATTTTATCAATGGTAGAAGTTGATTCAATTGTTATACTGTTTTTGGTTGGATTGGGATATAACTTAATATCGTTTGAAGCAAATTCTTCCACCCTCAAAGTAGTACAGGGCATATTTGTTTCTGAATTCAACTCAATAGGATTGCCGGGAGTTAAATCTTTTCCAATGAATGCTGGATAATCTGGAGCATATTTGATGGCCCTGAAAGTAAGATTATTGGATACTGGCGGTTGACCTTGTGTGCCAATTAAGCCGTTGTCATTCCTTACAGGATTCAAATATTCCCAGACAATATTGTTTTGTTCGTCAATTTCAAAAAAATAGCCTTTTGGTCCTTCACAAATAAGGATATTTCCATTGGGTAATCTTTGAGCACTGCTTACAATTGAAGCAAAAAACATTGATGGCATATTCTCGGTATCTGCATATATGAAGTCTGGTTCTACAGGGCCAAATCTTGAATCAGGAACTGATTCATAGAATCCTGGAGATGTTTCTGGAGGATCTATTATAAATACTTCAGAAAATTGAGGGATTCGTCCATTGCCATTATTGAACAGTATGATTTTACCTTCATCAACGAAGTTATCAGCAATCCAATGTGGGTAATGTTGGCCATACAATTTTCTGTCAGATTCATTTCCTTGTCGATACGATTGAGGATTTCCCCATCTGTAAAGAATATCACCGCCTTTGCCATAAACACCACCAGAGCTACTTGCGGCTTCGGCTGTAGTAGTGGAATGATCAATAATCCAAATTTCACTTAAATTTCGGGAGCTTAAAACAATCTGATCTAATTCCTCATTATATTGTACAGAATTGACATGTAACCAATTTGAACTTCCATTTAAGCCATTGATGAAATTGATATCAAGTTTATGTTTGTTTTGTGAAACATCTCCAAAATTATTTTTTGTGGCATCAAAGTCTTGTATTAGATGATTTTTCATATCCCATTCCCAAACAATATTAGCCTGATTAAAACCAACAGGCTCAACTTCAACAATCTGTTCTGAAAACAATACGCCTTGTGGAAGTAAATTAGGGTTTCTTCCTGCGATTATGGCCTCGAAATTAGACATTACTTTAGCAGCCAATATCAAAATATTTCCATTTGGCATTGGGTACACATCATGATGCTGTCTATATTGTGGTGTATCATAGAAATATTGCCAGATAAGACCACCATCCCAATCATAGATCTCGATAACACCACCCTGGCCTCCAATTGAGACATTTGTCGAATTTGTGTTTCCTGTTCTTAAAATAGTTCCGTTTTCCAATAAGTAAACCGCATTTCCTGGGGTATATGTACTTGACCATTGTTTTATAAGTTCTCCGCAGTTGTTTATTAAAAAGGTTTCTGTGTGATTTGTGAAAAGTGTGAAGCCATTGTATGCATCAGACGTATTTGAGATAACACCAACTGTATTTTGGGATGTTAAGATTTGTATTGAGAACAATAGGAACGTAGGAAAAAGTAATAGTCTTATCATGTTGCTTTTTTTTCAAAACTAACCAAAATTTATGTTTTGTTTTTCAATGGTCAGGACTTTAACAAAATAACTTACAGAAATTGCTCTGAATTGATATGGATTTAGTATGAATTTAATGTAGTTCTTATTATAATTATGTAGTATGATCTATTTGGCAATTGTAATTTAGACTTTAGCTATTATGACCCCATAATGGCCAACAATATTGTGATGGCAGATAGATCCTTTTGTTAACCAATTGAATTTTTTCCAAAATAAACTAACGTTAATTGAAGAATTATGGATGTTGGGGTGATTATAATTCGACAAAAAAATGCCTCATAATATTTATTGAAAGACATTTTATCAATAAATACACTTATGGGCACAATCTCGTATTTGTTTGACATTGAAACTAAAAAAAACCATCCGTAAATACGGATGGTTTTTTCCTGATTAAAAAAATTCATTTTTATTCTTAAGGTAAATCATCTACTTTAGCTGTGCTCCTATAACCTGAATATTCCCATATTTCTCCAGGAATATCAGAAAATTCTGCCTTGAAATAGATACTGTCAACAACTTCTCCGCTCGGAGTAGTAGCTCCTCTTTTGATGATTTGACCTTCTGTAATGGTAACGGTCACTCCATAATAGAGCTCATCTAAATCAGTACCAGAAAAAGTCAAGGCGTCAGGATTTACGTTGACTTTGGCCTTTAAGCCCCAACCATGTTGTAAATCATCGAGCCACATTGCATTTGTGTCATTGTTTGAAGTGTTATAGGTACTTATGGTGTTGGTATCATATAGATCACCATCCCAAACAATATCTACAACCCACTTGTCTCTCATTCCAATTTCATCAAGGTTTATATCACTATCATCTGGAATGGATTCTTGATCACAGGATTGAAAACTAGTTACTATAGCTAACGTTAAAAACAAATAGCCGATTTTTTTAATATATTTCATATTATTTATTTTTTAATTAATAGTACTGATCTGTTTGAGTAAAGGTAGTTACAAAAGTAAATCCAAAATCCCAAGAGACTGTAAGTACAAGGGTTCCAGCAACCGGATTTACTATTAAGCTGGTAAAAGTATTTGAGCCTCCAAAAGTATTAGTAGGAACAGGACCTTCACTGGTAAAACCAGTTGCAGGAGTCCCTACAAGAACCATACCTAGTGTGGCATAAGATACACCAAGTCCTCTTCCATATTCATACCATCCACCTTGTGCATCAGATATCGCGTATCTATTATTACCTAGGTCTCTAATTATGAAGGGACCATTATTTTGATAGCCGGCAGGAGAACTTCCATTTCTTGAAACTGAAGCTGTGTACATCCCTGCTATACTGGTTACTAGATCACCATTACATTCAGGATATAACACTGTTCTTGCGTTAACGGCTGGAATGCCGTCCGTATTAAAGGCACTGTAAGAGACTAAATAGACATCAGGTCCATCAGTTACTTCATTTCCTCCAAAGTATTTTCCACCTACATTTGTACTTAACTCTATTTCTACTCCTCCGGCTGATGCGACAGCTCCAGGATCTGTGTAAGATGTTGCATCACATGCAAGTGTTACACTTGAACCTCCTTCCAAGGTTATTAATGGTAGGAAAGTTATTGCTGAACTGTCATTAGAACCCGGTGCATCAACACTGGGGTCGCAACCTGTCAATATCAATCCGAAGATTGAAAATATATAAATTAAAAATTTAAATTTTTTCATTTTCATTTTTTTTTAAATTAATTATCCCAAAATATATTATCAGTGATAGTCCGTTGTGAAGGAGCATTTGGGTTCAAACTTCTTTCAGTTTCTGGATATAACCAAGCTGAAGGAAATTGTCCAGCAGGCAATACGGACAATGGTGGAGTTTGCCAGATTCCTTGAGTAAACAATCTACTTTCTGGCCTGTCAAATCTACGAGCTTCAATCCATCCTTCATCTTCTTGGGTTCCATTTAAAGATATCCATTTTTGAACTGCAATCAAATCAATTCTGTCCACTAAAGGATCTGAAATAGAATATCCTAATGAGGTTATATAAGATGACGCATCTGCTAATTCCATATATGAAAAATTGGAACTAATTGCATTTTCAAAAGCCGTTAATTCGTTGTCACTTGTTCCATAACGTGCAGCTGCTTCAGCTCTTAAAAACCAAACTTCCCATGGACTCATTAAAATAACTGGGTTTGTTGATCCATATGAATAATCGGATGCACGACTATAATTACTGGCAGGAGCAGTAAAAGGTTCGTCGTCAATAGTGCCTTGGTCAATACCATATACTTGATTGGCAAAAGTCCCAGTGGTTGCTTTTCGATAAAAAACTTCATCTCTTGGATCCTCTAAAGATTCAAGTACATTTAAAGTAGCGTTACTAGCAAAATAAAACATACCTACTCCAAATTCTGCCCTAGCAAACATAGGGTTCTGATTACCAGAAGCACCTGAATAAGGTATAAATGGCATATCGTCAACAGTTTCTATAAAAGTACCATTGCTAATTAGATTCTGCACTGCCGATGACTGTGGGGAAACTTCTGATGTTCTCATGAGGATTCTCAATTTTAATGAGTTAGCAAATTTTGTCCATTTTGAGATATCACCTTGATAAATAAAATCATCTTCTCCAACTTCATCTGAATCTGCTAAAGCAAAGTCATTCAATGCATTATCTAACATTGTAACAAGCGCAGGATAAACAGTTTCTTCTGCTGAATCATAATTTGGAGAAAAATTCGATCCATCTTCAATGGCTCCAGAAAGGGCTTCAGTAAATGGAATGTCTCCAAAATGATCTACTAAACCTTGAAATATATATGCTTTCAAAACTTTTGAAATTCCTCGATATGCTGCAGAATTACTGTTTTTATCTATATAATCTAAATCCGCAAGTGAATTGGCATAAGCTCGTTGCCAATAACCATTATGATCAGTAGCTGCTTGTACATAACGTTCTGCATTTCCTATTGAAACTCCAATGCCCCAAGTGTAGTATTGACTCCATAGAAATGAGTCACTGAAATTTAAATCAGTATCAACAATATAACCCATAAACCCAATAGCTGAACTCAATACTTGAGCATCACCAGCAGTAGGGAATGTGTTAGGGTCTATGTTAACCTCGTCTAAACTCTCCTCACACGAAAAATATTGGGAGGTTAGGAAACAAATTAATAATAATTTTATTGTATTTTTCATATTGCTTTTTTTTAAAATGACAATTGTATATTTAGTCCAAGACTTCTTGAAGCAGGAGTTTGAGTGGTTTCAATACCTTGAGCATTACCTGTTAATGCAGGTCCATTCACTTCAGGATCAGCGTATTTATTTTCATCAGGTAGCCAATACATCAAATTTTTGCCATAAATGGCTACTCTTGCATTTGTAATGAACGTATTCTCTAAAAATTTCTTTGATAAAGTATAACTTAACTCTACTTCTCTCAACTTAACAAAACTCGCATCTATTAAATGGGTTGAAACTGGAGCATCATAGTTGGTATAATAATCTTGCTCGGTAATAGCTACATTGTTTTCGGAGAAAGTACCATCTCCATTATCTACTACTGAATTCGGAATAATGAAAGACTCTCTGTTATATATAGTTGTATTAACGTTAGTACCATTAAATTCTCCAAAAAATTTAGTCTGAGAAGCAAATACCCCTCCTTCTTTCATGTCAACTAATACTCTCAACCCAAAACCTTTATAGTTGATATTGGTACCAAAACTCATCAAATAATCAGGTTGATAAGAACCTAAAAACACATCTTCATCGGTATACACTGGAAAACCTGTATTAGCGTCAACAATAACTTGTCCTTGATCATTATATTTGAAATCATTACCCTTAAAAGTACCAAATGGCAAACCTTCTTTTGCAACAATTGCAACCGTAGTACCTCCACCAAATCCAAATGTACCGACATTTAATTCATCTAAATCATCTGTAATTTTAACAACTTTATTATCATTTTTGGAATAAGTACCAAACAGCTCAAAATCCAAACCGTCAACTAGACCATTAAATGGTTTTAAACTTAATGTAAGTTCGTGACCTTTGTTTTCCATTCTACCAATATTGACTGCAGTTTGAGTATAACCAGTAGATCTAGGAAGACCAATTGTAACTATTTGGTCATCGTGATTTGAGTGGTAATAGGTATAAGATATGTTAAATTTATTTTTAAAGAAACTTAAATCCGCACCAATCTCATAAGTAGTAGTTAATTCAGGTTTAAGACCAGGATTTCCGATAAAATTCCCTAACGTAAAGCCTGGTGTGCTACCAATTGGGAAGAATAATGAAAAATCACCTAAACCTACAATATTTGGATTACCTTGAAAATTTGAATTTAATAAATAAAGGCCAGCATCTTTACCTGATGTACCGTAACTTCCTCTTAGTTTACCATAATTTAAAACATCATTTTTGATATCAAAAAGATCGGTAAATATTAAAGAAGCACCGAGTGCACCATAAAGAAAGGAATTATTTTCTGTAGGTAATGTAGATGACCAGTCATTTCTTGCAGAAAATTCTAAAAATGCCGCATTTTTATAACCAAGAGTGGCATTACCTAAAACTCCAAAGATTCTGTATTTACTTCTAAACATGTTTGATATAGGAGACTGTACGCTATTTGCTAAATTATATACGCCTTCAACTACTAAACCACCTACTGAACTTCCACTTAAAGATTCAAAATCTCTTTGAAAAAAGTTGTAGCCAGCAGAGGCATTAAGTTTAAAGTCTTCATTAAGTTGCGTTGTATAATTTGCTAAAACGGTAGCATCCAAGTTTAGTACTCTACTATTGAAATTATTATAATCTCCTAGAGAGTTATGTTTAGTATCTCGTGTTGCAAGTCCTAAATCATCTGTCCATACCAATTGTGGGGCAGGATCGAACGTTGGTGTCCATACATCAGTTTGAGTACTTACAATATTTCCTCCAAACCGCCCAGATAAAGAGAACCCAGTAAAAAGATCGTATGATAATGATACATTTGCAAGGAGGTTATCAATATTAGCTTCATTACCATATTCATTTAAGATGTAATAAGGATTTACCGAAGAATACGATCCCCAATATCCATCAATATCATGAAAAGGACTGGTATAATCTCTTAATTCAGAGAATGGAATATTAACTGGAGACTGAACAGCCATTGCATAAGCATTATTTCCTTCAAATGCACGAGATCCTTCTTGTGCAGTATTTTGTCTAGTATTCGCATAACTTACCTTAAAGTCTGATTGTAATCTATCACTTAATTTTGCTGATGCATTAAAAGTGAGATTATTTCTCTTGTAATAAGTGTTATCCAAAATACCTGTTTGATCTGTGTTTCCAAAAGAAGCAAAGTAATTAAATCCTTCTTTAGAGCCAGACAAGCTTAAACTATGGTTAGTAGTATACCCTGTATTGAAGAAATCCTTCAGTTGATTTCTTACAGCACTGTATGGTCTTGTCAGGGCTTCTAAAGAACCATCTCCGTCGGAATCTATCGGACTTGTCCATGGTCGTACAACTCCATCAAATGCAGGGCCCCAGGACCAGTTTTCACCTGAATCTAGACTAGCGTTATCAAAACCCTGGCCAAATTGGTTTTGTCGTTGTAAAAGAACAATCGCACTCTCCATAGAGGTTGAACCATTGTAATTAACCTTCATCGCACTCCCTTTACCACTTTTAGTGGTAATTAAAACTACCCCTGATGCACCCCGAGATCCGTAAAGTGACGTAGCTGAAGGGCCTTTGAGAATTGTTATAGACTCAATATCATCTGGGTTAATGTCATTGAATCTGTTACCAAAATCTGAATAACCAGTAGTAGCAGCGCCAGCACCACCACTTGTTGTCGAGTTGTCAATAGCAATTCCATCAACAATAATCAAGGCGTTATTATTCCCGGTAAGAGAACCTTCACCTCTCAATACAATTCTTGTAGAAGCTCCCACCGAACCTGATCCTGTAGATAATTTTACTCCAGCTGCTTTACCTCTCAACGCTTCTAAAGCATTTTTACTTGGAGTGGACATTAAATCCTCTGACTTTAAGGTTTGATTTGCATAAACTACTTCCCTTGAATTTCTATCCGTATTCCCAAGAGCTGTCACAACAACCTCATCTAAAACAGCAGTATCCTCTTCCATCGTTACGTTGACGGTATTAGAAGCACCTACAGTCACCTCTTTGGCTTTAAGCCCTAAATAGGTAAAGGATAGTACGTCACCTGCTTTTGCATTCAACGAATATTTTCCGTCAAAATCAGTTTGGGTTCCGGTAGTTGTTCCTTTTACCAAAATATTAACCCCAGGAAGCGGCAGACCAGATATATCTGTCACTGTCCCTGAAATTGTTTGTTGTTGTGCAAACGTCATTTGCACAACAAACGCCAATAATAGCGTTAGAATTCCACTAAACTTTGTTTTCATATTTAAATTAATTTGAATTAGCCTAACTCAAAAGTCTTAAAAATATGTTAATAAAACAATATTATTGTCTTAAATTTTTACTCCTAGTTCGAAATCTTTTTCTAAAACTTGGCAGTTAAGCTCAAATGTACTTTGGAGTCTGATAATTTGAAGGACTGGTTTTCTAATTTTCCGGCAGAATAGGTTAAATTAAAGAGCCCAGCTTTGGTCAATAATCCAAAACCAAACCCAAAACCGAACAGCTTTCCTTTTTGATCCACAAGATTGTTTTCAAAATAGGCAGCATCCAAAACAGAGTGAATATATAAGCTATTGCTTACTTTGTAGCGATATTCAGTATTAATCACAGAATACAAATTGGCGGCTAGGCTATTTTCTTCAAAACCACGTATGGAGTTGATGCCGCCAAACCGAAATAGTTCATTGTCAAAATAACTATCGGAAGCCAGAAGTGAAGCATTCAATCGTAAATAAACGCTATTTCGTTCATTTAAATTAAATATTTTAAAAGTGTTTACACTGATCTTTGTCTGTGGCTCTCTTGTTTGTTCAAACGTTCTGCTGCCCAATCCTGTTGCCAAATCAAACAGAAAGTTAATAGGGAATAAGTCATCATATCGTTGCAGTTTAGTGTACAAATAATCAAGTGTGTAAAACACAGATTTATAATCGTCTACAAACAAGCTTGTAGTCTCCAATAAGTTTGTAGAGGTGTTTGCATTGATTCCTGCCGAGACAACGTTTTTAGAATTTATCTGATATTCAAGTTTGGCTATTTGAGAGACCGTAAGAAAAGTGGAATCTTTTTTAAAAATATTTAAGCCCAATTCAGCTCCTAGCGGTGACCCAAACAGAAAAGGAAGTCGTGCCTTGACATCAAAGGTTTTTTGTTCGCTCTCATCACTTTTGTATAATAATCTAAACGATTCGCCATAATTCAAATTATTGATCAACGCAAGGTTTAGAAATCCATTAAATTCAAGCTGATTTGTTTCAGCATTGGTACTGAATCCTATGAAACCGTCGAAAGAATTGCTTTTTTCTTTTTCAATATACATATATAATAAGGTAGAATCCTTGGTAAATAGAACTTCAGGCTCTTTGATCTGACTTGCAAATATTAGGTTTTCAATATCTAGCGCCTTTTCTTTTATGGTCTTTAGGCTAAATGGTTGATTTTTATTTATTTTGAGATAGCGCCTAACATAGGATTTGGGAAAATTCTCATAACCCTTTATGATTATGGAGTCAATGATTCTCTGCGGCTGTTGCGAAACAATCAAATCTGCATATATGAGATCGAGTTTGTTTTTTTTAATGTTGATGAGCTGTAAACTTGAAAACGGATCATCGAGATTTGAAATTTCGGTGTTGAGCAGTTTTAAGGTCTCTTCCAATGCATGGATTTCTATATCTATATAATTGTCCTTTATATCAGTTGAAACCGATTTCAATAGGTTGCGGTCAAAGGATGAATCAAAATACAAACGAATCTCTTTGTAACGCTTATTTAAATTAAAGGTGGCTAAATATAATGAGTCATTCTGCTTATGAAGTCTGACCAATTCACTTTCAATAAATCCAATATGTGTCAATCGCCTTTTTATGGAATTCACTTCCTCTTGCAGTGTGGAAAAATCACTGAATGATTTTTGGTAATATAAAGAATCCAATGTCTTTGTTTCTTTGTCAGTGCCACCTTCGACCTTTAGGTTAATGTTCTGGGACTGCATGCTTGCAGCGAGCATAACGCCAAAAAGCATTAAAAAACTAATTGTTTTTAAAGACATGGAGAAAATTCTAATTTTCAAAGCTAACGGAAAATAAACACTAAAAATATGATGGAAGTTAAATATTTGAATAAACTTTTGAAAATTAATCAATTTACATTTGAAAAACTGAATTTTATTTCTACCTTTGCAGCCCTCTAAATTGAGGATTTAAACAAAATTATATAGAAATATATGCCAACGATTTCACAATTAGTACGAAAAGGAAGAACCAAAATAACCAAGAAGAGTAAATCGGTTGCTTTAGATTCGTGTCCACAAAGACGTGGGGTTTGTACGCGTGTTTACACTACTACACCTAAAAAACCTAACTCTGCAATGCGTAAAGTTGCTAGGGTAAGGTTGACAAATGGTAATGAAGTGAATGCATACATCCCAGGTGAAGGTCACAATCTACAAGAGCACTCGATAGTATTGGTTAGAGGTGGAAGGGTAAAGGATTTGCCAGGAGTTAGATATCACATCGTTCGTGGAGCCTTGGACACAGCAGGTGTTTCAGGTAGAACACAACGTAGATCTAAGTATGGTGCAAAACGCCCAAAGAAGTAAAAACAAGTTAGAAGTTAGGAGTTAGATGTTAGAAGTTTGAAAAATAACCAATAATAGATAACTTAATAACCAATAACAAATAACTTTAAGAAGAAGACATGAGAAAAAGAGCCGCGAAAAAAAGACCACTTTTACCAGATCCCCGTTTTAACGACCAGTTAGTAACTCGTTTCGTTAATATGATGATGTGGGATGGTAAGAAGTCTGTAGCGTTCAAAGTATTCTATGATGCTATTGATATCGTAGATGCAAAAAAAGGAGAAACAGAAAAAACAGCCTTGGAAACTTGGAAAGACGCGTTGTCCAACGTTATGCCTCACGTAGAAGTACGTAGTCGTAGAGTTGGTGGTGCAACCTTCCAGATCCCCATGCAAATTCGTCCAGACCGTAAAGTATCGACAGCCATGAAATGGTTGATCAGTTACTCACGAAAAAGAAATGAAAAATCCATGCCGGCAAAACTTGCTGCTGAAATCTTGGCTGCGGCCAAAGAAGAAGGTGCTGCGGTTAAAAAGCGAATGGACACACATAAAATGGCAGAAGCCAATAAGGCATTCTCACACTTTAGATTTTAATTTAGGATGGCTAGAGATTTAAGATATACAAGAAATATAGGTATTGCTGCTCACATTGATGCAGGAAAGACCACCACCACAGAACGTATTTTGTTCTACACCGGTGTATCCCACAAAATAGGTGAGGTTCATGATGGTGCGGCAAC
>JBGSXJ010000141.1:0-7762 GCA_041751535.1 Aquaticitalea sp.
GATGATATCAAATGATATTTAATAAAATTAAATATTTGTTAATCAATTGATTATAAGTATAGTTAATGAAATTTGATATCAATTACGCTGGATTCAAAATCCAGTTCTTCGGAGTGCGGGTTCGATTCCCGCCTTGAGTACTGCAAAGGCTTCAACAGACATGTTGAAGCCTTTTTTATTAAAGCATAAGAGCCTTTATTTGACACCGTTGATAATCCTCCAACAAAGCACCTCTCAAAATACCTCGTACATCCAAGGTGTCTTTTTGCCGAATAAGGAAATTTTCCAAATCTTCGGGGTGTGTAATTTGTTCGGACTCATCTATAAATCCGTACCCTAAATAAACGCCGTTTTTTATAAGTATAAATGCGGTTTCTTCTCGGTGTCGTCCCTTCTCCTTTAAAACAATATTTTGGTCACCTGCTACAATGTGTTCAATGGCCAATGCAACACGTTCATTATAGGAAACTGGTGATTCTTCATCTTTGCAAACACCGTGGCAATTTGTGATTTTATAATGCGAACATGACGCTACACTTTCCTGCAAATGGCAATATTTAGGACATAGTTGAAACTGCTCACAAAGCTGTTCCAAATAAGTTCGGCAATCTCGAATGCTATGAAAAATTTGAAGTGCATTTGGAGTGGCTTTTAAAGTATTGAATGCCAAATGCAGGATGCCCTGACGGTCTTCATAGCTAAAAACGGCATAAGGCTTTGGCACTCGTTTGGCGGCTTGATTATAAATAGGGAAATGGTGTTTAATGGCGGCATCTTCCATAAGACGGGCAATGAGATCACTCCCGGAAAGTTCAAAATCGATGTCGGCCGTTTCCCTACACAGGTTTAATTCCTTTTCCTTTTTGTCGTAAAAATGGCCTAAAACCCGTTTTTTAAGATTGATGGCCTTTCCGACGTAAATGATTTTTCCTTTTTTGTTTTTGAAGTAATAAATCCCTGGAGCATGTGGGATGGCATCAAATATAGCATTGGGCAACTGGGATGGCAAAGTGGCTTCTTTCGATCCTTTTTTTAAAAAATTGGCAAACACCGTCTGCGAGTTATCGTGCGCCAACAGTTTTTGAAATAATGTCACAGTAGCTTCCGCATCACCTCTTGCTCTATGTCGATCTACCAAATCGATTTGCATCGAATTACACAACTTTCCCAAACTATAAGATCGAAAACCAGGAAACATCGTACGCGACAATCGTACGGTACATAATTTTCGACGCCTAAAATCAATGTTGATGGCTTTGAATTCGTTGCGAATTACGTTGTAATCAAAATTAACATTATGTGCCACAAAAATGGTGTTTTCTGTGATGCGCAAAACATCCTCTGCAATCTCCGAAAACGTTGGTGCATCAGCTACCATAGCGTTGTCAATTCCTGTCAGTGCTGTGATATAATCAGGAATCAATGCTTCTGGGTTCACAAGTGAGGTGAATTCTTCTATCACCTGCTCGCCATCGTATTTAAAAATGGAGATTTCCGTGATTTTGTTGCCACGACCTGTGGTTTCCACATCGATGATGGTGTATAGAAGCCCCCTGAATCCCCCAGAGGGGGACTTTACTGTATTTGCTATATGTCTTTTATTAGATTTAATCGTCTTATTATTTAGATTTTGAAATAAATTTAATCAGGGCTTATTCAAGAACGTCCTGAAACTTAAAGGTTCTTGATTCTCTTTTCTAAAACCTCCTTTTGGGAGGTCGAAACTCCTTTTTCTGGAATTTTGGGTGGGCTCATTATGCCATCTTTTGTACGGCTTCCAATTCCACTTTCAATTCTTGGAACATCGCCATAATGCTGCTCATTTTTAATTCTTTTTCGTCGTATTCCTGGGTGTTGATGCAACAGGTAAACTCCCAAAGTTCCAGCACATTTTCAATCGGCACTTTATAAGGTTGATACGCTTTGTTGTCACTGCTCAAAAGCAATACTTGCTCGTCTTCTATCAAATTATATACACGTTTATACACCAAACCGTCTTCCTTGGTTAAGACAATATACGTACGTCCATTTTTAACATCGGCAATGGCTTCCACAAATTTCGCCACAATAAAAGAGCCGTCTTTTACAGGGAGCATTGAATCTCCTTTGATAGGGAATGCCCTGTGTGTACCCGTGGGAAGAAAGGGCAACTTTATTTTTTGAAGTTGCTCTATATATTCAGGATCGTCATAACCTTCGAGATAGCCTGCCGATGCTTTCGCCGGAATGATCTCGATGAGGTCTTCATTGTTTTCATTGACCGTTACCGGAAACAGTACACGCTTATTGCCAATCTCAATAAAAGAGGTGTCTTTGGCCATTCGCAAATCGTTTTTTACCAAAATATCAATGGGTATATGAAAGTAATTGGACAAATCAATCAATCGGTCGATGGGTGGCTCCGATCGTCCTTCTTCATACGATCCTACAATGGAACGCGACCACTTTAATTCATCGGCAAAACGTTCTTGAGACAGCTGTTTAAGCGAACGCAAATGTTTGATGTTGGTTTGTATGTTTTTCATCTTTAACATTATTTACTACAAATATAAGCAACAATAACTACATATAATAGCTAATTTTGAAAAATAAATTCATTGTCGAATTGACTAACAGGCAAGAAAGATGTACCTCAATTCTCATACATATTATAGTCTCCGTTATGGCACCATAAAGCCAGAACAACTGCTTGCCATTGCTTCAGAAAATGGTGTGCAGACCTTGGCATTGACCGATATCAATACAACGTCTGCCTGTCTGGATTTTGTGAGATTATCCTCAAAATATAAAATTAAACCCGTGCTTGGTATCGATTTTAGGAATGGCACACAGCAGCAATTCATCCTCATTGCAAAAAACAACAACGGGTTTCAGAACATCAATGTGTATCTGTCTATGTTTTTGCATGATTCCAACTTAAAAATCCCGAGCATCGCCCCACAATTGGAAGATACGTTTGTCATTTACCCGTATGTTCACCACAAAAATTTCAATCTTAAGGACAATGAGTTTTTAGGCATCAAACCACAGGATTTGAACCATCTCAAATTCTCCAAATGGAATGCTTTTAGAAGTAAATTGGTCGTCTTGCAAACGGTGTCGTTTCAGAATAAAAAAGGCTTCAACACCCATCGGTTATTGCGTGCCATTGATAATAATACCTTGTTGAGCAAACTTCCAAAAAGCGAGCAAGGACAAGAAACCGATACCATGTTGCCATATCAGGAATTGTGCGAGAGGTACGAAGAATTTCCGGAATTGATTCAGAACACAACCACCGTTTTGGAGCATTGCCATATCGATTTTGATTTTTCACAATTAATTCCCAACAATCAAAAATCATTCACCCAAAGTGAAGCGTCAGATTATGAATTGCTACAAAAATTGACTTATGTAGGCATTGAATATCGGTACCACAATCCGGATGAAACCATTTATAATCGTATTGAAAAGGAACTCGACATCATCAAACAGAAGGGTTTTGTATCTTATTTTCTTATCAATTGGAAAATTTTGGAATACGCCCGCAGTAAGGGTTACTTTTATGTGGGCCGCGGCAGTGGTGCCAATAGTATTGTGGCTTATTTGCTCCGCATTACAGATGTCGACCCTATAGAATTGGATCTGTATTTTGAACGTTTCATCAATATGTTTCGCCAAAATCCGCCCGATTTTGATCTTGATTTTTCATGGAAAGATCGGGATGACATCACTGATTTTATATTCGAGACCTTCAAGAATACGGCTCTGATTACCGTGTACAACACCTTTAAATTCAGGGCGTCCATCCGCGAACTTGGAAAGGTATTTGGTTTGCCAAAAGCTGAAATGGACATGCTCACGAGGGGAAAATATGACATCGAACGATTGGATGAACTATCGCAATTAGTGATCAGGTACAGTAAATACATTCAAGGATTTCCAAATTATTTGGGGATTCATGCCGGCGGAATCATCATTTCAGAAAAACCCATCCACTATTATGGGGCTACATTTTTGCCGCCCAAAGGTTATGCCACCACACAGTTTGATATGGTGGTGGCGGAGGATATTGGGTTGTACAAATTTGATATTTTGAGCCAACGCGGACTCGGAAAAATAAAGGAAGCTACAGAGATTGTCGCTTACAACCATCCCGACCAGCCGCCCATTGACATTCATGACATCAAGCGATTTAAAAAAGATGAACGCATTAAATATCTGTTGCGAAATGCGAAGGCCATCGGTTGTTTTTATGTAGAGTCGCCCGCGATGCGTATGCTGATGCGAAAACTGCAGGTCGATACGTATTTGGGCTTGGTGGCGGCGAGCTCGGTCATTCGTCCCGGAGTAGCCAAAAGCGGCATGATGCGCGAATATATTTTACGGTATCGCGATCCGGAGCGCCGTAAGGAAGCCCCTCAAGTGTTGCTCGACATTATGCCGGAAACCTTTGGCGTTATGGTGTATCAGGAAGATGTCATTAAAGTGGCGCATTATTTTGGTGGACTTACTTTGGGTGAAGCCGATATGTTGCGACGCGGTATGTCTGGAAAATTTAGGTCGCGTGAGGAATTTATGAAAGTGAAACAACAGTTTTTTGACAACTGTAAAAAAGCGGGCAAGCCAGATGAGTTGGTCGTTGATATTTGGCGGCAAACGGAGAGTTTTGCGGGCTATGCTTTTGCCAAAGGCCATTCCGCTTCTTATGCGGTGGAAAGCTATCAGAGCCTATTTTTAAAAGCTTACTTTCCTTTGGAATACATGGTGGCGACCATCAATAATTTCGGCGGATTTTATAGCACGGAGCTCTATGTCCACGAAGCCCGAATGGATGGAGGTACTGTGGAAGCACCGTGTATCAATAAAAGTTTTACGCAAGCGGTCATTCATGGGAAAACGATTTATTTGGGCTTTATGTTTTTGCATTCCTTGGAATCTAAAGTCATAAAACGTATTGTAAAAGAACGCGGTGAAGCAGGCGAATTCAAAAGTCTCGATGATTTTATAGAACGTGTTCCAATTTCTATGGAGCAGATAGCGATTCTCATTAAGATTGATGCATTTCGATTTACCGGGATCCATAAACGGGAATTACTTTGGGAAGCCCACTTAAAAATCAGTAAGCATGCAGTTCAGGATCCTGTTGTCACTTTGTTTAAAGCTGAGCGCATCAACTTTAAAACACCCGAACTGCCCAGTACCGTACTTGAGAATGCTTTTGATGAAATTGAGTTGTTGGGCTTTCCGTTGTGCAATCCGTTTTGTCTTTTGCAAACACCTTCCGTAAACCCACTACGCGCAAAACATTTGGAACATTTAGAAAACCAAACCATTACGATTGAAGGGTATTTGATCGCAACCAAAAACACAAAAACCTCCAATGGCAAAATCATGCATTTTGGAAATTTTCTCGATCGTGATGGGGATTTTGTAGACAGCGTTCACTTTCCGCCTGTCGCTGCACGACATCCTTTTAGGGGGAAAGGAATTTATAGCATAACAGGCCACGTGATGATTGAGTTTGATTGTGTCACCATCGAAGTGACACATATGGAACGATTGGCAGTGATTGAAGACCCGAGATATTCAGAACAAAAGATAGAAAAAGTGTTGGTGTCATGAGTTACGAACGGTCGATAGTACATATGGATTTGGATACTTTTTTTGTGTCCTGTGAGCGCAAGCTCGATAGTAGCCTCAACGGAAAACCTGTGCTTATAGGAGGTACAAGCGATAGAGGTGTGGTTGCTTCCTGCAGTTATGAGGCGCGAAAATTTGGCGTGCATTCTGCAATGCCGATGCGAATGGCAAAAATATTGTGTCCCGAAGCCATTGTATTGCGTGGCAATTCGGGAATTTATACCGATTTTTCAAAAGAAGTTACCGATGTCATTAGGGAAAGCGTGCCACTGTATGAGAAAACATCCATTGATGAATTTTATATTGATTTGACTGGGATGGATAAATTTTTTGGCTGTCATAAAATGGCCTCCGAATTGCGCCAACGTATCATCCGGGAAACCGGCTTGCCCATTTCTTTTGGGTTGTCGCTCAACAAAACCGTGTCCAAGATTGCGACTGGGGAAGCCAAGCCCAACAATGAAATCCGGATTTTTACAGGAGCCGAAAAATCATTTTTAGCACCACTGTCCGTTAAAAAAATTCCGATGGTTGGAGAGGTCACCTATAAATCCCTATGCGATTTGGGGATTAAACACATCAAAACGGTACAGGAAATGCCTATGGAACTGATGTACAAAGTACTTGGAAAAAACGGATTGAGCATTTGGAACAAAGCCAACGGAATTGATAACAGCCCTGTAATACAATACCACGAGCGCAAATCGATTTCTACAGAGCGCACTTTTAATAAAGACACTACCGATATGGCAAAATTAAAAGGCATTGTCATTGCCATGGCCGAAAACTTGGCGTACCAACTGCGTCGTGGCAATAAGCTGACGGCTTGCGTGACTTTTAAAATACGGTATTCCGATTTTCAAACCTATACACAACAGCAACATATAGCGTATAGTTCTATGGACCAAACGATTATTCCTGTTGTGATGGAGTTGTTTAGAAAACTCTACCACCGAAGGCTTTTGGTACGATTGGTAGGGGTTAAATTCAGCCATTTGGTTGAGGGTGGCCATCAGGTGCATTTATTTGATGACGATGAGAAACACCTCAATTTAAGCGAGGCCATTGATAGGATGCGGGAGCGTTATGGCGACAGGGCCGTTATCAGCGCCGCAGGAATGGAGGCCAAAACCATCAGTCGTTGGAATCCGTTTACGGGTGAGCCACCACCACTTTTGGCCAATAGAAGATCCTGATTTTTTCAATGCAATTTATTTTGTGTGTATTTTGTTTCCTTGTACCTTTGAGCCTACCCAAACAACAAAAGTATGTTCGACGATTTTTGGTTTAATGTGCAGTACGGCATGAATCATGTACTGGATATCAACGCCTACGACCACGTCCTTTTCTTACTCGTCTTAACGGTGCCTTATATATTTAAGGACTGGAAGCGGGTTTTATTGCTGGTTTCAATATTTACTTTGGGCCATACTTTGTCGTTGGTGATGGCTGTATATGGCATAATTAGTGTCAATGCACAATTGGTGGAATTCCTTATCCCAATTACCATTTTAATTGTGGCACTGTACAATGTGTTTACGGCAGGTAAAAAGGCAGCGAGTGAGAAAATCGGAATCCTATTTTTGTCAACCCTGTTTTTTGGATTGATACATGGTCTTGGTTTTGCAAGGGAATTTACAATGTTTGTTGGCAGATCTGACAGTAAGTTGCTTCCGTTGGTAGAGTTTGCGCTGGGCATAGAATTGGCACAACTCATCATTGTGTTTGTCGTGTTGTTTTTGGGATTAATTTGCCAAACGATTTTCAGGTTTTCAAAGCGCGATTGGATTGTGGTGCTTTCGGCCATTGTGGTGGGCTTGGTCATTCCGATGCTCATTAACAGTGAGTTATTTGCTTGATGGCCTGCAAGTTTTGGTAAAAATTTAACGCTCAACATGGAGCAACTAAAATACGAACCACTTATATTCGTTATTAAAATTGCGTGAAGGATGGAAACGGCATCCTTTTTTAGTCTGTAAGCGAAATGCGAAGTCAAACTGAGGACATTTTAGACTAAAAAAGATATAGTGTACAGCCTGGTTGCCTGAAGCCAAAGCGGAAGGGAACACGCCCAAATACTTAAAATTAATTAATGCCAAAGAAGAAACAATTACGATACGATAAAGCATATTTGAGAATG
>JBGSXJ010000142.1:0-1648 GCA_041751535.1 Aquaticitalea sp.
GCGCTTTCCAATACTGTGGGTTATAAGCTTTCAATCTATTGAGGTCCTCTTGAGAAACAGTTGTATCCCTTTTAATGGCGCTTTCTATTTGATATTCCAAGACCCGATAGGCTTCATAGTTTTTGAAATCTTCACTTTGAATGAAAGGATCTTCTTCGATATTCAAATTGGAATCGGAAACCGATATGATGGAAGGATTATCATTGCGATTGTTAAACACAGTATTCAAATCGAATGCGACGAATTCCCCTAACTGATACGGATTGGAAGACACCCAAACTTGAAGCGTTGATGGTTTGAAAACGACACCATGATGCGCAAGTAATTGATTGATGGCCTTTTCATTGCCATAGCCAAGAACCGAATTATTAACACCATCCTTATTCCTTAATATAGACACTGCCTCAATCGGATTTATCTGATTTTGTTTTGATATCAATTCTTCCATGCGATCGTAACGATATTGGGAATGGCTCTCTTCAATGGTTTCACGATTTCGGCGATCGTCTAAAAAAGCATCACTTTGAAAGTGATTTGAGCAAATCAATGCATTGTTGTTTTCAACCTCATAAACCCCAAATTTCTTTGGAGCCACCTCAATCAACACCGCTTTGTTGTCAGCTGCGCTTCCCACCATAATCGCTTCCGATACAAATACCTCGCGTTTTTTGGCAATTGCAATTGCTTCATCTATGTTGGAAGCAAATTGCAAGATCTCTCTTGCCACAATAGAAATAGGCGTTTTTGCCACTAACGGAATTTTGGATTTTCCAGCATTTATAGTCACAGTAAGTCCCTTTTCATTCATCCCAGAAACAACACCCACAAAGCCTCCCCATGTCACGGACATGAATTTATGACCTTCACTGGGATTTATAAATGCAATAATTTTGTCTTCCGCAAAGGCATCGCCAGCATAAAAATCAAAATTTCGACCAATTAGCAATTTCCCGTCTTCGGTTTTATCATCCCAAGCGGCAAATGAAGTACAGCCCACCAGCGCCAAGTCTTGAAGGGCGTGCCCAATATCATGTGTGCCGTGAAGATATAAAGCACGTAAATAAGGTGTTGCAATGCCATTAAAATCGGTAGAAGCATATTGCGACAGACCATAGATTTCTGCTTTATAAGGCTCTGGAACATAGGTGTGCATTTTGCGGTTGTACCATGAGAGAAATTTGCGCAAAAACTTCTGCCTACCTTGAGAAGGAACCAATTCATTGACTTTGTCAAAAAACACCTGTTCCTGTTTGTACATTAAATTTTGTGTAAGATTTCCAGTGACTAAACCTATTTGCAAAGGGTTGCCTTCCACATATAATTCCCACATCGCTTGTTTATTTTTAGTCAAAAAACTGTTTCCCGCGATGAAAGTCGAATCGTTAATCGTAATTTTTTCAGGAATGTCAGCGCTATACGTAGCGACATCCGGTTGATGGTTGAGGGATTTGTTAATGCCGCACGAGGTCAGTAGCACGGATGTGAATCCGAGTAGTAAACATTGCATTATGTGAAGCAATTTAATCACTTGGATGTTGTTTTTTAAACTTTTGATTCCTGCGCTTTACCATTTGTGATTCTTTATAATCAACCCAACCTTGACCAAACACACGTCGCATCATATTCTCAAAGGTGCGCATAAACACTA
>JBGSXJ010000143.1:0-4584 GCA_041751535.1 Aquaticitalea sp.
GGATTCTGACCGTATCGCAAATTTAGATGCCGTTTTATTGCAAATGGCGATTTGCGAGTTTCAAAAATTCCCTTCAATTCCTGTTAAAGTCAGTATTAACGAGTATTTGGAAATTGCCAAGGATTACTCAACGCCCAAGAGCAGTTTCTTTATTAATGGCATTCTTGATAAAATTGTGAAGGAGTATACAGAAGAAGGAAAGCTAAATAAAATGGGAAGAGGATTGATGTAATAAGAAAAATTCACTACTTTTATGCCCTCAAAATCTAATAATAATTAAATAATTTATACCATGAAAAGAATAATTTTAGGTTTAAGCGCGCGATGTATGGTCGCTTTTACTTCATGTAAGGACAATGCCGAAAACAAAATTCAATCAGACAACGTAGCGGAAGCTGCAGCGAGAGATGCAAACTCTGGAAAATTTCCATCCATTGAATTCAATGAAACAGTACACGATTTTGGAACCATTCCAAATGGAACACCTGTATCTACAGTATTTAAATATACGAACAAAGGAGAATCTCCTTTAGTTGTAAGCGACATCAAAAGTACTTGTGGATGTACAGTGCCTTCCGATTGGACAAGAGAAGTCATGCCAGGTCAAACAGGTGAGTTTAAAGTGAATTTTGATGGTAAAGGTAACGGTAACCAAGTGTCTAAAACAATCACACTTACTACAAACACTGAAAAAGGCTCTGAAACTGTTAGCATCAAAGCATTTGTTGAGGCCGATCCAAACGCTCCTAAAAAAGAAGCTGGTACTTCAACAATCATGCAACAGCCATCAGCAGTCCCTGGAGCTGTAACACCAGTAAAAAGCAGCACACAACCAGGTCACGAAGGCCATAACCACGATTAATTTATAGATGGGAGATTTAGGTTCTTTTTTACCAATTATAGCGATGTTTGCTGTTGTGTATTTCTTTATGATTGCACCACAGATGAAACGTGCTAAACAAGAAAAAAAGTTTGCAAGCGAATTAAAAATAGGCGACAGAGTTGTCACCAAAAGCGGAATGTATGGTAAAGTCAATAGTCTTAATGACAAAGACAATACCTGCGTCATTGAAACCATGGCGGGGAAAATCAAATTTGACCGATCAGCAATTTCAATGGAAATGAGCAAAAAGCTCAATACTACCGCAGAGGCCTAATCTGAACCATTGCAATATTAACATAAAAAGCCACTTTGATAAGGTGGCTTTTTTTATTGTCAATTTTTATAGGCATCGTTCAGTCCAATTCCTTTTTTTATCATTGGAGATATTTTTCTTAATCGGCTTTGTTTGGTTTCTGGACGTTTAGCCATTGCAATATATTCTGCATATTCTCTTTGTTTGTATGGCGTTAGTTGGTCAAAGCACTTTTTAAATGCGGCATCTTCATCAAAATATTTTTGCAATTCAACTGGTATCGAAACGGTATTGCCTTTCTTTTCGGGCTTTAGTTCTTTTCCGAGCCTTTGATTTTCTATGGCTTCTTTGACATAGCTTAAAACGGCGTTTTCATCAATATCATCTATGGATTCAAACCGCATTTGGCGCAGACTTTTTGTAGATTCACTCGAAGCGACCAAAAGTTTTTGTTCATCTTTAAGAAACACGCCATTAAAAAACCAAATACCAAAATGCTCTTTGGAAGCGCCAATACCCAGTACATTTTTTCCGTGGATTTCATAAACGGGTGAATTCCATTTTAAGGTTTCCTCCAGTTCGGTGGAATTGATAATCGTTCTCAACAGGGTTAGTGCTTCCCCAAAATGGGAATTGACTTCAATGTATTCTTCAACAGAATTTACTTTCTTCATAATTAAAGATTTAATTCGTGAATAAAAATTGCTGTCTTCTATTTCAACTTGCCTGCTTTTCTGCTGTCAATTCAGCAATTTTACAAATAACTTCAACAGCTTTTATCATGCTCTCTACAGGCACATATTCATAACGGCCATGAAAATTATGACCACCGGCAAAAATATTGGGGCATGGCAAACCCATAAAACTCAATTGTGCACCATCAGTGCCGCCTCTTATGGCTTTGATGATTGGTTCGACACCCACTTGTTTCATGGCTTCTTCTGCGATATCAACAATATGCATGACCGGTTCCACCATTTCTTTCATATTATAATACTGGTCTTTCATTTCCAGCACGACAACTTCGCGCTCATATTGCGAATTGATCTCATCGCAAAGATTTTGCATCATTTCCTTGCGAGCTTCAAAATGCCCTTTGTCATGATCACGAATGATATAATTCAATACCGTTTCCTCAACAAGTCCTTCGATGCTAGACAAATGAAAAAAGCCTTGATATTCTTCAGTATGTTCAGGGGTTTCAAGTTGTGGTAAGGAGTTGATGAATTCCGTGGCGATATATATTGAATTCACCATTTTTCCCTTGGCATAACCAGGATGCACGATTTTTCCTTTTACTTTTACAACGGCACTGGCGGCGTTAAAATTCTCATATTCCAATTCACCAATTTGACTACCGTCCATGGTGTAAGCCCAATCAGCACCAAATTTTTCAACGTCAAACTTGTGAGCGCCACGACCAATTTCCTCATCAGGAGTAAATCCTACACGAATGGTTCCGTGTTTGATCTCTGGATGCTGTATGAGGTATTCCATGGCTGTGACAATTTCTGTAATGCCAGCCTTGTCATCGGCGCCTAAAAGCGTTGTGCCATCGGTGGTGATCAATGTTTGACCTTTATATTGTAACAAATCATCAAACAGATCGGGAGATAGAACAATATCTTCTTCAGCATTTAAAATGATGTCCTTGCCATTATAATTTTCTATAATACGGGGTTTTACATTGGCACCAGTAAAGTCTGGAGAGGTATCAAAATGTGACACAAAACCAATGGTAGGCACTTCATGGTCTACATTACTGGGCAAGGTAGCCATGATATACGCATTGTCATCAATGGTTACATCCGTCATGCCAATGGAAATCAATTCTTTGGTCAAAGCATGTGCTAAATCCCATTGTTTCATGGTACTAGGCGTTGTGTCTGATTTCGGATCAGATTCAGTATCTACGGTTACATAACTAATAAATCGATTTATAATGTGTTGTTTGTCAATCATTTTTTGAAACTTTATTAAAGTTATTCAAAAATACTACTAATTTTCAAAATGTTAAATGGTAATTTTTATCAAATGAATGCTACTTTTGCAAAACAACTCCAACACTATGTATAAACTCCTCATTAGGCCCCTATTATTTTTATTTGATCCAGAAAAAGTACATCATTTTACATTTGCGACCATTCGATTTTTATGCATGATTCCGGGAGTTTCACATGTGTTCAAAAGCTTATATCTTGTTGAAGACATTCGGCTGGAAAAGCAACTTTTTGGTCTCACTTTTAAAAATCCTGTCGGATTGGCTGCAGGTTTTGACAAGGATGCCAAGTTATATAACGAGTTGAGTAATTTCGGATTTGGATTCATCGAAATTGGCACATTGACCCCAAAGCCACAAGAAGGCAACCCGAAAAAGCGACTATTCCGGTTAAAGGCTGATTCAGCAATTATCAACCGTATGGGATTTAATAATGGAGGTGTTGAGGAAGCTGTTTTTCGTTTGAAAAAAAATAACGGTGTTTTAATTGGCGGGAACATTGGCAAGAACAAAATGACCCCAAATGAAAGTGCTGTCGAAGATTATAAACTTTGCTTCGATGCCCTGTTTGATTATGTCGATTATTTTGTGGTAAATGTCAGCTCACCAAATACGCCCAATTTACGAGCACTTCAGGATAAGGAACCATTGACACAATTGTTGAACGATTTACAGATTGAAAATTCAAAAAAACAGAGTAGGAAGCCCATTCTTTTAAAGATTGCTCCAGATCTCACCAACGAGCAGCTATTAGACATCATCGATATTGTTGCCGACACAAAGATTGACGGCGTCATCGCGACCAATACAACTATTTCCCGTGAAAACTTGCAGGATCAGAATAAAACAGAAGTTGGCGGCTTGAGTGGAAAACCGCTTACCAATCGTTCTACGGAAGTGATTCGTTTTTTATGTGAAAGGAGCCAAAAAGCATTTCCAATTATAGGTGTTGGGGGAATTCATTCCGCCAAGGACGCAATCGATAAATTGGAAGCTGGAGCCGATTTAATCCAGTTGTATACTGGCTTTATTTATGAAGGGCCAAAGTTGGTTGCACAAATAAATAAGGCCATTTTGGATAGATAACCCTACTTGACAGATTTTTCCATTAAGTAATCATCCATGATAAACCCGTTTCCAATATCAAACTGAACAGGTTTTATAATTTCAAAACCATATATTTTATACCATTCAATGGAACTCAAATTATATTTATTTACTGTAAGCCAAAGAGCTTTTAAATCAGATTTTTTTGCTTCTTCTTCTGCAAAATTCAGGAATTTCAAGCCTAAACCAAGTCCTCTATAGCCCGCATCGATGTAGATTTTACTTATCATTAGTTTTTGATGCTCTAAATCAGGAACCAATGCCAAATAGCCACAAAAGTCACTATCATGTGAAATGAGATAATACAGATGGCCATCTTTAATTTGCTTCGTGAACGCCTCC
>JBGSXJ010000144.1:0-12800 GCA_041751535.1 Aquaticitalea sp.
TTGATGATCATTTTTGGTGTCTTTGAAAACTTCGTGAAGTTTGTCATTGAGCAGTGCAACATTATTGTTCCGCTTCTTAAGGAACTCTTTTCTTTCGATATTAATGTAGTTGATTTCTAGATGTTTTCCTTTAGGAAAAAGGGTATGATGTTCAACTTTTTTCTTGGAAGTCAAAATAGCAGAATGAAATTCGCTAATGACATTAAATTCTTCTTCATAACTAAACCTGTGGTGCAGAAAACCTTTGGAACAATAGATAAAATGTATAGGATTAAATGCTGTTGCATCCTCTACATATAATATATCTTCAAAATATATCAGGTTATGTTCCATAAGACTAACACCCCAGTCAAATGTGATAAATTTAATGCAACCTTTGGCAATATCGTTGTCAATATTCAATATATGCTCGCCAAAGCGCTCCTTTATGGAGCCTCCAATATGTTTCTGAATTTGCCTTATGGTTTCCTCAGTGCTTTTGGCATTCAACTTAATTTCTTTCATATAATCCTTAAAAAAACTTTGAAAAACCTTAATAATTAAAGGAGGTGATAAAACTAATTTATTATTAAATTTTTGAAGAACTTATTTTGGACCAAATATACAATAATTTCAATATAGTAATACAACCACAAAAGCGTAATATGCAATTTTGCGCAAACTAAATATTTTAATTTGAAAAAAAGTAAATAAACTCATTTCAGTCAATTATTTAATCAAAAACGAACACCGCAATCTGAAAATACATCTATTTTTGAAGTATACAAAGGAGTAATAAAATACTCCAATACACTGGTTGGTTAGTTAGTTAGAAAGATCTCAACACACTTCAAAGTTGGGATCTTTTTTTTGGAAATGACTGAAATGAATTATCCATAAAAAGTTAAATTAAAGCATCATAATTATATGGGTCAATTTTGATTCTTTTTGGAGTATTGCTTTGATGGTATTAACAATACATTTATATCTAACAATAAATTATACGTCTAATTTAAAACCGTAAATTATGAGTCAATACGAAGAAACAGTAGGAAGTAAATTGAATGATTTGCTTGAAAAAAACTACGACGCAGAAAAAGGATTTAAAAAAGCCTCCGAAAATGCCAAACACGCTGGTCTAAAAGCTTATTTTAATAAGAGATCCCAAGAGCGTTACAATTTTGGTCATCAGTTGAAATCAGAGCTCAGCAGTTTTGGGCAAGAGCCAGATAAAAGTGGCAGTGTTACTGGTGCGGCGCATCGTACTTGGATGGAAGTAAAATCATGGTTTTCTTCAGATAATGATGAAGCCATGTTGGAAGAAGCAATAAGAGGTGAGAAAGCTTCTGTAGAGGAGTACCACGATGTATTGCAGGAAACTACTTTGCCTGCTTCAACAAAAGATATTTTGCTTTCTCAAAAAACAGAGATAGAGCAAGGACTGGCCAATATAAAAAGATTGGAAGACTTAAGTTAAGCAAACTGAATTATTTATTAATTTCAAAAAGGGTGTTTATTAAAGACACCCTTTTTTATATCATTTGTTTTGTTACTATTTGAAATCATATACTGTTTGAGTTATCAATTTCATCATTTAAGATAAACGTATCATTGGATTAGGTCGTAATTAGTAATAAATATTAATATGTTTTACAAGCTCTCCAATACTGCCACGATAAATGAAATTGAGGAAGAATTTCAAGCTAAATTCGAATTCCCCAATCTCTACGAGCCTTCAGCTGTAATCAATGGTCTGGACGAATCTACATTGCCTATTATCACCTCAAATAACTTAAAGCAGATTCGTTTTGGAATTTGGGGAATGCTCCCACAATCGTTAGAAGAAAATTGGAAAGTTTTCCAGAACTTAACCAATACCTTAAATATTAATGTGGAGCATTTAGATTGGGATGATTTCTTATATGCCGAAGCTTTAGATCGAAGAAGATGTATCATTATAACGACTGGATTTTTTACGTCAGCTCTATTTAATGGAAAAGTATATCCGCACTATGTTTATTTAGATGATCATCGACCCTTTGCTGTTGCAGGGGTTTACAATCAATTGGATGACGGTTTTTTGACGTGTTCAGTTTTGATTAAGAAAACGCATGACGAATTGGGGAAAATTCCAAATTTGCTGCATTATAAACCACTTATTTTCGGTCCGTATGATCGGGAACATTGGCTCAATCAAAAACTTTCTTATGAAAATTTAAAAGACTTGGTGAAATCTCATCAAGTCCAAGACTATCATTCACATCCTGTTTCCAAGGAATTTTATGATAATGATATTCTCTATGATGAAATCATAAAAAGTAGGACATTTATTGATATTTTGGCCTTATGACAACACTTTCACTATTTGAGTTAACTTCCTGTTTGATACAGTCAAACGACCACCTATATAATTGAGTACCTTTATAACAAGATACAGCAAAAACTGAATTGATATAAAATTTTTTATTAATTAAAAAAACAAACATTATGTTACGTTGGACTATCACATTTATTATTATAGCAGTCATTGCCGCGATTTTGGGTTTTGGCGGAGTTGCAGGAGCGGCAGCAGGAATTGCTAAAATCATCTTCTTTATTTTTATAGTTCTATTTATACTATCACTATTAAAAGGAGGATTTAAAAGATAAAAAATCAATTAACTAATAAATTTAAAAACCAAAATTATGAGAAAAATCATGTTAACATTTGCAGTCCTATTTACAATGGGAACAGCATTGACAACTTTTACAAGTTGTAGAGATACGAGATCAACAGGAGATAAAGTAGAAGATGCAGCCGATGATGTGGGTGATGCAATAGAAGATGCAGTAGATTAATATATAAAATTGGTATGAAATGAAAAGGCTTGTTTAAAATAAACAAGCCTTTTTGCTATTAAATATGTTGTTTTTCATCAAGTCCTTTACTGTCTGGTTCTATATATTTCACAAAATCGGCCGGACCTTTCAGCTGCACATATTTTTCTCCAATAATCGCCACAGGGTAAGTGAGTACGATTGGCATTTTATCCAAGACCTTTAACCAGTCTTCTTCCTCCAAATTAGAATTTTCATCATAATTTTGTGAAAAATCTGGATGTTGCTTATTAATTAACTTATCCACACTTATTCCAAGATTTCGCGCCAATTCGATCCATTGGGTTCCAGTGACTTTAGTTTGGGAAATGTCAATACCCAAGACTTTTTTATCGGTAGATTGAACGTAAGCGTGCGTCTGCTTTCCTAAAGAATTTTCAGAATGGTAAAATAATTTTATTTCATTGTTGTTTGTAGATATCACACCCATCGGATTTTTTGATTAACCATTTATGATTATGTTGCAGACTTCAAAATGTAAATTTTCAATAAACTTAATATCAGATATTTATAAAATTTAATTGATGAAATATTGCTTAAAAACTAGGATTTAAAGATATAAAAAAAACTTCAATCAGGATATAATAATAGCCAATACTTACATAATAACTTTTGATAATAAATAAGGAAGTATTGTATCAAAAATTTTACTTTTGTATCGAGAAAAATTAGAGGATTATGTCAGAAACAATAGAAAAAATAAAATGTTTGATTATAGGTTCAGGTCCAGCTGGTTATACCGCTGCAATTTATGCGGCTAGGGCTAATATGTTTCCTGTGTTATATCAAGGAACACAACCTGGTGGTCAATTAACGACCACCAATGATGTTGAAAATTTCCCAGGATATCCAGATGGTATCACAGGGCCTGAAATGATGATAGAACTCCAAAAACAAGCAGAACGATTCGGTACTGACGTTAGAGATGGTTGGGTGACTAAAGTTGATTTTTCAGGTGAAGTCCATAAAGTATGGGTCAACGAAACTAAAGAAATCCATTGCGAAACAGTTATCATATCTACTGGGGCGTCTGCTAAATATTTGGGACTTCCGTCCGAACAAAAATACCTCAAATTAGGTGGCGGTGTTTCTGCATGTGCCATTTGTGATGGGTTTTTCTACCGCAACCAAGATGTGGTCATTGTTGGAGCAGGGGATTCTGCTTGTGAGGAAGCCCATTACCTTTCTAAATTATGCAGAAAAGTAACTATGCTTGTTAGACGCGAAGAATTTAGAGCTTCACAAATTATGCAGGCAAGAGTAAAAAACACTAAAAACATCGAGATTATTTATAACACAGATACCGAAGAGGTGTTGGGAGATGGACAGGTTGTTACGGGGGTTAGGGTTAAAAATAACATCACAGGGGAAGTGAATGAAATTCCAGCCACAGGATTTTTTGTTGCCATAGGCCATAAACCTAATACAGATATATTTAAAGAGTATTTGAAACTCGACCAAACAGGTTATATCATCAATGTTCCAGGCACCGCAAAAACCAATGTTGAAGGTGTTTTTGTGTCTGGAGATGCTGCCGACCATGTCTATAGGCAAGCCGTTACGGCTGCTGGTACTGGCTGTATGGCTGCCCTGGATGCCGAACGGTATTTGGCTGCCAAAGATGCCAATTTTGAATTTAGCACACCACAGTATTAGAAAAAAACACAAGCTAGCCGAAAGCCCTGCATTTGCAGGGCTTTTTTGTTTTTATACAATTCAAAATGCCCCAATTATCGTGAACATGACATTTATCATATTTTAAACACTGTTGCTATAAGACCTTTGTAACGTTAAATAAAACAAACGTTATGAACACTACAAAAAATATTGCCAAAATTACATTGAGTTTATTGTTTGCCTTTGTGTTTTCAAATAGCACAATGTTATCGCAACAATATAATGTAAACAATTCAGCTTCTGAGTTGATAATTTCCGGTACCTCTAGTCTTCATGACTGGGATATTAAGGCAGATCAACAAAAAGGACAGATTGTTTTAGATCTCTCCAATCTAGTTCAAATTCAAAAACTGAAGTTTGAGGTACTTGCAGAAAGCCTTAAGAGCGGAAAAGGCGCAATGGACAAAAACACCTACAAAGCGTTAAACACCAAAGATTTTAAGTATATCATTTTTGATTTGGTAGATGTAAAAGAAGTTTCAGATTTAGGAAATGGAAATTATAAAATTAAATCTACCGGAAAATTAACCGTCAGTGGAGTCACTAAAACGATTAATCTAGATTTTAATCTGAACACGTCAATAGGGAAGGTGGTTCTTAAAGGCGAAAAAGCCATAAAGATGACCGATTTTAAGATCGATCCCCCAAAAGCACTTCTAGGAACCATTACAACAGGTAACGACATCACCATAAAATATAACATAACTTTTAATCAATAAATAAACCAGAAATAAATAAAATCACACTAATGAAAAAATTAATCAAAAATTCAGCAATTGCATTATTACTGCTTATAGGAGTTAGTATGAGTGCTCAAAAGAACAACAGAAGTCTCGATAATTACAGAGAACCAGACAAAGCAGGGATCAATGTTTTTGAAGCTCCTAAAGACACTATTTCCACTTTTGACAATGTTAAGGTCAGAATTGGAGGGTCTTCTACATTGCAATACCAAGCTTTGGATCATAGCAATTCTAACCCTACGATTACAGTGGATGGCGTTGCAACAAATCCTTATCAATTAAAAGAAATAGGATACAATTTTAACCTAGCAACAGCGAATTTAGACTTGGACGTAGCTTTGTATGATGGTATTAGAATGCACTTACGTACGTATCTTTCTTCACGTCACCATCCAGAACCTTATGTAAAAGGCGGGTATTTTCAAATTGACAAACTTGATTTTATCAAAGAAGGTTTTATGGAAGGATTCATGAAATATGCTACCATTAAAATTGGGCATATGGAGAATAATTATGGTGATGCACATTTTAGAAGAAGTGATAATGCACAAGCTATTTACAACCCATTTGTAGGGAATCTTATAATGGATGCTTTTACAACAGAAGTAGGAGCAGAGTTGTACTTGCAAAAAAATGGATTCATTGGTATGATAGGAATGGCTAATGGTAAATTAAATCAATCCATCAACAAATCAGCAGATGGTTCCACAGGCGGAGCTTCCATATTGGCAAAATTAGGATATGACAAACAGATTACTGACGATTTTAGATTCCGTTTGACAGGTTCCCTTTACAATACAGGATATGTGCCAAATTCATATCTTTATAATGCAGATAGAGCGGGATCACGATATTATGGTGTTATGATTCCAGCAACTGCAACTGCTGACGATTTTAGATCAGGTAGATACAATCCTAATCTAAGAAATAAAATTACAGCAATCATGGTGAACCCTTTCATAAAATATAAAGGTTTAGAATTTTTTGGAACTCTAGAAACTGCTTCAGGTAAAGCTGATAATGAGTTGAATAGTGCTGGTGAAATCGCAGAAGAAAGAAAAGTAACTCAATTTGCAGGAGAATTAATCTATCGATTTGGACAAAATGAAAACTTCTATTTTGGAGGAAGATATAACAATGTAAGCTCTGAAGATAAAGCTGCTGAAAATTTTACATCAGACGATTATCAAAAGGTCAATATTTCAAGATTCCAATTAGCTGCTGGTTGGTTTATGACAAGAAACATCCTTTTAAAAGCTGAATACGTGAGTCAAAAATATAACGATTACGGCGTAGGTGTTTTCCAGGATGGGAAGTTTGATGGGCTCATAGCAGAAGCTGTAATAAGTTTTTAAACATTTGAGTTAGTGTTGGTGCCCGAACAAACCCTTTACATTTAGTCGCGTATTAAATGGCATAGGGTTTGTTTTATTAAATCTTAACGAAGCATTTTAAATCTATTATATCATGAAAAGACTCATTTATATACTACCTATTCTCATGTTGGTGTCCTTTACTTCGATAACTATATTAAAGAACAGCAAATCGGTGCTCATTGCGCCAGAAAGCAAATTGTATATCACTGGCACATCTAATATAAATAAATTTAAATGTGAGTTCAATATAAAAGAGCTCAACGCGCCTATATCTGTTATCTATACAGAACAAAAAAATGTCATTTACTTTGAAAATACAACCCTAACACTCGAAAACTCATGTTTTGATTGTGGTGGAAATGCTATTAACAAGGATTTTTATAATCTACTAAAATCAGAAGAACATCCGCACATTTTTTTAAGGTTAAAACAAATCAAGAGGAAACATCAGGACAAAAACGGGATCGAAGCTACTGTTGAAATTGAAATAGCTGGAATTTCAAAGTCTTATCTTATGGAAGCGCAATTTGCCAATAACCATGATCTGATCATAAGCGGACAACTCAAACTAGATATCAGTGACTTTGACCTGAAACCACCAAAGAAGATGTTTGGCCTTATCGTGATCTCCGAAGAAATAGAAATCAGTTTTAAACTTGTCGTTAAAGATTGCTAATAAAAACAAAGCCTCGTAATTTACGAGGCTTTGTTTTTTTATAAACTTTCTGGAAGCGTATAATTTCTTCCTTTATTCTGCTCCTTGAGATAGGCCATCAATGGTTCAAAATAATCGAGCATTGGTTTGGCGGAGATGCCACTGCCGACACTTTCCTTTAATAAATCTCTCCAATCGTTATTTGCTCCCGTTTTAAGCATTCCTTTTAAAAATGAGCCAACTTCCTTGTTTCCAAAATAATTGGTCGCATGTGGATCTTGTTTTAAAATGTTTTTGGAAATATGATCGTGGATTTGAAACAATAAAATATATGAGATGGCATAATCATAATACTGTGCCGCATCATTATTAATGTGGGTTTTTGACGCAGCGTCATTAAATTCCTCACCTCGATCGGTAGGAGGGACCATACCTTGGTATTTTTTAGATAGTTCCCACCATTTTTGGTTGAATTGGTCTTTAGGTAAATTTTCAGCATACAATGCATTTTCAAATTCCGTCATTACGCCTGCCGAAAATGGTAAGAAAACAACGTAGTTAAGCGCTTCTTTCAATAAATTTTGGGTCTCATCAATTTTCGCATCGGCAGCGACCAATCCTCTTGACGCCAAAAATGGTTTTTGCATGGCAGCGAGCCCTAGCAAACTGCCGATAGCTTCATGAAATCCTCTGTTGGCACCATTTCTCAATAAAGGAGGCACTTGTTGATTGGTGTAGGCTTGGAAATAGTAAATATGCCCCAATTCATGATGAACGGTCTCATAATAATCGGCATTAGCCTCGACGCTCATGAGGCAGCGCAAATCATTCTCAAGGTTCATATGCCAGGCCGATGCATGATTGTTCTTTTTATGACCAGCATCATCTGGCAAAGGATACATACTCGATTTTTCATAAAAGCTCGCTGGCAGTGCATCAAAGCCAATACTTTTAAAGAAACTTTCACCTTCCTTTACAATCCATTCTGGTTTTTTGTCTTTTAAGGCAGCGTCGATATCCAACCCTTGCACAGAGACCAAAGAACTCCAATCCTGTCCCCAACGGTTTGGCAACCAATGTGCAGGGATATAATCGGGTACGGCTTTGGCTTTATATTTCATGGCCAGTTCATAGCGTGCCCACGTATGCAATTCCCTGTAAAGAGGCCAAACTTCTTTTACCATTTTGTTCATTTCGTCAAGCATTTCGGTTCTGGTCATGCCATAATCTGACACTTGATAGGAAAAATAATCGTCATAGCCCAAGGCACCTACAGTTTGGTTGCGGAGGTTTCTCAAATTTTCCAATCCATCTTTTAAGCTTTTCCCTACTTCCTTAGAAGATTCCCAATTTTTTAAACGGTCCTTTTCTATGTTTGATGTTCTTAAAATTTCATCGATCGCGCCCGTAGAAACCGATTTCCCATCGACTTTAAAATCATATCCAAAGAGCATTTCATTTTGGGCATTTTCAGCAGTAATTCGTTGTTTGACCAGTTCGGAAACGGTCTCTGGATTATTGGCAGCGGTATACAAAATTGTATTTAATTGGCGTACTTGTACAATGTCTAATTTGTCTTTATCTTCAAGAAATTTCTTTGTTGTTTCAATGACATTAGTACCACCGGTAAATGCAGCAAGCGCTTCATTGGCTTTTTGAACCTTGTGCGCATTGGTGGTGTCACCAGCTATGATATGGGTGTTGGCATCCCATTCTGCGAGGTAGGAATCGTAATAGAGTTTTACGTATGTGTTGGTATAATCATCCAAAAATACTTGGGCCTCCGCCTTTAAGGCATTGTTAGTGTCTACTTTTTTTGGTTCATCCTTGCAGGCCAAAAAGGAAATCAGCACAAGAACTAATGCGTATGTTTTTTTCATATTAATATGTTTGAGTAATTACTGTTAAGGATTATTTGATACCATTTTATGGAAATTATTCTAGTATTTTATGAACTTTTACTATCAGTTCGTAAAACACTGTTCTCAAATTTACACAAAGAATTGATGTAGATAAAATTTAGGCTAAGTATATTTTTAGGTCAGTTTTCTTTTTTCTGAAGTTTGGCTGAACCTTTAAATGAATTTAAGGTAATTTTTGGTGCGCCATAAACATAGACCTCGCTTCCGCCAGATGCGTCAATATTTAGTGTGGTATTGACCCTTACTGAAACACTGCTATTGCCTTCAACAATTAAATCACACACATTGGAGGCTAGTTCCTTTCCATTAAAACTAGATGATAAATCGGCTCTTAAGGTTAGAGTTTCTGACGTTCCCTCAATGTTTGCAGTCGCTTTTTGGAACAAATCCATTTTTATGGTTTTGGAATTCAGCAGCGCTTCCACTTTTGTATTATCACTCAAGGCAATTGAAGATGTATTGGCAGTGACATTGAGTTTGGATCTGGCCTTACCCGAGCTTGTATATTCGAAATTATCGGTTTTTATGTTGAGATAGGCCTTTGAGGATCCCGAAGCTTTTAGTGTGGTATTCACTAGTTCCAAAGACGTTAACGAACGTATTTCGCCGTCGTCCAATAGTTCAATGCTTTCTAAACCATTGGAATAATTCACAACAATGTTCATTTTCTTGCTTGAGGTAATTCGTTTGGTGGTTTTAAAAGTCAATACACCACTGTTTACTGCAAATTCGATATATTGATGCAGATTATCGTCGGTTTCTATTTCTACGGAAGGTTTGCTGTTATAAATAATTTCAACTGAAAAGTCTTCACCAACAATGATCTTGGTGAATGGGTCGATGTAGGTTTGCTTAATGGTGACATTTCGATCGCCTTTGATTTTGTCATCATCTTGTGCGGATGTTATTGAAATGCAAGCAAAAGACATCAAAAAAGCGAAAATGATTTTATTCATTTTATAAATTTAAAATATTACTAACAAATATAAACAAAAACCATCCCAAACTTTAAATAGCGTTTGAAATGGTTTTAAAAACAAATTGGTTGGTTAGTTGTTTTGCTTTTTGTCTTATAATTTATATGCCTGATACACCTTTAGTTTTTTCAATTTTTTCTGGTGTACCGATGTATGATACTTCGCCTCCACTTGATGCTTTTGCTACCAGTTCTTTAAGCGTGTTAACGGTAATATCTGCACCGCTAGAAGCACTTACATGAGATCGTTCCGATGTTAAATCTCCAGCATGTATATTGCTTCCGCTTGACGCTTGTGCTTTAAAGCTAACTGTGGATCCTGATAACTTTAGGTCGCTTCCACTTGATGATTCGCAATCCAGAGCTTTGGTAGTCACGTTTAATGTCATATCACTTCCGCTGCTTGTTTCAAGTTTTAATGATTCTACATTGATTTTGTTTGTTGAATATATATCACTGCCACTTGCGCCCGATATTTTTGAAATATTCTTAAAACTGACCATTACTTTTTTTGCCTGTGAAGTGCTAATGTTTTCATCGGTGTAAATTTTCAATGTATTGCCTTGCACCTCCGTTATAATAATATCGTGCAAATTTTCATCGGCCTGTACCGAAATTCTATCCGTATCACTTTGTGTTAAGAATACATCCAGGCCGTTGCTCACTTCGATTTGATCATAACTGCCATTGATGGTTCTTTCTATAGTTTGGACATTGCCATTGCCTTTGGTTCCAATATTGAAATTGAAATTGCAAGAGGTCATTAGTATTCCTAAAATTGATGCGATTAAAACTTTGATTAGTGTTGTCATTTTTGATTGTTTTTTGATTGATTTATAATTGATGATCGAAACTGTATATTCTTTTAATTTTCCATTGATTGTCTTCTAAAATCCATAAGTGGGAAAATTTTGCGACACTACCAGCTTTTTCTTTTCCTTCAAATTTTTCAAAGAAACGATGTGAACCATTTTGGATGGCTGCATACAGTTTACCGTTATTATAAAGAGGGTAGACTTGTAGGCTATTTTTTACTAGTTCTCGTCTTGACTTAAAGGTATTATCTTTATTGCAGATTCCTTCAACCATAACGTTAATAAATTCTTCTTTTGAATTAAGCGCTCCTGCCTTGTCGTGATAGAATTCAAGATCATCAGTTGTAAACTTCTTAAATTGATCTAAATCACAGGTATTGAAGCCAATGTTAAAAAGTAAGCTGTCATTCACCTTTAGGGTTGAAAACAATTCGGAGTCTTGCGAAATCTGTGCATTCATTGGGTTGATGAGTCCCAATAAAAGCATAGAGTTGGTAATAATGGTATATTTAAACTGTGTCATTTTTTGATTGATATTTTTTAGTTATTCAAATGTCCATTAAATTGTTAGTGATTAATAACATAGATATCTGAACTGTTGATTTATAGTGATGAATCGTCAATTTTCATCAGATGTGATTTCAATGCCTTTGGTGCCGATTTTTACCCGTACCGATTCACTTTCAGATTTTATCCCATCTTTATTGATGTCTATAGAATTACTGTCGTTTTTGATTCGTATGCCATTCTCATCAAGTTTAAATTCAGAATCTTTATCATTTAAATCCACTTTGACCTTAAAGCTGTCGTCAGGACAATCCAGACATTCAATCTCATTGTTTATGATTTTGAGATAATGTCCTTCCATACCATTTTTCAGCATGTCGCTATTGTTGGTAATGGTGGTTCTTTCCTCATAATTGCCATTGCGTGAACTAAAACTGTAATGGTAATTTCTGTGGAATGAATTCGTATTTTCATCAACAAACATTACAGTCCCTTCTGGAATAAACAAAGTGACTTCTATTTGTTGATCGCGAAACTTATTCTCAAAAGCAGTGGTTAAAAAACCATCTAATTCCAATTTATTTCCTTTGAGTGTGTAACCGTAATTGATTTTTCCAGCTCTTTGTTTGGCATTCTGATAGTTTGATCCTCTCGAATTCTTATCAATACTTATGGATGCCACAGAATCGTTAGTGGATTTTAAAATAAGCCTGACATCAGTGCTGTAAAGCATTTTGCGGTCGTTCTCGTCATAGATCGGTTTAAGATCGTTGCTATGTCTTCCAAATTGTTTGCTATAAGCAGAATTGCTGCGCATGCTCACAAAAAGCGTGTCTTCAGATGTGATGCTTATTTGTTCCTTTTGAATGATGCTTGCTTCTTCGGCGTATTCACTAGCTTGTTTAACACCTACCACTACCAAGCCGATTATTGCCAGTAACCATAATCCCAACAATGAGAATTTGGCAATGTTTCCGATGGACTTTAGATTATTTACCAAAATTTTCAATCCGAGATAAAAGAGGAAGAAAAATGGAATTCCTATGGCAAAAAATAACAATAAGGACATAAGCCATACCGGTATATTGGCTGCATTGGCCGCGTCAAAATAGTCAAAACCAGGAATGTGAACAGCATCAGCGATACCTACCGAAAACAATGCAATAATCAATGCAATGAGCGTTCCTGCTCCAATAATCATCAAGAATATTCCAATGAACTTTGCAAATACCTTAAAGAAAAACAGGATAATGTCTCCAATGGCATCAAAAAA
>JBGSXJ010000145.1:0-10312 GCA_041751535.1 Aquaticitalea sp.
ATATCTTTGTCTCGATTTTAAAACCATCGAGACTTTTTTTATGATCAATAGCAACGGAACACTTCTACCAGACACAAATGCAACCCTATCCATAGACAATCGCGGGTATAAATATGGTGACGCCCTGTTCGAAACCTTAAAGGTCGTGAATGGAAAGCTGTTATATTGGGAAGATCACTATTTTAGGTTAATGGCCTCCATGCGAATCCTACGGATGGAAATTCCCATGACCTTTACCATGGAATTTTTAGAGCGTGAAATCCGAAACACGCTAGATGCCAATGACCTTTCAACTTCCAATGCAAGGGTTCGCTTCAACGTACACAGGAGTGAGGGTGGAAAGTACCTTCCAAACACCAATGCCATAGACTACAACATCGTTGTGGAGGCTTTGGATGCCGATATCTATCAATTAAACGATTCTCCATATACGATTGATCTGTTCAAGGATTTTTTTGTGGCGCCTGGTTTGCTTTCCACCTTAAAAACCAATAACAAGATCATCAACATAGTGGGCAGTATCTATGCTGATGAAAACAGATTTGATAATTGCTTGTTGCTAAACACCAACAAAAGCATTGTCGAGGCACTCAACGGGAATTTGTTTATGGTAAAAGATAAGGTCATCAAAACACCGCCTTTATTGGACGGATGCCTTAAAGGAATTATGAGAAAACAGATCATAGAACTGATTGGTTCTATGGAAGGATATGAGCTTGTGGAAGCGTCCATCTCTCCATTTGAACTTCAAAAGGCCGATGAATTGTTTGTGACGAATGTGATTGTGGGGATTCAACCTATTTCTGCCTATCGAAAGAAGGAGTACGGTCATAAAGTGGCAAAAACACTTATTGATAAGCTAAATGTAAAGATTCGGTTGGGCTAGTTGTAACTCGGATTTTCTGGAGCATTGGACCAAATGGAATAATCACCACCCAATTCGATCATTTTTTCTTTCCAAAACGCATCATTACTTTTTTCAATCAGCGTTTTTTCATATATATTTTCTGAAACAACCCAAGAATTGGATTCCAACTCTTTTTCAAGTTGCATCGGTTCCCAACCCGAATACCCTAAAAAGAAACGAATATCAGAATCTGTGATTTTACCGATGTTGATCATTTCTAAAGCAATGTCAAAATCACCACCCCAAAAAATTCCAAGGGAAATCTCAATACTCTCAGGAATCAATTCAGGTACTTTATGAATAAAATACAAATTATCTTGCTCCACGGGTCCGCCGTTGTAGACTTTGAATGAAGCGGCGGTATTTGGCACGAGGTCGGTCAAGGTATATTCCAAAGGTTTGTTGAGAATAAATCCTACAGAGCCTTCTTCGTTATAATCTGCCAATAAAATTACGGAGCGATTGAATGAACTGTCGCCTATAATCGAGGGCTCTGCGATGAGAAGGTGACCTTTTTTGGGCTTAATGGTAATCATAGACTGGATGATTTTATATTAAATCTAAAAAAAAATTATCAAAAATCCAATATTTTGTTGATTTACCTTTAAAAAGAAAAAGCCCACCTATCATTAGGCGGGCTTTAAGGTGACTTAAAATCTATATTAGTTTACAGATTTTGCTAAATCAGAACCAGCTTTAAACTTCACTACGTTTTTAGCTTTGATTTTTATAGTTTTGCCAGTTTGTGGGTTTCTTCCTTCTCTTGCAGATCTTTTAGATACTGACCAAGATCCAAATCCTACTAGAGATACTCTATTTCCTTTTTTCAATGATCCTTCGACGTCCGTTAAAAAAGCGTCCAAAGCTTTTTTTGCAGCCGCTTTGGTGATCCCTGCGTGTTCTGCCATGCTGTTGATTAAATCTGTTTTGTTCATAAAGTTAAAGTTTTTGATTATTAAAAATTTTTTGGTTCTAACAATGGTGTCAAATCCTTCTACAAATTTATACGGATTATTCACCTATGCAAGTAATAGCAAGGGAAATACAATTATTTGTTGATAACTTTGCGCATTTGTTAATAAAGACAATGCATTTTATCCGATTTTTCAAAATATCAGTGTTAACAAGGGTTTACAGCATTTTTGAGTCTTTTGAAAAATGATATCCATTTAAAAGTGATTTGACATCCATTTTGCGTTTTCCAGGTAGTTGTATTTCATGAATGCTTATATAACCATCTTTAACAGCGACTTTTATGTAATGTTTCGTAACTTCCAAGCTTCCGCTGGGTTTTGTATGCACTCCAGAAGTCTTTTCAACCTCAAAAAGTTTCACAACAAGGGTCTCCTTCTCATTTTCCAAATAACACCAAGCCGATGGAAACGGGTTTAAACCTCTTATTTTGTTATAAATGCTGTCCATGGAGGCATTCCAATCTATTTTGCAGTTGTCCTTGTTGAGCTTATGTGCTGTTTTTTCCACATTTGATGTGGGTTGAAGAACCGTGGAGACGTTCCCGCTTTCTATTAATTTTACGGTATCAATAACAAGTTGACTTCCTACGTCCATCAAGGTATCATGCAGCGTTCCAATGGTCTCATCCTCGTTGATAGCAACTTCTTGTTGCAGGATCATCGCGCCTGTATCTATTTTTTCATCTATAAAAAAAGTGGTCACGCCGGTTTTTGTTTCGCCATTGATGATGGCCCAATGTATGGGAGCAGCACCCCGATAATCGGGCAGGAGGGAAGCGTGTAAATTGAAGGTGCCAAATTCTGGCATGCTCCATACAACTTCAGGCAACATCCTAAAGGCCACAACGATTTGAAGGTTGGCTTGTAGCATTTGCAACTCCGATATAAAGTGTTCGTCCTTGAGATTGGTAGGTTGAAGTATGTTTAAATTTTGGGTGCGTGCATATGTTTTGACATCCGACTCGTGCAATATTTGGCCTCGACCCGCTGGTTTGTCTGGAGCCGTGATCACTCCAACCACCTCATAGTCATTTTCTATCAATGCTTTTAAGGTTGCAACCGCAAATCCTGGGGTGCCCATAAAAACGATTCTTAATTTTTTGTTCATGTATGTTTTATTTTATATGCGTTGCTTGCGGTGACTTCCAAAATGTTATGTTCGACCATCTGTTTTAAGGTGGATAGAATTAGGGCCGCATCATAATCCAGATGTTCAATAATGACCCTAGAAGTTAAGGGTTTGTTTTCTAATTGAAGGATAATGTGCTGTGTTATGGATTTGGTACCCACGCTTTGTGCCGATTTGCTTTTTAAAACGCACACCGAGCAAATACCGCAATCTGTTTGTATGACTTCCCCAAAGTAGTGCAGAAGTTGTTTGTTCTTGCAAACGGTTGTATTACTGATATAATCAATTACAGCTTGTATCTGTTGTTCTTTTAATTCGATTTGTTGCTCTACATGTTTGGAAATCCGGTTGATGGTTTTGTCATCTTCTCGCGGCACTAAAAAAGTGAGTTCTGAATCGGTATTTGAAAATTGAAAATCCACAATATCATCTTTATGCAGTTGGTTCAACACATTAAGGACTGATGTCTCATCCATGGAAGCTTTGCCACAAACAAGGTTTAAATCGATCTTGAGTGAGTTTTCAAAAATACCTCCATAGGTTCTCATAATGGATTTTACAAGGACATTGGCGTTTTTATGGGTCTCCAGATACCTAAATAATTCTTGATTGCTGATTAAAAATTGCAATTTTGCCTGATAATTGAATTGTTGTGTCAACGAAATGACACTGTTTCTATCTAAAATTTGAAGCGCATTGAAGGTGACGGACGTATTGAAATCGTATACCGAACAAAAATCATTGAAGTTAAATTGATGCACCGTCAGCTCACCTTCCCCATATGAGATCTGAAAATAGTTGCACAGCTTTCGGTACATTTGTTTTAATAGTTCCACCGATGGCAACACTTTCAAAAATTGATTTTTTAAAGTCTCCTCATCCGAATGGCCTTTAAGAATCACGGCATATGCCTTTTCCCCATTACGTCCTGCACGGCCAGATTCTTGATAATAACTTTCGAGACTTTCGGGCAAATTGACATGAATAATGTTTTTGACATCGGCTTTGTCAATGCCCATCCCAAAGGCCGTTGTCGCAACCATAATCTCCTTTTGATTGTTGGTCCAAGCCTGTAAATGCTCTTGTTTATCTTTTGAACTGATCCCGCCATGATAATAGAGACTCGAAAAGCCTTTCGACGTTAAAAAGGAATGGATTTCTTGTGTCAACCTGCGTGTTCTCGCATATATAATGGAGGAGCCTTTATGCTTTTTCAGTATTTGTTCAATTTTATAATGCTTATCATCCGTTTCCAAGACCATATAAGCAATGTTGGGACGTGAAAAAGATGCCTTGAAGATCTTCGGGTCTATAAAATCCAATTCGGCGATGATATCCTTTACGACATTGGGTTTTGCAGTTGCGGTCAAAGCAATAACATTCACAGTAGGTTGCAACTGCCTTAAAATGTTGATGTTTTTATATGCGGGCCTAAAATCGTTTCCCCATTGACTTATGCAATGTGCTTCGTCCACGGCTATCAAATTCACATTCATTTGCTGAATGCGGTCCTTTACAAGATCTTGTTGCAGGCGTTCTGGCGAGAGATATAAAAATTTGTAATTGCCATAAATACAATTGTCCAAAAGCGTATCGAGATCAGAAAAAGAAATACCACTAGTAATGGCCAGTGCCTTGATGCCTTTTGCATTCAGATTATTCACTTGGTCCTTCATCAAGGCAATAAGTGGGGATACCACAATGCATATCCCATCTTTGATAAGCGCAGGGATCTGGAAGCAAATGGATTTTCCGCCACCCGTAGGCAATAATGCAAAGGTATCTTCATTTTGAAGCACGGCATTGATGATGTCTTCCTGCATAGGCCTAAAAGACGTGTGGTTCCAATAGCGTTCTAAAACATCGAGAGGCTGCTGCATGCTATAAATTTAAAGCATCTAAAATAAAATCCGTACGTTTTTCGATACTTTCAAACGGCACATCCATCAAATCATAATCGAAGTTTTTATAGGAATTCAATAAATGCATGTGGATGAGTTCTGCTTGTTCAAAATTTTCGTAACGCTCGCTATCACTTATAAAAATGTCATGCCAAGGTGCCAAGACAAACACATGGTCATACCGCTTGTTCTGGCAAGTGTCTACAAAATGGATAGGATAATCCGTATTGAAATAGTCCATATATGCCAAAACGTCCGGAAGGCCCCTATCCAGAAAGATGTTGGCACCTTCATAATCATCTGCCTCATAAAACTGTTTCAACCGTCCTTTTAGAAGCAATTCGCTAAATAACAACGGCTCGGTTAAAAACAATTGCTCAATGCCCTTTTTTCGGGCATCCAAGGTCACCTGCCGTGAGATTTCATCAAAGCAGATATGTCCTCGTTTTTTTAGTTCGTTGATGATGGACGACTTTCCAGTGCCTGGACCACCTGTTATGACAATTTTTGTTGTATTCAATTTGGCAAGGTTTTAGTAGCAAAAATCGTAATTTTAATAGGAACTAAAAAATGTAAAGTAAAATGTATCTTTGCATATTATTAATATTGTTATGAGTGCACATCAAAACCCTGAAGAATTCTACAAAAAATTAAAGGAACAACTGTACGATACCTCACTTTGGCCATCGGAGTATCTATATAAATTCATAGTAACTTCCGACAAGGCCAAAATAAACCAAATAGAATCATTATTTGATAATGTTGGCGCAGTGATCACTACCACCGAATCCAAAAAAGGAACCTATACCAGTGTTTCCGTAAACGTCACCATGAAAAACCCAGAAGCAGTCATTGAAAAATACAAAGAAGTCGCTGAAAAAGTGGAAGGCGTCATCTCCCTGTAACAACATCTGAATCCATTTTGGGATTAGAGGGTAGTGGTTAGAGGTTAGTTTTAGAGAATAGAAAATAGAGAATAGAGAAGAGACAAAAAAAAATAGTCTTCAGTCTTCAGTCATCAGCCTTCAGAAATAAGCCATAAGCAATCAAATTTCTCTTCTCCCTTTAGGGTCGGGGTAAAACGAAAACTTCAAATAAGGGAATAGAAATGAGGTATAAGGCATGAGGCATGAGGGATTAGATATGAGAAAATAGAAAATAGAGAATAGAGAATAGAGAAAAACAGTCATCAGCCATAAGCCATCAGCCATATGCCTTCAGCTATCAGCCATCAGCCATCAGCCATCAGCCTAAAGCCTAAAGCCTAAAGCCAAGAGCCTAAAGCCAAGAGCCTAAAACCAACAGACAAACCAAATCACTGTCACACTTTGCTTGTCGAAGGGCAAACTAAATCGTACATCTCACAACTATCAACTCAACAACAAACAACTCCACAACGAACAACTCCACAACAAACAACTCCACAACGAACAACTCCACAACGAACAACACCACAACAAACAACACCACAACAAACAACACCACAACCCACAACAGAAAACAGACAACAACCACGATTTATTTTCCCTACCCTCAACAACTCTATTATTTTTTTTGTATTTTGCAGGCGTACTCAATTGCTACGTGTACACAGTAATAACACTACACATATTTATATTTTGACAATAGACGATTTAGAATACAATACCGAGCGTGAACATTTGATTATTCCGGAGTATGGCAGGCATATGCAAAAAATGATTCAGTACGCCAAAGAACAGCCTACAAAGGAAGAACGCAATAAAGTTGCCAAAGCCATTATTTCCGTCATGGGAAATTTGCAGCCCCACTTGCGGGATGTTCCCGATTTTCAACACAAACTTTGGGATCAACTCTTTATTATGGCAGATTTTGATTTGGATGTGGATTCCCCGTATCCAACGCCATCAAGGGAAGAATTATACGCACGCCCTGATAGCTTGAAGTATCCTCAAAACCATCCAAAATACAGATTTTATGGCAATAACATCAAGACCATGATCGACGTTGCCAATACCTGGGAAGATGGAGATTTAAAGGAAGCTTTGATCTTCACCATTGCCAACCACATGAAAAAATGCTTCCTCAATTGGAACAAAGATACCGTTGAAGATGATGTCATTTTTAAGCATTTAAGTGAATTGTCTGGAGGAAAAATCAATCTTAAGGAAGCCGATGAAGATCTGTCGGATGTGACCAGTTTGATGCGCACCAAAAAGAAATTTACCTCAAATAATAACAATCCGAAGAAATCGCATCACAAAAAAAACAATACAAATTCTAACCGTCCACGCAAACGCTACTAACGATTCATGTCTACATTTATAATTGAAGGAGGTCATAAACTTAAAGGAAGTATTAAACCTCAAGGGGCAAAAAACGAAGCATTACAGATCCTTTGTGCCGTATTGCTCACTCCAGAACCTGTAACCATACACAATATTCCCGATATCATCGATGTCAATAAACTCATTACCTTGCTTGGTAAACTTGGGGTGAAAACCACCAAATTATCTCCAGGTTCTTATACGTTTAAAGCAGACGAGGTGAACATGGCCTATTTGGAATCGGCTGAATTTAAAGAAGACGGAAAAGGTTTGAGAGGTTCCATTATGATTGTTGGCCCACTTTTGGCACGATTTGGTAAGGGTTATATACCAAAACCCGGAGGTGATAAAATCGGACGACGAAGATTGGATACCCATTTTGAAGGCTTTATAAATCTCGGAGCAAAATTCCGCTACAATCGTGAAGACCACTTTTATGGTGTCGAAGCCAAACGTCTAAAAGGCGCATATATGCTGCTCGATGAAGCCTCGGTAACGGGAACAGCAAATATTGTGATGGCAGCCGTATTGGCAAAAGGCACCACCACAATTTACAATGCAGCCTGCGAACCCTATTTGCAACAACTCTGTAAAATGTTGAATCGAATGGGTGCCAAAATCACAGGTATTGGTTCCAATATGTTGATTATAGAAGGTGTGGACGATTTAGGTGGCACAGAGCACACCATGTTGCCAGATATGATAGAAATAGGCAGCTGGATTGGACTTGCCGCCATGACCAAAAGCGAATTGACCATTACGAATGTAAGTTGGGATGATTTGGGACAAATTCCAAATGTTTTTAGAAAATTAGGCATTACCGTTGAACGGAAAGGCGACGACATTCATATTCCTGCCCATAAAGATGGGTATGAGATACAAAATTACATCGATGGATCGATTCTAACCATTGCAGATGCACCTTGGCCAGGTTTTACACCAGATTTATTGAGTATTATTTTGGTAGTAGCTACACAAGCTAGAGGTAGTGTATTGATCCACCAAAAAATGTTTGAAAGCCGTTTGTTCTTCGTAGATAAATTGATTGATATGGGCGCCAAAATCATTTTATGCGATCCGCATAGAGCGACAGTTATAGGCCACGATTTTAAATCGATGCTAAAAGCAACGACCATGACCTCTCCAGATATCAGGGCAGGTGTTTCCTTATTGATTGCGGCATTGTCTGCAAAAGGAACATCCACCATTCATAATATAGAACAGATAGATAGAGGCTACGAGCGAATCGACGAACGTTTGAAAGCGATTGGAGCGAAGATCACACGAGTGAGTTAGATATTAAAGTACGAAGTACGAAGTACAAAGTATCAAGTATCAAGTATCAAGTATCACGTATCAAGTATTAAGACATTAGAGACTAGAGCCAAGACTTTAAAAAGAGGGTAGTGGTTAGAGGTTAGTGGTTTGTAGAGTGTAGAGTCCTAAAGCCTACAGCTTAAAGCCTAAAGCCAAGAACAAACAACCGACAACAGACAACAGACAACCCACAACCGAGAACCGACACCCAATACTTAATTAGTTAACTTAACGCTCTCTTATAAGTATTCAAACACCTTTCACGAGCCTCTTTATGATCGACAATGGGTTGTGGATAGGTCAATTCCTGAAATTCAGGAACCCATTTGGAGATGTATTTTAAATCCTTGTCAAACTTTTCTATTTGGGTAGTAGGGTTAAAGATCCTAAAATAAGGTGCTGCATCCACTCCGGAACCAGCCACCCATTGCCAATTACCGATATTGCTTGACAGTTCGTAATCATGCAGTTTTTCGGCAAAATAGGCTTCGCCCCAACGCCAATCGATGAGCAAATGTTTGCATAAAAAGCTTCCTACGAGCATCCGTACCCTGTTGTGCATAAATCCGGTTGCATTCAGTTCTCTCATTCCAGCATCCACCAACGGATAGCCAGTGTTGCCTTCACACCATAGTTTAAATTCATTTTCATTATTTCGCCATTCAATCCGGTCGTATTTTGCTTTAAAACTTTTGTCGACTGTATGAGGAAAATGCCAAAGAATCTGCATAAAAAATTCACGCCAAATCAATTCTTGCCAGAATATTTCATTCTTTTCAGCAGTTGCTTTTTTCATCATTTTACGAATGCTGACGGTTCCAAATCGCAAATGTGGTCCTAGTCTTGAGGTGGCATCTTTGGCAGGGAAATTCCTTGATTTTTCGTAATCTTGAATTAACGTTGGAGTGACCTCATATGCAGCGATTTCTTGCGAAGATTTCTTAAAACCAATATCAGATAATGACATGTTGGGTAGCCTAGTGTTTTTTACCAGATTATCGAGATAGGCATTCGTATAGAAAATCTCTAATTCAATGGTTTTGAATTTCTCCTTCCATGTTTTCATATAAGGTGTGTAAACCACATACGGATCACCATCATTCTTTACAACCTCATTTCTTTCAAAAATGACTTGGTCTTTAAACGTTTTGAATTGGATGTCTTTCCTGGAAAGTAAGTGTTCTATTTCCGAATCGCGTTCTTTGGCATAAGGTTCATAATCCCGATTGGTGAAAACGGTGTCGATATCATACTCTTTAATGAGCTGTTTAAATATATCCGTTGGTTTTCCATGGTAAATTGCTAAACTGCTTTCCCTATCGTCTTGTAATATCTTTCTCATGTTTTGAAGTGTTTCAAAAATGAATGTGACGCGGGCATCATTTTTTGGAAGAGCATCCAAAATTTCTGAATCAAATATGAAAATTGGCATTACAGGATATTCTGCCTTTAGGGCTTCATAAAATCCGACGTTGTCATCGAGTCTTAAATCGCGCCTAAACCAGAATATATTGATTGGGTGTTTCAAATCAGAAAAAGGTTTATGAAATGGAAGGGTTGTATATGCCAAACAGTTCCTCCAATTTTTTAGTTCGGTAATTAAATATTTCCTCCAATTTTGGCTTTACCAATATCGGATGGACCAACTGGCCCAAAAATCCAAAAGGGACTTTATAATCAATGATATCTTCCATCTCCACGCCACCATCAATGGCTCTGATGAAATGTTTGTGATGCCAAAGTGCATAAGGTCCAAAACGCTGCTCGTCCACAAAATA
>JBGSXJ010000146.1:0-26879 GCA_041751535.1 Aquaticitalea sp.
GCCACTGTTTTGATACCCATCTTTTTGGCAGTTTTCATGACCCTGATGGCTATTTCGCCACGATTGGCTATAAGAATTTTTTTCATAAGTTAGTTTTCAATCGACGTCTTTGGTTCAATTCTATTCAAATTCAATCAACAATTGGTTTTTATCAACTGCATTTCCTTTTTCCACGGCCACGGATTTAATAATTCCAGCTCTTGGAGATACAATGACGTTTTCCATTTTCATGGCTTCGAGAATAAGAAGTGGTTCATTTTCTTTAACTTCTTGACCTATCTTTATGTTAATATCGAGAATCAACCCTGGCATCGGTGCTTTGATTTCATTGATTTGTTTTGATGCACCAACCTCAAAACCTAATTTTTTTATAAGAGCATCCAATGGATTGAAAATATGAACGTTATAGGAGTTTGAATTAATCTTTACTTTATATTGTCGTTTACTGAAATTACGGTATGTAATTTCGGCTTCATAGGAATCATTATTCAACAAAATATGGTATTTGGTGTCAGCAACCTTTACAGCATCAAGGTTTTTAACGTCTTGTGCTGAAAGATCGAGCTCCATATCATTGTTTATAGATAGATTGTAATTTGTGCTCATGGGTGTATTTTAAATGTCTGAAAAGTTACGAATTTCATAAGAGGTTTTAAAATCTATTTCTGGGAAGTACGAACGCTTCTAATTTTAATGTTTTGGATTTGTTGAGTATGGATGTTGTTTTGAGAAATATCAATGCTGTAATTAGTGCATCGCCTGCAGCAGTGTGCCTGTCGGCAAGATTAATTGAGTAGGTTTCGGCGATTTCATCCAGTGAATAACTCTTATTCTGGCTGATAAAGTTTGATTTGATTCGAGTCTTCGCGTATAAATCCATCGTATCCACTACTTTGTTTTTCAATTTTGGAAGATCTAATCGCTCCAAAGCACTATTGATCATCTTTATATCAAATACGGCGTGATGTGCAACCAGGACGGCATCCCTGATATAGTCCAGAAACTGAATAATAGCCTGTTCTTCCGTCAAACAATGTACTTTTGAATTCTTAACAATGCCATGTATTTGCACTGTATCAGGATTGAATCGTTCTTGTTTAATGTAAATCTCAAATGCATCTGCTACGGCAATCTCATTTTTTGAAATCGATACAGCTCCAATGGATAAGAGCCTATCCAGTATGTAATCAAAACCCGTTGTTTCAGTATCCAATATAACAAATCGTGAATGCTCTAAAGTGATGGCCTTTTTATTATCAAAATGACCTTCATAGGATTTCCAATATTCGGGATATGTCTTTTTTTTGAAAGGCCAATCCATTACAAGAAGTTTGTTACATTAAACTTTAATTTGATAACTTCCTGAAGTCTGGAAATGGTTTTAAAACAGCGTTTTAATTTCATTTTTTCTTCTTTAGTCAGTGCTGCCAATTCTATAAAACGTCCGCTATCATTGTGAAGGAGTCCTTGCCTGATCCTAAATTTGAGAAGTGCTTTTGTGGCATAGGAGCAGGAAAGATAGAATTCATCATCTTCTGGAAATAATTCGGCCATTTTCTCAAAGCGATGTGCAGTATTGTTAATGTTCTTAACCTGATAATACAACGCCAATAACCTCCCGGCATCCACAATAGGCATAATGGCACGTTTTTTAAGGTCGAAAAAATCTTTGTATTCACCATCTTGTTCAACCAAAAACTGACGGAAGAACCCAAGAGGTGATGCACTTCGAAGTGCACTTGCTCCAAGTTTTGAAAAAAATAGTTCGTTGTTCTTGGTGATTTTAAAAATATGATCAGATAGTTCGCTTGTAAGCGAAGCATCGCCATAGGTAATATCATAATCTAAAAAAATGGAACACAACAAAATTTCGTCATCGCCTGTATTGGTCGTCCATTGTGAAAATTGCTCTTTCCATTCGTCCAAGGTTAAACACCATTTTGGATTTTTGGCCATCATATCTGCTGGGCAAAAATCAAATCCAATGGCGTCCAATCGTTTATTCACCTTTTTTGCAAGGGTCAAAAAGTAATCTCTAACTACTTCCTTACGCTCATTATCAACTGTTTCAAAAACTATGGCATTGTCCTGGTCAGTGTGCAGAAGTTGCTCTTTTCTGCCTTGACTTCCAACTGACATCCAAGCGAATTTAACAGGTGGTTCTTGCTCCATTTTTACAATACAGCGTTCAATAACACGCTTAATAGTGGCATCATTCAACTCAAAAATAATTTTGCTGGTTTGCGTCAAAGGAATATTTTGTTGCATAAAACCATTCAAAAGAAGCATGATTTGTTTTCGGATGTGCTTAAGCTCTTTTGTTGATTTTGAACGTTTTATGGCCTTCATCAAAACAGAAGGATTACTACCTTTCATAACGGTTAGATCATGTTGTGCGATAATACCAATGATTTTTGAATTCGGCGTTCCATCAGCTGTTATACATAGATGGCTCACATTGTGCTTCATCATGGTAAGTTGTGCCTGACTTATTGATAGATCTTTTGGGTAGCATAAAACCGGAGAGTTCATTATTTTCTCAACAGCATCTTCTATTCCATAGAGGCCAGTAATGACTTTGTTGCGCAAATCTTTATCGGTCACAATCCCAATGGGAAGGTCATTATTTTCTATTATTACCGAACCAATTTTATTTTGGCTCATGAGCAAGGCAATGTCCTTAATTTTTGTTTTGGATTGTGCCGTGATAACTTTTTTAGTATATCGGACGGATTGAAGTTCGAATAGTTCTTTTGAAAAGGTTAAGGTTTCCAAGGGGTCTGAATTAAAACTTCCGTGAAGATCTTTGGAAAATGGATTCTCGGTGTTGGACGCAAAACTCTCAATCAGGAAATTGACAGTCTCTTTGTTTTTTGTAATCAGGGGTTTAAAGATGGACAAAGGAATTCCATAAAGAATGGTTTCCTCTTCTGTAATAGCGCTTATTTCATAATTCTCACTTGCAAAAAGAGGTCGTAGTCCAAAGATATCGCCTTCATCAAACCTGTCGACGGTTTGCAATTTGGAATTGACTTCTTTTTTTAGGGCGATTGCACCTTTGTTAATGATGTAAAATTTATCATGGAGCAAGTCCCCAGATTGATACACTGGCTTTTCTCTTTCGAGATAGGAAATAGTAACTTCGCTCGAAAGCATTATCAGGTCCTTTTTTGGGAGTTGATCAAAAGGAGGGAAGGCCTTTAAAAAATCGGCAATTCTTTCAGCTATAGTGTTCTTCATGACGACTAAATTAGTTAAAAAAATCTCAATTTATATATCTAGATTTTCGCTTTCCACTTCTGTTTCAATATTGAAATGAGAATTGATCTGATGACGAATAATCGCTTTTCGAGCTAAAATGATTCCAATAAACAGTGAAATAAATGCACCAATCCAAATACCCGGAATGAAATCGATGAAAAGGAAAAAATCGTAGGCACCATGGAACAAGGCTGCAAGGAATAACCCAATGAGATTTAATCCAATTCGATTGTTGGAAAACTTCGCTTTTCCCATAAAATAGCCCATTAATATAGCAAAAGTCGCGTGCGCAGGGATAGCGGTCACTGCTCTGATAAGTGCCGTTTCCATGCCTCCCTGAAAAACATACATAAGGTTCTCTGTGGCCGCAAAACCCATGGACACCATCACGGCATAAATAATTCCATCATAGGGTTCATTGAAATCGTCGTGTGGTTGCGCATAATATCTCACGATAATGTACTTGCTGAATTCCTCGGTAAGCCCAACAACAAAAAATGCTTTTATGAACTGTTCAAAAACGCTGGTTAGATCTCTTAACGGTAGTGGGATATCAATTATAACATATAACAATGTGGTAATGATAATACTTACGATAGCACCCAGAAAAAAATTGATCAACAACAGGCGCCATGGTTCTTTTTCGTATTTGTCTTTAATGTATATGAACATAATGACTATAAATACCGGCGCTATTGCGAGGAGGAACAAACTCATTATTTACAACTTCTTTAATCGTTTTATGATGGCATCCAGCACCTGCTGATAATAGTTTTTATTGCTGGCAACCAAATGATGATCCTGTCCTATGTAATCTATAATCTTATCGAATTCTTCAATAGTAACCAATTTCAGCGCTTCAACTTCGTCTTCTTGAGGTGTGAGTTGGCTTATGTGCGATTTTAATTCTACCAGGTAGGTATTATGGAATTCGTTGTCGACAATTCCGTTGGAATAGGATTGAAAACATTCGAAAACACCAATTTTATGCAAATCATTTGTTGTAATTGTAAGACCAATTTCCTCTTGAATTTCCCTAATGGCTCCTTGTTCTATGGATTCACCTGAATCTACATGGCCTGCCACAGAAACATCCCATAACAATGGATGCAGTGTTTTGTTGGCAGCTCTTTGGGCCAAAAGAATCTCGCCATTTTTGGTGTAAAACCAAATATGTGCCGTATTGTGATAATACCCTTTAGCGTGGATTTCAGATTTCAAACAGCTTTTTCCTGTCGGTGTTCCTTCTTTGGTGAGTATGTCTATAATTTCTTCAGGCATCAATCAAAATAACTAAAGGTTTCATCTCCTTTAATGTTTAGAAGCGTTTCGTAAATCAATCGAATGACATTTTCAACATCATCTCTATGAACCATTTCAACAGTCGTGTGCATGTAACGCAATGGCAGTGAAATCAAAGCACTCGCTACACCAGCACCGCTATAAGCAAAGGCATCTGTATCAGTTCCGGTGGCACGCGATAAGGCAGATCGCTGAAACGGAATCTTGTTCTTTTCAGCGGTATCGGTAATTAAATCACGCAGTTTTTGTTGTACTGCCGGAGCGTAAGCAATAACGGGTCCTTCTCCCATTTCCAATAAACCTTCCTTTTTTCGATCTATCATTGGTGTGGTGGTATCGTGTGTTACATCTGTGACAATGGCAACATTTGGTTGGATGCGTTCTGCAATCATTTCCGCGCCGCGCAAACCTATTTCTTCCTGTACCGAATTGGTAATATACAATCCAAACGGGAGTTTTTTCTTGTTCTCATGAAGCAATCGAGCGACCTGTGAGATCATGAATCCGCCCATACGATTGTCGAGGGCACGGCAGACAAATTTGTCTTTGTTCAAAATATGGAATTCATCGGGGTATGTAATGACGCAGCCAACATGAACGCCCAAAGCTTCAACATCTTTTTTGGTCTTGCATCCACAATCGATAAAAATATTATCAGGTTTTGGTGCTTCTTCTTTTTCCTTGTTTCGCGTATGAATTGCTGGCCACCCAAATACGCCTTTTACGATGCCGTTTTTGGTATGGATATTTACGATTTTGCTTGGTGCTATTTGATGGTCGCTACCACCATTTCGAATGACGTAAATAAGTCCGTTATCTGAAATATAGTTGACATACCAAGAGATTTCGTCGGCATGGCCTTCAATAACTACTTTGTATTTTGCTTTCGGATTGATGACTGCAACAGCGGTTCCATAGGTATCTGTAAAAAACTCATCGACATAGGGTTTGAGATAATCCATCCACAATTTTTGCCCTGTCCATTCGTAGCCTGTAGGTGACGCATTGTTTAAATATTGTTCTAAAAAGTCAATTGATTTTTTGTCTAAAACGCTCTTTTTTGCCATTATAAAAATTTTACGCTAAATTAATAATATTAATACTATTTTAAGGTTATTGAATATGTAAATTCTTAATTTTACGAACGCTTTGGAACGATTTTAGAGGCCAACGATACGATGAACAGATTCACATATATTTTATTTGTATTTCCTTTCCTTATGTTTGGGCAAATAGTGCCAGTAGTGCAAGATTCAACTGCTGTGGAATATTATTTTATTGATGGCGATTCTGTTGCGGTTTCAGTGATTCAATTGAAGGAAGTTTATTTATTGGGCAAACATAAATTTGCCTCAAAGGAAGAGCGCATCCGTTATTTGATTTTAAGACGAAAAACCTTAAAAGTGTATCCATATGCAAAGCTTGCTGCCGAACGACTGGTCGAGCTCAATTCTCGTATTGCAACTTTGAAGCGCAAAAGTGAACAGCGCCAATATTCAAAAATCATTCAACGCTATATAGAAGACGAATTCTCTGCCGAACTCAAAAAAATGAGTAGAACAGAAGGTCAGATTTTGGTAAAATTAATTCATAGACAAACAGGAAACACCACATTTGATTTGATCAAGGAGTTGAGAAGCGGATGGCGTGCATTTTGGTTCAATAATACAGCAAAACTTTTTGACATTTCCCTCAAACGGGAATTTGACCCAGGAAACGTCGCTGAAGATTTTATGATTGAAGATATTCTACTGCGTGCTTTTCAATCTGGGAAATTGGAACGACAAGATCCTGCCTTTCCGATCGATTACTATGACCTGAAGGATAAATGGGCTGCCAAAACTTCCGAAAAATAAATGAAGCGCCAACAGTCGGCATTGGAAGAACAACTTAATGCCTGGACTCATGGTTTGGGTGCATTGTTGGGAATTGCTGGGTTGGTATTGCTTATAAGTTATACAAATCCTCAATCTGAATGGAGTTTATTCAGCGTTATTCTTTATGGATTTTCTATCATACTTCTTTTTACTGCTTCAACTTTATATCATTCGGTCAAAGGTGAGCGGCGGAAACATTATTTTAGGATTATTGATCACGTCAGCATCTATGTATTGATTGCTGGAACTTATACCCCTGTAACATTGATAGGTCTTTCCGATAGTTTGGGTTGGCAATTGTTTTGGGTGGTTTGGGCGATTGCTGGGTTTGGATTGATACTCAAACTATTTTTCACTGGAAAATTTGAAGTGTTTTCCACATTGCTTTATCTAGCAATGGGCTGGCTGATTGTGTTTGACTTTTCCAATCTTTATAAGTTAATTGGTAGCAATGGCGTGGCCTTTTTGTTTGCAGGAGGCGCTTCTTATACCATTGGAATTGTGTTTTATGCTTTTGAAAAGATTCCTTACAATCATGTCATCTGGCATTTATTTGTGCTCGGAGGCGCAATTTGCCATTATTTGATGATTTTTCTGTACGTGGTTTAAGCGTATTTATATAAAGAAGATCATTCCTCGTGCATGACTTCTTCAGCTTCATAACCAAACAAGCTTTTTTCCTTAATGATTTTTGAAACACCTTCAGGAAGCATGCTTTCCCATCCTGATTTGCCCTCCGAAATGGCTTTTAGAACAGTTCTGGAGAAAATGGATAAAATTTTAGGATCAAAATCTGTAATGTCAACGACTTTGCCATTATACTTAAAGAATTTGTACAATTCCTTCATCCGTGGATGAACTTTGAGATTTTCACTATTGGTAATAGTACCATCTTCATTGACCATTGGATACAGATAAACTCGCAAATCCTTAAAGAACAACTTACCAAAGGCTTCTAATATGCCACCGCTCAAATGACGGTAGTATTTTTCATCAAAGATGTCGACCAGATTGTTGACACCCATTGCCAAGCCCATTCTGCTTTTTGAATATTGAGAAAAATATTCCACCAGTTTGTAATATTCCTGAAAGTTGGAAATCAAAACGGTGTGGCCCAATGAACATAGAAGTTTTGCCCTGTCCATGAAATCCTGTTCGTCGATTTCGCCTTCTGCTCTTAAATTGGATAAAGTAATTTCAAAAACCACTTGAGTATTTTCAACATCTACCTTGTTTTCCTTGACGAACATGTCATAGGACTTTTGATACATATCAATATTGACTTTGGTAACAGGTCTAAAACTACCGCGCAAAGCCAAGATATTCTTTTTATAGAGCACTCTGGCTGGCAGCACGTTATTGCCATCAGGTGCAAACATTACGGCATCGGTCATATTGTTTTTAACCAATTGCAAGCTCATTAGTCGGTTGTCAATATCTTTAAAAGCTGGTCCTGTAAAATTAATGGTATCAATCTCAATTTGATCTTTGTCGAGATGATCGTATAAATAACGCAACAATTTCCTTGGTTCATTGTGTTTATAAAAGGCACCATAAATAAGATTGGTACCAAGAATACCGAGTGTTTCCTGCTGTAAACGCGCATCGTTTTCCTTGAAACGGAGGTGAAGAACGATGTCATTGTATTCTTGATCAGGCTCTATCTGATACTTTATGCCAACCCAACCATGTCCTTTGTATTGTTTAGCAAAATCGATGGTGGTTACGGTATTGGCAAACGCAAAAAACATTTTATTTGGATGTTTGTCCCTTGTGATGCGCTCTTCAATTAAATTGATTTCATGCGCCAACATCTTTCTCAAACGGGCTTCGGTCACATAACGGCCATCTTCTTCCATTCCATAAATGGCATCACTAAAATCCTTATCATAAGCCGACATTGCCTTTGCAATGGTTCCTGAAGCGCCTCCTGCTCTAAAAAACTGACGTACAGTTTCTTGCCCTGCGCCAATCTCGGCAAAGGTCCCGTAAACATTTTCATTTAAATTGATTCGAAGTGCTTTGGTTTTAAGCGATGGAATATCTTCAAATTCTCTATCTCCTTTTAGGGCAATTTCCATAGTGTAGCTTTGATGTAAAACAACACAAAGGTATTAATTTGCTTACTGATACAAAAAAATAAACCTACTTTTGTTTTAAACTTAACACACTTGAAGATTACGTTTTTAGGCACAGGCACATCACAGGGAGTCCCAGTAATAGGAAGTACTCACCCAGTATGTTTGAGCAAAGATCAAAAGGACAAACGACTACGGGTTTCCATTATGGTAGAATGGGATTCGTATGTCTATATTGTGGATTGCGGACCGGATTTTAGACAACAAATGCTGAATGTTGGTTGCAATAAAATCGATGGTATTATTTTTACACACGAACATGCTGATCATACGGCTGGTTTGGATGATATTCGGCCATTTTATTTCAAACAGGGCGATATTCCATTGTACGCGCACGAAAGGGTGATAAAAGCTTTTAAAAGACGTTTCGATTATATTTTTGAAACCAAAAATAAATATGCTGGAGCACCAGGAGTGACTTGTTTTGAAATTGAAAACAAGCCCTTCAAATTGGGAAATATGGAAATCATCCCCATCAATGGATTTCATTATAAGTTACAGGTTTTTGGCTTCCGGTTTAAAGATTTTGCATATTTAACAGATATGAAGTCAATTGACGATGAAGAAATCGAGAAGTTGAAAGGCCTGAAAGTTTTGGTGGTAAATGCACTTCGAAAGGAATCGCACATTTCACATTTTAACTTGGAGGAAGCATTGCAACTTATTGAAATCGTACAACCCGAAAAAGCCTATTTAACTCATATTAGCCACATCTTTGGATTCCATGAAGAAATACAAAATCTATTGCCAGATAACGTGTTTGTGGCTTATGACAACTTACAACTAACACTATAGATTAAATGAAGAATAGAATTTTTATGTACCTTTTTATATTCACGGTATTACTGGTTATTTTTCAGTACGTCAATGCCAAGCATATTTTGGAGAATTATGAAGAGCAAATAACCAAAAGTGAAGCACGTGTTGATAAACTTAAAGATTCGATCATGGGAATGCAGGATCAAGCTATGGAACTTAAATTGTTTGATTTGGAGTATGACGATGAGGCGCTCGATTATTTTGAGGATCAAGGATATAATTCACTAGAGTTGATTCCATTTATAAAAGACGAACTTTATAAACTCAACGATTACCAAGGCGATGATCACCCAATTGTACCTTACGTGTCCATGACCAAAGGAAAAATGCTTATCAACAGTATTCGCTTATTGAACCACAAATGGTTGGTCGCAAATTTTAGTGATGGCAAACATTGGGGACAAGTGTTCTTGACTTATGAATTGACAGATGGTAAGACTCTAAAATTTAATTTAGAGCACTATTTCTTGTATCCGATGGATTAGTTTTAGAAGCGTTTATTCAAGAATTCGGTCAATTCAAATTGAACTATTACTTTAATTTACTGACATCAATTTTAAACAAGTTTGCAGCATTTTTCCACATGATAAGTTCCTTTTTGTCGTCCGGTAGATCTAATTGCTTCATGAATTTGAGATAGGAACTCATGTTGGATATTGGCCAATCTGTGCCATAAAGCAAATATTCAGGGTCACCAGCGTAGGTGATCATTTCTTCAATTTCCTTTTTCATGAAGCGCTCAAACTTTTCAGAAAAATCACCCAATACCAAACCAGAAATATCCGCATGTACATTTTGGTTTTTATAAACCACTTCCATACAATCCCTGATCCATGGGTTTCCCACATGGCAAATGACGATTTTCATTTCTGGATAATCCACTGCCAAATCATCGATATGAATGGGATGCGAAAATTTGATTTTTCCAGTAGGCGCATAGGTGTCTCCCGAATGAAACATTACAGGGACATCATATTCAATGGCCATATCATATACCACTTTTAATCGGTTATCATTTGGATAAAAAGGTTCGTAGCCAGGATAGAATTTAAGACCTTTGATGAGTCCAGCCTCGAGATATTCACTGATTTCGCGCAAATCGCGATGATCATAATGCAAATAGCTAATCCCTGCTACAACACCCAAATTATCCCGATTGCTTATGGCCTCAACTACTTTTTTAGTGCTAGGTCGGTGTTCGTTCACTTTGTATGAGGATAGCACCAACGCATAATCTACGTTGTTTTTTTGCATGGTTTCCGTCAACAGATTCAAAGAATCGTTAACCGAAGCAACCCGGTCTTCGTGATAGTTGTTGATATGTGTATGGACGTCTATGATCATAAATGTTTTCTTTTTTACAATAACGACAAATAAATAAAGAATAGCAAATGGTAAAACTATCAATTGATAATTGATGACGTCTAAAACCAAAAAACGAGGATGGGATATTTAGGCATCCAAAAAATCTTTATAGTCTTCAAAAAAGGCTTCAAAACTTTTCATATGGTCATTAAAGAAGACCATGACGTCTCGCCAAGAATTCTTATTATGAATGGAAACTTTCTGCTCTAAAAGCACATACATACGGGAGATTTCCTTGCCATTGTCTAGAAAGTATTCTTCTTTAAATACGGCTTCAGGAAGATAATCGTCTTTAATGATGGAGTTTAAGGATTGCAGCTTTTCCCAATATTTAATGCGGTTTTCCAGATCATCTTCAAGATCAAGCGCAACCATGGCACTTTTGGTGTCGAAATGAAATTTAAATGACATGCCTTTAATTTTGGTATCGTACAAAATCCATTTCGTCGGAAACGATTTTCCAAAACTGATCCAAAAGTCTTCCCTTAATTTTCTCGATTCTTCTTTTGAAAACATACTTTATTCCCTTTAAGAAGGAAAATCATTTAATCACATTAATATTCAGATGCTGTTCAACATAAATCGTTATTTAGAGTCTAGATTTTAGAATCTCATCTCTTAAATAATATAAGCCACAATTACACCCAACACAATAACTATCAATTTTGTGAGGTTGAATTTGTGGTTTTCACTACTTTCAAATAAAATGATGGTTGAAATATGAAAAAAGATACCAATCACAATGGCATTTATAAAATACACATAGCCTTCAACGAGATCCACAGTATTGGAAATCAATGTCCCCAAAGGCGTCATACAGGCAAACACAATTAAAAAGCCCACAATTTGCTGCTTGCTAAAACTTGATTGCAGTAGATACGTCGTAATAAGCGCCGCAATTGGGATTTTATGAATCAGCACTCCATAAACCATGTCGTTATGCTGATGAATGGGAAAACCTTCCAAAAAACTATGGATGCACAAACTGATGAATAATGCCCAAGGGAAAAGAGTCTCGTGCTTGTGAATATGTATGTGACCATGTTCAGCACCTTTCGAGAAAAATTCCAGAATGACCTGAATCAAAATTCCTCCCATAATAAAAAGGCCAGTTTGTTTTCCTTCAAGGTGCTCATATACTTCCGGAAGCAAATCGAATAGGGTCAAGGCCAATAAAAATGCACCACTAAACGGTAGTAACAGTTTTGTGGACATATTTTTTTTACTCTTAAAGTGAAATGCCAGGCCGACTCCAAAAATTACGGCCAAAATGGGTAGTAAATAGTTAATCATAAAACAAACATACCAATTATTTAAAAATCATGACCAGACGTTCAGAAGTGTTTTTGTGAAACTTTTTCAGCTTATAATCCCCAAAAACATCCAATAAGTACACACCTGCCTCTTCAAAAAGTGCTTCAAAATCCTTTAAGGTCAAGGCCTTTACACGTTCCTGAAAGATAAAATTCTCGCCTTCATGCGTAAAATCAATGTTTTTTATGATGTAACCATCCCTCACATAACGTTTTTGATGAAACTCAATTCCCTTAACCGTTTTGATATCTTCAGTTATCAAATTGTCGATGACATAATCAGAATTCATAAAGTCAATGACACCAAACCCGAATTCATTCAAATCCGCCTTTATGGCTAGTATAGTATTGAGATTATCCGCTTCCTTGTCAAAATATCCAAAACTGGTAAACAAGTTGAACACCGCATCAAACTCCTGATTATAAGGTTTGCACATATCATGCACCTCAAAATGAAGCGTTTCATTCTCATACTGCTTGGCATAGGCAATACTGTTTTCAGATAAGTCCACACCAGTCACATCATATCCCAACGAATTGAGATACACCGAATGCCGACCTTTGCCGCAAGCCAAATCCAGAATTTTTCCCTTTTCGGGCAAATTCAGGTATTGCGTCAAATTGTCCATAAACTGATGGGCCTCCGCATGGTTTCTATCCTTGTACAAGATATGGTAATAAGGTGAGTCAAACCACGAAGCGTACCATTGTGTAGTGTCTTTATTCATATTATTGCCCGCAAAAACGGGTTGTTTTTAAAAATCCTTATGGGGTTTGCTTTTCAGTAAAAACTTCCAAGCACCAGGCTTTCGCAAGTCGCTTTTTTTGCCATTTTCATTCGTCTTCCTAATAGCAAATTGCTAGCAAAAAAGAGCTCCGACAATTGCTCAATCCTTAACCCAATATCACGTTTTTAAGAGTAAGCGACAAAAATACTGTATTTTTGCAATCTAAAGTAAATAGATACCCACTTCCGTGGGCAATATTATGGATAATAATTTTAACATGGTTGCCAAGACCTTATTTGGCTTTGAAGAATTACTTGCAAAAGAATTGACACAACTTGGTGCCACCGATGTCAAAACAGGCATTCGTAATGTAAGTTTTGTGGGTGATAAAGGTTTTATGTACAAGGCCAATCTTGCATTGCGTACCGCAATAAAAATCCTAAAACCCATCAACAGTTTCAAGGTTAAAAACGAACAGGATCTCTATGACCAACTCTATAAAATGAATTGGGATGCCTATCTAAAACCATCCGGAACCTTGGCTGTGGATGCAACCGTACATTCAACCCTGTTTACACATTCATTGTATATCGCCCAAAAAACCAAAGATGCCATTGTCGATAAATTCCGCGACACCACTGGCGAACGTCCAAATGTAGATCTCAAATTTCCCGACCTCAAAGTCAATGTGCATATAGATAGGGACATGTGCAATATCTCTTTGGATGCGTCTGGAGATTCCTTGCATAAACGTGGTTACAAGATCGCTACCAATATTGCACCCATCAATGAAGTGCTCGCTGCTGGGTTGATTATGCTCTCCGGATGGGATGGACAGACCGATTTTATGGATCCGATGTGTGGTAGTGGTACCATTCTTTGTGAAGCCGCGATGATTGCCTGCAATATTCCTCCAAACTTAATGCGAAAGGAATTCGCCTTTGAACGTTGGCAAGATTGGGATGTGGAATTATTTGAAAAAATTGAAGAATCCTTATTGAGTAAAACGCGTGATTTTCATCATAAAATCATTGGTTACGATAAAGCACCTTCTGCTGTTGCAAAAGCTAAAGAAAACATCAAAAACGCTCAATTGGAAGACTTCATTGAGGTACGTCATGAAGACTTCTTTAAAACCCAAAAAGCTGGCGAAGAGAAACTGCACATGGTGTTCAATCCTCCATATGGCGAGCGTTTGGACATAGAAATGGAATCATTCTATAAAAATATTGGGGACACGCTCAAACAAAACTATCCTGGTACCGATGCCTGGTTTATCACCTCCAATCTCGATGCTTTAAAGCACGTCGGCCTCCGTCCATCCCGAAAAATCCATTTGGTCAATGCCAAATTGGAAGCGCGTTTGGTTAAGTACGTGATGTATGAAGGTAGTAAGAAGGGTAAGTATATGAATTAGATTTAGTCGGCAGTCTTCAGTCGGCAGAATGCAGTTAGCAGAATTAGCAATCAAAAATCTTAAAATTAGTTTTTATTAAACTTATAGAAAATCTTCGCGTTTAGGGAAAAATTTGCTCCTATTTCAGTACCTGTTGGATAGCGTATAGAAGGTATTACAAAACTATCTATATCATCGGGCCTAAATCTCATCGGGTTCTGTACATTTTCATAATTAACAAAACGATTACGAATTCCCAATCCGACATCAAAATTAACTCCAAAATTATCTATCCACGTTAAAAAGACACCTATGTTTAAGTTGATTCCTGATTTATTCCTAATGTAGTCAGCACTATCATAGGAAAAAGCGCCTATTTGATTAGTATTATTACCAAGTCTGATGAAACGATTCCCTTTTAACTGTTCTGTATCGTTTACAAAATGATCACTATGGTTGATATAAAAAAATTCAACAGATATAAAAGGCTGAAATTTTGAAGAAGGTTTTAATTTAAAATACACTCTTGGTCTCACTTCAAAAAGTTGATAATCATCTCCAATATAGAGTGATTTCTCACGATAAGATAGAATGATAACATCGTTACCATATCCAACATCAAGTCCTACCATCCATCGTCTATGAATAGGCATTATATATCCGAATGTATACCGTGGACTTTCAAAAAGAAACGCTGCAAAATTATCAAAAGTAATATAAGCATTATTAATATCTGGTCGAGGAGAATCGTCTTGAGCTGAAATAGATTGGCAACCAACAATGAATATTGCGAGTACAATTTTACGGAAGGTCATACAGCTCTTTGTCTCTAGATGTAATTAAATCAAAAAGGTTGCTTCGCTATGTCAGTTTTATTCACTGACCTTGAATTGTTTCATTTCCTCTAGAGGTTCCAAAACTGTATAATCTTTCCAGATGGAAGGATCGTATTGTTTTAATTTTATGAATTCCACAGTTTTACTTTCAGCCATGGCATTATAGGCTTCTTCTGTAATCGCTTCGTTCGAAAAGGTCAATATCTCTCTTTTTTCAATGATATTGCCGTCCACTTTAAAATCAAAGGCAATTTTATCCTTGTCGCCACCATTTTCGATAAACTTCAAAGGGCGACGCACATAAGCATAGCGACCAATTTCCTGATTGATATAATATGGGTAATAATAATTGGTAGCTGTATTTTTCTTGTAAATAACTGTTCCGGTGTTGACGTTTTCGGAATATTTAACTCCCAATAAAAATTTTAGATTGACTGATGTGCCTTTTTTACCTTCTGCAAATTTGTAATCGACTTTCAACACCGCATAATCGTCTTCTGCAACATATAAATTTCCAGCATATTTTGCTCGATTTTTCCGAGGTTCAAAATGAATGATAAAGACGGGTTTACTGTCCATATAAGTAATATCTTCAATGGTATAATCGTATATAGAAGTATCGGTCACAAAGTCAAAAAGCGACGAACTGCCAAAGAGATGTTGGTTGATAAATTGATTGGCACTTTGCTTGACGCCGTTTAAATCAGGAATTGTTTCTTCATCTTTTTTCTTTGAGGCATTCAATGACAGTGAATCTTCAAGTTTAAACAACCCGCTTTTTAATTTATAGGTCTTGTTGATATCGAGATGCTTTAAAATGACATTGGTAGCTTTCTTCTGCATGTTGTCAAATGTATTTTTGTTTTTGATATCCAAAAGTTCAGTGGCTTTGATGACTTGAAGTTTATTGGTGTCATCATTCAAACTATAAAACTCCCCAAGAATATCCGTGAACTCTTGGCTTGGCGGACTGTTCACCAAACTTCTTGTCAAAGAATCCAGTTGTCTATTTGATTCCTTTAACTGATTTTTGCTGAATCCAGATGACTTTTCGATTTCTATAGCGACATCATCAGGTTTAAAAAATTGAGTCTGTCTAGAAAAGATCTTGTTTTTTGTAAGTGCGCTATTATAGTTTTGTTTCAAATTGGCTTGAACCCTTTTCATTATAGAATCGACATTTGGTCGTGTATTGGTGACATAAACAGTATTCAATTCATTGACAGATTCATCCAATGAAATGACAAAATTTTTAGATTTTAATTGTTGAAAACTTATAGTTTGCGTCAGATATCCCAAACAAGACACTGTGAATGTTTTGGCATCCTCAAATCCATCAATCGAAAGATTGTAAAAACCTTCGGCATTGCTAACGACACCATTAAATGCATCAAACTGTATGGTAGAAAAAGGAATGGCCTCCTTTGTTTTGCTATCAATGATTTTTCCTGTGATTTGTTGTGAAAAAACAGACAATGTGCCAACCAAAAGAAGGACTACTAAAGTGAAAAATTTTAAGTTCATGGTTAGTGATTTTTAAGGATAGACGATTGATGCACGAATTTGTAACTTCTATTAATAATTCATTTGAAGTGCCTTAGTATGATGTTCAATATGATAAGCTGTCCACATGATAATTTCCCTTACAGGCATTTTTCCCATCAATGGATGTGGAAGTACGAGATTGTCTAAATTCTTATCAGAAAGTTTTCTGGTTTTGTATTGCAGTTTTTTATTTTCAACCTGCAAACGGGTCAGTATGTACTCTTTTTCATTGATATTAGGAACTTTCATGTTTCGCGAGCCCTTAAATGTGATGCCTTGAGCTTCTTTCAAGCCTTCCTGGTAGCGGTTTACAATGGTTTCATAATTTCGGACTTCACGATTGGCTTTTCCAAATTTATAGCGTAATAGGAATTTTGGCATGCTCAAAGCATCATTAAGTGGTTTGATACTTTGTAATAAATGAAGTGCATGTTGTCCTGTAGTCCATTTTCCTTCAGGGCCTTGTTCCCATTTTTCCGACTCTTGATTTTCGAGCCAAGTTAGAAGTGCTTGATTTTTCTCTTCCAATAAATCGGCAATAGACTCTTTATCCATAAAAAATAATTTCTATGCAAAAGGTAAGAAATTTTGACTGATCACCGGTAGAAGTTGAATCGATTGTTATTAAACCAATAATTATTCTTGACCCAATACAACTTTTTTGTCCTTGTTATAAATAGGAATGAGGTAGGAGACATTGTAGCCAAAGCCAATTCCAAATCGACCACTGTCAAATACCTTATTGAATCCTGGAATGAAAAGATTGCCAAAATTTTCTGGTTTGTCTTCGGTAATTCGTCCTTTGAGTTGTGCATTCAATCCGACATAAATATTGTTGAGGACTTCCACTTTCATGCCTATGATCATTTCAGCCCAAATAGCAGAAAGCCCATTGAATTCCTGGGATTCGGTAGAAGTGAAGGGAGCTTCGTAGTATTGATCTGTGTTATAAACCGTAAAACCATTCAGTGTTTGACTAAAAGCGCTGACCCCAACACGAAAACCACCATAAATCATGTTTTCCATATCGAGCCAATTCCTATAAAAATTGTAATCTACGCCAGCTTTAAAATAACTGCCTTTTGTGGTGACATCCAAATATTCGGTGGTGTTGGTGAGCTCTTCTGTGCCGAGCTCTCCTGCCAAATATATACGCTTTGTAAGTCGGTAATCGCCATTGATTTCCAATCCTGTATAATCTTCATCTAAAAATGAACGGATAGGCTTGGAAATATCGATACCCAAACGCAGACCATATTTTTGCTTGTAGGTAATCGTATCTTGTTCTGTGATCGTGTTATTTTGCGAAACTGATGTTAATGACACAAACATCAAAAGCATAAAACTAATGACGCAGTATGATGTGTGCTTGTGTTTCATTTTCTACAGTTATGTTTAATACTTCACTATTAAATATCCAGTTATCAGCATCAGGTTCCACAGATATGGAAAGGTTGGTAAAGATACTTTTATAACCACAAGCTTGCGATACATAGACAAATTCTGGTGTGTAATTGACAGTAATAATGTCAATGTTGGAATTTGTTAATGGATCATCATCTAGAAAAAAGTCGGTATCTTTTTCCAATATAAATCTTGATGTTGTTGGTGTTTCTCCTTCAAATCGCAATGGTAATGCAATGGAATCCGTATCGATGTTGGCGATTATTTGTTCTGATATTTCCACATTATTGGCATCAAATCCCCTCACTGACAAGCGTCGTGCATTTTTCGCGGCATCGGGCGCATTGATGTCATTAAACAAAATAATTAAATGTGGTGTGGTTGGTGTTGATGTGGCACAAATATCATCTTTCTCACAGCTCCAAGTGGCTATGATTACGAAAGTGAATATAAATACTTTTTGTAAAAGGTTTTGTCTCAAAGCTTAAATCATTATTTGATTGATCGTTTTTCCAAAAGTACAACATTTTCGACATGATGCGTTTGCGGAAACATATCCACAGGCTGTACTTTCATGACCTTGTACATCGCATCCATCAATTGCAAATCGCGCGCTTGTGTGGCACTGTTGCAACTTACATAAACAACCTTGTTTGGTGTGATGTTCAAGATTTGTTCCACCACATCTTTATGCATACCATCACGAGGTGGATCGGTAATGATTACATCGGGATGGCCATGCTGACGGATAAAATCATCGTTAAAAATATTTTTCATGTCGCCAACATAAAACTCAACGTTGTCTATCCCATTTAATTGTGCATTTTCTTTTGCGGCCGCAATGGCATCTGGAACAGATTCAACCCCAATCACACGTTTTGCGTTTTTGGCAATGAACTGTGCAATGGTTCCTGTCCCAGTGTATAAATCATAAACGAGTTCATCACCTTTTAGATCTGCAAAATCGCGGGTTACCTTGTATAGTTCATACGCCTGTTGCGAATTGGTCTGATAGAAGGATTTGGCATTGATTTTAAATTTCAAGCCTTCCATTTCTTCAAAAATATGATCTTGTCCTTTATAGCAAATAACCTCCTGATCGTAAATAGTATCATTGGCTTTGCTATTGATAACATATTGCAGCGACGTTATCTGCGGAAATATTTCAGCAATAAAATTGAGCAGAAGCTCACGATTCGCCTCATCTTCTTTAAAAAATTGAACCATCACCATCACATCTCCAGTGGATGACGTTCGGATCATCATGGTTCGCAAAAATCCGGTTTGGTTTCGTGTGTTGAAAAATTCGAGATTATTGTTAACGGCAAATTTCTTAACCGCATTTCGGATCTCATTGGAAGGATCCTCCTGCAGCCAACATTTTTTAATGTCCAGAATTTTGTCCCACATTCCCGGAATATGAAATCCAAGTGCATTTTTATCACCAAAATCGGTATCAGATTTTATTTCATCCAAGGTCAACCATCGGCTATCGCTAAACGAAAATTCCATTTTGTTTCTATAGAAATAGTCATTGGCTGAACCTAAAATAGGCATCGTTTCTGGCAACTCTAAATGACCAATGCGTCTTAAATTGTTCTCAACTTCTTTTTGCTTGTAATATAACTGGTGCTCATAGCCCATATCTTGCCATTTGCAACCACCACAGCTACCAAAATGCTGACATTTGGGCTCTTTACGTTTATCGGAATAGGTATGAAAGGCGATGGCTTTCCCTTCAAAATAAGCTTTTCGCTTTTTTAAAGTTTGGACATCCACAATATCTCCAGGAACAGCATTTGATAGAAATATCACTCGGCCATCTGGTGCTTTTCCAATGGTTTTTCCTTTGGCACCAGCATCTACAACTTCTACGTTTTCGAAGATTTGTTTAACGGTTTTTCTTGACATAGGGCAAAAATAGTTTCTTTTTGCCTTAAGTGACCCATTCGCCAATATTTTTTTTGATAATGATGATATCTCAAAAAACATGGCAATAAATTGAGAAAAATAGGCATAGATTTAGTAATTTGCAGCCACTCCAAGTATAGGATGATTTCTCTCCGGAAGAAGGAATTGCATAAATGTAATTTAAAATTAAAACACTATGGAAGTTTTGGACCAACTGACTTCACAAAAAGCAATAGATTTAGAAAACCGATATGGAGCTCACAATTACCATCCCTTACCAGTTGTACTGACAAAAGGCGAAGGTGTATATGTTTGGGATGTGGAAGGTAAAAAATATTATGATTTTCTTTCGGCATATTCTGCGGTCAATCAAGGACACTGTCATCCAAAAATCGTGAATGCACTTATCGAACAATCTAAAACATTGGCTTTGACCTCTAGAGCATTTCACAATGATATGCTCGGAAAATTTGAAAAATTTGCTTGTGAATTTTTCGGCTTTGACAAATTATTGCCAATGAATACAGGTGCCGAAGCGGTCGAAACGGCTTTGAAAATCTGTCGAAAATGGGCTTATGAAGTCAAGGGAATTGAAAATAAGGAAGCTGAAATTATTGTTTGCGAAAACAATTTTCACGGTCGGACCACCACGATTATATCATTTTCCAACGATCCTGTGGCGCGCAAACATTTTGGGCCTTTTACTGATGGTTTCATCAAAATAGAATATAACAATTTATCGAGTTTGGAAGCTGCATTAAAAAACAATCCAAATGTTGCCGGATTTTTAGTGGAGCCAATTCAAGGTGAAGCAGGGGTTTATGTGCCAAGTGATGATTATTTATTGAAAGCAAAAGCGTTATGCGAACAATACAATGTGTTGTTCATCGCGGACGAAGTTCAAACAGGAATAGCCAGAACTGGACGTTTATTGGCAACCTGTGGCAATTGTTCTTGCTCTGATAAAAATTGTTCAGGAACACCTGAAGTAAAGCCTGATATACTGATTTTAGGAAAGGCATTGAGTGGTGGTGCATATCCTGTAAGTGCGGTTTTGGCTAACGATGCCATTATGAAAGTGATTCAACCTGGCACGCATGGAAGTACATTCGGTGGAAATCCGGTAGCTGCTGCGGTTGCAATTGCTGCGCTTCAAGTGGTAAAGGATGAAAAACTGGCGGAGAATGCTTTTGTTCTGGGAGAATTATTCCGAAGCGAATTGAACACATATATTCAAAATAGCTCAATTGTAAAATTGGTTAGGGGAAAAGGATTGTTGAACGCCATTGTCATCAATGACAGTGAAGATAGTGACACCGCATGGAACATCTGTTTGGCACTTCGCGACAATGGATTGTTGGCAAAACCAACACATGGCAACATCATTCGTTTTGCACCGCCTTTGGTGATGACAAAAGAACAGTTGTTGGATTGCACGTCAATTATTATCAACACGCTTAAACAATTTCAAAAGTAAAAAAAGAGCGAATTTCAGTTTAGAAATTCGCTCTTTTTTTATTACATACCCTGCATTTCTTCCATACGTTCCTGTAACAATTCAGGGTTTTGCATTGCTTCCCATCCAAATGTAACCAACGCCCATAAAAGGAGTAATACACAAAGTATACTCATTACGATACCGATTATACCCATAATTTTTCCTGCCTTAACATTACCGTAATCTGAATAATTTTCAGGAGCTAATTGATATACTTTGGTAGCTTTATTGGCCAAGATTACAGCGATGATACCACTTATAAGGCCTGGTATACCGTAACAGCAACATCCTACTATGGATACAATGCCTAAAATAAGAATGAGGGTTGAATTTGGTAGTTTTTCTTTTTCCATAATTGATTAGGTTATAAAATGTTTTAAAAAATAGTTGGTTAAAATAATAATAATATTTGTAATAAATAGACCCAAAATAACAGCGTGCCCATTTTTGAATTTATAAATCAAGTGCAATATGGTAAAGAAAAATAGAACAATCAAGGTAAATATAGCCGGATACATATAAAAAGCCGCAGAAAAATCACCTTTGACAAAAAGTAATGCGGAGCGCTGCATGCCACAGCCCAAGCAGTCGATACCAAATATTTTTTTGGTTAAACAAGGTAACATAAAATCTTCAAGTGAAGACATCTCTAATTGTTTTTTGTTTACAAATGTATAAAAAGTTGGCTGCTATGCTAGACATCCTAGCTAGTTTAATAGAATTTATTTACCATCATCTCGTTTTTAATTAAGAAAACCGTAATTTCGATACCACATAAAAATGTTTTACCTACGATGAATTTATCACGAATAATCAATCTTTTTTTAATAATAGTTGGCGGATTTATTGCCGTTTATGCCGAAACTGGCACTCATCAAAATCAATATATTTTGGTGGCAGGTATTTTTATTTTGATGATGGGCGTGTACCGCATCTCGCGAAACATTCCGAGTAAACACGATCGGGAGAATACAAAAAACAATAATGATGAGTTTTAATATTGGCGATTCAGTTTTGGTTATGGATGAGGCGATTTCGGGCGTTGTAACAAATATTATGAAAGATGTGGTCTCGATAGAAACCGAAGATGGATTTGTTCTGGATTTCGCGCCGAATGAACTGCTCAAGATCAACCCGAAAGCATCCTTAAAATCAGAACTATTTGCAGGGCAATCTGTTAATTCGGTCATTTCAGAAAAAGAACAACCAAAAAGACGGCAAATTCCAAAGGTCAAACCAAAGGAGCGCAATCAGACAAGCATGGAAGTCGATTTGCACATTCACCAATTGACTCAACACGACAAGCGCATGAGCAATTATGAAATGCTCAACTTACAACTCGATACCGCCAAGCGACAATTGGAATTTGCCATTCGCAACCGCATCCAAAAAGTGGTGTTCATTCATGGCGTGGGCGAAGGTGTGCTAAAAATAGAATTGGAATATCTTTTTAAGCGTTATGAGAACGTCAAATTTTATGCTGCAGATTATCAGAAGTATGGATTGGGAGCTACGGAAGTCTATATTTTTCAGAATTCCTAAATGCCAATCGAATTATTCAAATATGATGAAATATTCTAGAGTTCCCAATTCAATAACATCCGTGCTCAATATGTCCAAATCGATATCAAATAGGTTAAATCTAACGACGTAGTTTCTCTTAAACGTATTTGGAACTAAGGTGTCAACTATAAAAACCTGTGTGGCAGTTGGATCCAAATACCTAGGTATGTCTGGTGTTGCGGAAGCTTCGTCAAAATCGTTTCTCGGATTGTTGTCCGCATTTTCATCTTCATAACGTGTCAAGACGCCATCGCCATCATCGTCATTGTCTAAATAATCAGGGATACCATCACCGTCAGAATCTTGTGCATTGGCTAAACCATTGGCAGTTGTATAATTATGGTTTTCAAATTTGGTAAGAATGTTGTCATTGTCGTCATCAGCATCTTTATAATCTGGGATACCATCACCATCGGTATCCGTAGGGTTGGTGTCAGGATTGTTATCACCATCGAGGTTTAAATCTTCCACACTTGTTGGAATACCATCCTCATCATCATCTTCAAAAGTTGTTCGGGTTTCTACCCTTCCAGAAGAGGCTGAATAGTCATTAATAATACTGGTAGTAGGGTCAGGAACCAATTGACAGAGCAAATTTACAGGATTGCCATTATAGGTTCGATAATTAAATCTCACCGTGGAGCCATTGATATTAAAATTAGACTCAAAAGGAGTTTCCAAAGGAGTGAAAATCAATTCTGTTGTAGCATTTCGTGGAAATAATAAACTCAAGGACTCAAAAGGATCGAGTTTGGTGTCATACACTAAAAAGCTTGTTGTGCTTTGATTGCATAAAGTCAATGTTTGATCAAATTCCAAACCGACTTCCAATACGTCGCCGTCATTACAATTGGTGACCAAAAGTGCAAAACAAAATAGATATATAAATTTTCTCATTCCAATCAATTTGAAAACAAAAATAAGGCATTTGAGACTTTATAACGTAGGAAGTTGTGATTTATTTGTGCTATTTTTGACCTTTCAAAACACATAATGAACAAACAGGTATATTTTGATAATGCAGCTACAACTGCTATACGCGAAGAGGTCATCGAGCGTATGTTGGAGGTGATGAAACATACCTATGGCAATGCGTCATCCAGTCACAGTTACGGACGATCCTCAAAATCGTTGATTGAGCAATCACGCAAAACCATTGCCTCAATTTTGAATTGTTCTGCTTCAGAAATTGTTTTTACATCGGGTGGCACGGAAGCAGATAACTTGGTTTTGCAAAGTGCAGTTAAGGATTTAGCAGTTCTTGAAATTATTACCTCCAGAATCGAGCATCATGCCGTTTTGCATACAGTACAACAGTTGGAGTTGGAATACGAAATTAAAGTCTCTTACGTCGATTTGGATGAAAACGGCAATGTGAATCTCCAGAATTTGGAAACATTATTGCAATCGCACCATAAAAAATTGGTGAGCTTGATGCATATCAACAATGAGATTGGAAATAAATTGAATCTTCAAAAAGTAGCCGAACTTTGCAAAACCAACAATGCTTTGTTTCATAGTGATACAGTGCAATCCGTTGGACATTATGAAATTGATTTGCAGAAGATAGGGTTGGATTTTTTGGCGGCTAGCGCCCACAAGTTTCATGGTCCAAAAGGTGTCGGGTTTGTATTCATCAGAAAAAACAGTGGCTTAAAAGCGTCCATTTTTGGCGGTGAGCAGGAGCGAGGTTATAGGGCAGGCACGGAGTCCATCCATAATATTGTTGGTATGGAAGCTGCTTTAAAAATAGCATATAATAATTTGGAATCAGAGCAGAGTTACATTTCCGGTTTGAAACTGTATTTTATAAAGGCCTTAAAAAAAGCTCTTCCGAAAGTTGTTTTTAATGGGAATTGTGAAGATGTTGATCATAGTACGTATACGTTGTTGAATGTCTGTTTGCCTTTAGCTCCAGAAAAGGCTTCTTTGCTTCAATTTCAATTGGATCTCAAGGGAATTGCCTGCTCTAGAGGAAGTGCCTGTCAAAGTGGTAGCAGTCAAAACTCGCATGTACTTTCACAGATTTTAAGTTCCGAGGATTTATTAAAACCTTCCGTTCGCTTTTCGTTCAGTAAATTTAATAATAAGGAAGAAGTGGATTATGTTGTGGGAGTACTCAAAGAATTCATCAATAAATCATAGCATGAAAAATTCACGAAAGTATCCATTTTTCATGTGCATTTTGATATTCTTTATCACATGTCCTACTAGCCAATCTCAAGAAATCAAAGCAACCGAAACTTTAGGATATAACGATCAGCAACCCTTTTTTAAACTATCATTGGCACAATGGTCACTGCATAGAACCATCCAGGAAGGTAGACTTTCCAATTTGGATTTTGGCAAAAAAGCAAAGGAACTGGGTTTTGAAGGTGTAGAATATGTCAGCCAACTTTATCCGTTGGAAGAAGGCAATGAGAGAGAAAGTCTGGAGCGTTTGGCTAAAACCTTAAAACAGCGCAGTGAGGATTATCAAATTCAGAATGTCCTAATTATGATTGATAGCCCATTTGATTTGGTAGTGAGTGACACAATCCTGCGTAACAAAGCCATTGAAGATCATAAAATGTGGATAGATGCGGCAGAAGTTTTGGGATGCGCCTCCGTTCGTGTGAATCTTTTTGGAGACACCGTAGATACGGCTGTTTGGCATAAAAATTCCGTTATTGCCTTAAAGGAACTATCTACTTATGCCAAAACAAAACAGCTCAACGTTATTGTTGAAAATCATGGAGGTTTCTCTTCGGATGCAGACCTGCTAGTCGATGTTCTAGCTTCCGTGAACATGGAAAATTGTGGTGCCTTAACTGATTTTGGTAATTTCTGTGTCAAACGTGAAGGCGGTGAACGATGGTCTGGTGATTGTATTGAAAACTATGACCGTTACAAAGGAATTGCGCAATTGATGCCTTATGCCAAAGGTGTCAGTGCCAAGTCGTATGCCTTCAATAAGGAAGGTTACGAAACAACCATCGATTATGACAGAATGCTCAATATTATTAAATCTTCAGGATTTAATGGCTTTATTGGAGTAGAATATGAAGGAGATTCGTTGAATGAGGAAGATGGTATCCTGGCCACAAAAGCTTTATTGATGAAACTTGCCAAGGAATAGTTTTTCCTAGTTAGAATTTCATTGACATGCGAACATTAAACACCCTCGGACTCAAATAATTTGGAATGGCATACTGACGTTTGCTATATACATCCCGAACCCACGTATTGGTGATGGAATTTTGAACATCAAACATGTTAAAAATTTCAAAACCTAACGTCAATTCCTTAAAACTACCTTTCCATCTTGCATTGTAGTCTTTATTTTGATCCACTACAACATAACTGATTCCCAAATCGGCACGTTTGTAATCCCGCAATCGATTTTGATATTGGTAGGGATCGGCGTAACTTGGGGAACCTCCAGGAACTCCTGTGTTATAAACCAAATTTAAATACATTTTTAGATCTGGAATGGTCGGCACATAATCTTGAAACAACACACCGAATTTTAATCGTTGATCGGTCGGGCGTGCTATAAAACCTCTATCTTCAATATTCTCTTCGGTTTTAAGATAACCAAAGCTAAACCATGATTCGGTGCCCGGAACAAACTCGCCATTGAGGCGCAGATCCAATCCGTATGCATAGGCTTCGGCATTGTTGGTTGCCCTATAGCGAATACGAACATTTTCGAGCGTATATGGATTTACATCGGTCATGCTTTTATAATAGGCTTCGGAAACCAGTTTAAAAGGTCGGTCCCACATCTTAAAACTATATTCGTTGCCCAGTACAATATGAACCGATTTTTGCGCTTTTACATTAGGTCTAACAATTCCTGAAGAATCACGTAATTCCCTGTAAAAAGGTGGTTGATAATACAATCCTCCAGCAATGCGGAAGAGCATATCTTTTTCCCAATC
>JBGSXJ010000147.1:0-2735 GCA_041751535.1 Aquaticitalea sp.
CATCAAAATTGAAAATGAGCAAACCATCTACAATATATTCCTCATTGGAACTTTCAGGTTGATAAAATCGTTTCAACCCTTTAACAATCCGAATCCAGGTCAACGCTGTTACGATATCTTTGCAGAATTTGAAATATCCAATGATTTGATCATCAAAGGTGTTTACAACCTTAATTGTGAAGGCGGCTCAGGCCCTTCAGATGTTTTGGTCGATGTGGTAGGCGTGGAACCCTATCAATTTTCAATTGTGACACCCATAACTTTGGACAATGGTAGCAATAATATATTCACTAACTTAAGTCCTGGATCTTATACTATTAAAGTAGAAGATGCCTGTGGAAGTATTGAACAGATCACGATCAATTTGGAGGACATATTGCCAGTGGTGAATATTTTCACCCCTTCTGACTTGGTGCGCTGCAGTGACATTGGCAACAACCAAGGTCTCTTTGATTTATCGCAACAGGATGCAATACTATTGGGAGGTCAAAATCCAAACAATTTTACCATTACCTATCACCTAACCCAAGGCGATGCCGATTCGGGCAACTATCCCCTTCCACAAAGCTATGAGTCCTTAGGCAGTCCACAAACAATCTATGTCAGGGTCATTCATAACACCTTGAATGTCTGTTATGAAACCACATCCTTCCAACTGATCGTTGGCCCTTATCCACATTTGGGTCCAGACGAAACGATCAGTGTTTGCGATGGGGACATTGCAACCTTATCAGCCAATCCTGGATATAGCAGCTATCTGTGGTCCACTGGTGAAACCACGCGATTTATAACTATCAATAGCTCTGGAACCTATACCGTTACCGCATCAGAAAACTACGGTGATTTTTATTGTGATGCCACAAAAACCTTTACGGTATACGTGTCCGGTTTAGCCACCATAGAAACGCTAACGCTTGTCGATTTTGCAGCCGTCAACAACTCCATTACTGTAAACGTTTCAGGATTCGGTGATTATGAATATTCATTGGATGGCATCAACTATCAACCGGAAGCAAATTTTGACAATCTCCAAACAGGCGAATACACGGTATATGTGAGAGACAAAAATGGTTGCGGCGTGGTTACGGAGCAAGTCTATCTTTTAAATTACATGCAATTTTTCACCCCTAACGGCGATGGAACCAATGAATATTGGCAGATTCAGGGTGCACAATTTGAACCCAATCTAGAAATCAGCATTTTTGACAGGTATGGAAAAATGTTATCCACATTCAAAGGTGATGACAGAGGTTGGGACGGCATATACAATGGTCAAAACATGCCCACCAATGATTATTGGTTTGTCATAAAACGCGGCAATGGGAAGGAGTACAAAGGGCATTTCACACTAAAAAGATAAGACCTCCTAAATAATAAAAATTCGAAATCCCAAGTACGAAGTACAAAGTACAAAGTACAATATGAAATATAAAAAAATGCTTGTGTACTGAAATAATTTAAAGGCTGAGCTTGATTTTTAAAACATCATTCGGCATTCGTTAATTAGTTTTCAATTAGGTGGAGAAATTCAACATATTAAAAAAAAACCGCCTCATTTTGGCAAATGAGACAGTTTCTTCATATAATTTATAAATAGATAGAACTAACCTTTTAACCAAGCTTTACGAAGCGTTATTTGTTGTGGAGTTGCATTTTCGTCCTCCATCAAACTCTGGCTTGTGGTATAGGCTTGAGTTAGCTTTCCTTTGAAAACTATTTCCTTTCCATCACGCTCAATTTTAATTTCATAATCCTGTCCAGGTTGCCATTGATACATGCCTCCTATAAGTACTTGTGCATTTTGCAGAGTTAAGGCCGTACCGCCTACTTCCTTGATCACGTCTCCTGGCAAAACACCTTGTTCATTCCAAAAACTGTTATCAGTAACCCCATCAGAAAAGGATAAAGTCATTTTTTCACGGTCTCCATCAAAAATAAATCCATTTCCATTTTGGATATAGGTGGTTTCCACTTTAGCTTCACCCATTTTAAGACCAACCTTGTTAAAAAACACTGTGTATTCTATTGGTGTGGTGCCTACTACGTGAGTTTGCAAAAAATTCGCAACCGATGGATAGGTCATTGCAGAAATTTCCTGTATCAAATCGTCATCTTTAAAAGGCTTCTCAACTCCATATTTAGCTGTCAATTCTTTCATAAGCGACAACATACTGCGTTGACCATTGCTTTCTTCCCTCATTAAAATATCGATACACATTCCGATCAGGGACCCTTTTGAATAGACATTGATATAGTTTTTTGCATAGGGTTCATCCAAAATATTTTCACTCATTAAAGTGAAGCTCATGCTATCATCAAACGATTGGGAGGATGAGATTTTTTCCATGAGTTGCGCATAGAATTCATCAGATGTGACCAATCCTTCATAAACTTGAAAGTGCTGCGCAAAATACTCGGTAACACCTTCATACATCCACAAATGCTTTGAGAAGGTTGGGTTGATATAATCAAAATAGTGAACGTCTTCAGAATGCACAGATAACGGTGTAACTATATGAAAAAACTCATGGGACACCACATCAACCATTGCGTCCTCCAAAGCTTCCAGAGGCATTGCTTCTGGCAATACCACCACTGTTGCTTTGTGATGTTCAAGCGCTCCGAAACCTTTAGGGGCTTCTGGGCTTGCATCGGCCAAATACAAAAATATATCATAACGAGGGGTCGCATCGATAGCTCCCAAATACGCTTTTTGAGCTTCCATCATTTTAAAC
>JBGSXJ010000148.1:0-2094 GCA_041751535.1 Aquaticitalea sp.
CAAGCAAATGGTACGGAGTGGTATTGTAAAACCGATTGATTTGGCAAGATACCTTGAAGATGCCAATTCGCAATTGTTCAATACACCTGTGATAGGTGCCGAAATTTATAAAAGTACAGATAGTGGAGTTACCTGGGCTAAAACACATGAAGGTTACATTGATGACTTATATTATAGTTACGGCTACTATTTTGGTCATATTTATGTGTCTCCCAGCAATCAGGATCACATCTATGTATATGGTGTTCCAATTTTAAAATCAAAAGATGGTGGCAAAACATTCACCTCCATAGATGCTGAAAATGTCCATGTTGACCATCACGCCCTTTGGATCAATCCCAATAATCCAAAACATTTGATTAATGGAAACGATGGTGGTGTGAACATTACCTATGACGATGGCGAGAACTGGATCAAAAACAATTCGACTGCGGTTGGACAATTTTATGCCATTAATGTAGATAATGAAAAACCATATAATGTCTATGGTGGAACTCAAGACAACGGTGTTTGGGTAGGTCCTCATAATGCACGTCAAGATGTAAGTTGGCATCAAAGCGGTCAGTATCCATGGGAAAGAATTATGGGAGGCGATGGCATGCAAGTTCAAATAGATAGTAGAAATTCGAATATTGTTTATACAGGTTTTCAATTTGGGAATTATTACAGACTCGATAGAGAAAACGACAAACAAACTTACATCCAACCAAAACATGAATTGGGAGAAAACCCATATCGTTTTAATTGGCAAACACCTATTTTATTGTCTTCCCATAATCAAGATATATTGTATTTAGGAGGCAATAAATTAATGCGCTCTATGAACCAAGGGACTGAGTGGACCGCCATAAGTGAGGATTTGACAAAAGGAGGCAAAATAGGAAATGTAGCCTATGGAACCCTGACTTCAATAAGTGAGTCACCATTCACATTTGGTCTGATTTATACTGGAAGTGACGACGGTTTGGTACACATCACCAAAGATGCAGGTGGCAGTTGGACAGATATCTCATCAACCTTGCCACAAGACTTATGGGTGAGCCGTATTGTGGCGTCCCAACATAAAAAAGAGCGCGTGTATCTCACTTTGAATGGTTACCGTTGGGATAATTTTGAAGCGTATGTGTACAAGAGCGATGATTACGGACAAACCTGGAAAAGCATCAGTAACAACATCCCAGCATCGCCAGTAAATGTAATTCGTGAAGACCCTAATAACGAAAATCTGCTATTTGTCGGCACCGATAATGGTGCTTATGTATCTTTTGATGGTGGCGCTTTATGGCAAGCATTTAGCACCGGATTGCCAACGGTCGCTATTCATGATATGGTTATACAACCAAAAGCAAACGATTTATTGTTGGGAACTCACGGAAGAAGTATTTATCTAACCAATATTGAAGCTTTACAAAGCATGAATGTTGAAAACATGGACAAAGAAATTACCGTTTTTAACCCCAAAGACATTAACTTCTCATCACGTTGGGGTGACAGTTTTGGTTCTTGGTCAAAACCCATTGAACCTTCCATTGACATCCCATTCTATGCTAGTGCTTCTGGTAAGCAAACCATTAAAATTTTATCAGATAAAAATATCGAATTACAAAGTTTCTCGGTGGATGCAGATAAAGGTTTCAATTCGGCTTCCTATGATTTGACTATGTCTGAAAAAGGGCGCAAAGAGTTCTTAAAACAACATAAAACGTTAGAAATTCCAAAAGCCAAAAATGAGAAGTTTTACCTTCCGAAAGGAACCTATAGCATTCAAATTGGATCCGAAAAAACCACATTTGCTGTGAAATAACTTAAAATCATTCTAAATACTCATTATTGATTGTATTTTTTGGCATTCAAACGTTTGAGGCGTATCTTTGCTGGATTATAAACTAACTTCAAAAGATGAGTGGAATTTTTAATTCTTCGATTGGAAGAAAGTTTGCTATGGCGCTTTCTGCATTCTTCCTAATGATTTTCTTATTACAGCATTTTGCAATTAATGTCCTTTCCGTATTTAGTGCAGATACATTTAATAATGCATCGCATTTTATGGGAACTTTTTGGGTGGTGCAATATGTGTTTCAACCCATTTTGATT
>JBGSXJ010000149.1:0-9501 GCA_041751535.1 Aquaticitalea sp.
TTACGACAAGGCAGATAGGGTATTGATTGATGCGCCGTGTTCTGGTTTAGGAGTTTTAAGAAGAAATCCAGATGCCAAATGGAAACTGCAACCAGAATTTATTGAAGACATAAAAAAAACGCAGCAGGAAATTTTGCAACAGTATTCAAGAATGGTGAAACCTGGCGGACAATTGGTCTATGCCACCTGCTCTATTTTGCCTTCAGAAAATCAACTTCAAGTAGAGACATTTTTAACATCGGAATTCGGAAAAGAATTTACCTTTGTAAAAGAGAAAAAAGTGCTGGCCCATCAATCTGGATACGACGGATTTTATATGGCCTTATTGAAAAAGAAAATCCTTTAATTACATTAAACAACCTTAATGGAAAGTCGATGCAAACCTCAAGGACGATTTGCGAATTGCTCCCCATAGATATCGGGAGACCGTTAAAAAACAATAAATATCAACATATGAAACACGTCTACATTCTAATTGCTTTATTTATTACATTTTCTGTATCGGCACAAATTCCGTCAGGATATTACAATACCGCTACGGGTTCTGGCTATACTTTAAAAACACAATTAAGAAAAATCATCAACGATGTTAACGATGGCTTACCTAACGAGCGAATAGCTACAGACCAAGGTTATAGTACGCTAGATGATTTGTACGCATTAAGTGATCGTGATACTTATTATGAGAATGACAATACAATTCTTGATATGTATTCTGAAAGACCTTCTTCTGCAGATCCTTATAACTACACCTATCCAACTAACCAATGTGGCAATTATAGCAGCGAAGGGGATTGCTATAATAAAGAACATGTTATTCCACAATCTGTTTTTAATCAGGATTCACCAATGAGAGGCGATGCGCATCATGTAATACCAACAGATGGACGCGTGAATGGTTTTAGATCAAACTACCCTTATGGAGTGGCTAATTCTTTGGTTTCGCAAAGCGGAATTACCAATCCTACTATGAATGGGTCAAAATTGGGCAATAACCTAAACAGTGGTTATTCCGCTGGTTACACAGGAATTGTATTTGAACCTATAGACGAATTCAAAGGAGATATTGCACGTATTTATTTTTATTTTGTAACGCGTTATGAAACTCAAATCAGTGCTTGGGGAGGTTTTGATATGTTTGATGGAAGCTCGACAAAGGTTTTGGCAGATCCGTTTTTAAATATTTTATATACTTGGCATATTAATGACCCTGTGTCTCAAAAAGAAATCGATCGTAATAATAGCATATATACACATCAAAATAATAGAAATCCATTTGTAGACAATCCCGGATACGTATTGGATATATGGGGAAATGCTCTTTCAGTGCCAAGTTTGGAAGCTAACAATATTAGTATTTATCCTAACCCTGTCGCTGGAAATACATTAACGATTGGAACCAATAAACCCCTGAAAATCGAAATTTACAATGTATTAGGTAAAAAATTAATCTCTACCAATGTCGATTCCACGGATGGTAAAGTAGATGTTGGATTTTTATATACTGGAATATACATGCTAAAAATGACCTCTGATGAAGGTACGATTACTAAAAGAATAATAAAAGAATAAGCTTTTTTTATTACTGAACACACTAGAGCGATTTCACTTTGAAATCGCTTTTTTTTTGTTTAGAATTGTTTGATAACTTCAAAATTAACTTGAAGGTTTGGAGAAATTATATGAGGAAAAACTTTAAATTTGCACTTTCTAAAATCAATATTCAAACCCGTACCTAATGATTCATTTCTTCGGAAACCAAAACAGTAAAGTCTTTGCTGTTCAAGCAACAAAAGAATTATCCACAGAAACCATTTCTAAATTGGTCTGGTTATTTGGCAACCAACCTAAAATACATACGGCATCACTTGATGCCTTTTTTATTGGGCCACGAGCCGCCATGATCTCTCCTTGGAGCACAAATGCTGTTGAAATTACTCAAAACATGGGCATTGAAGACATCATTCGTATTGAGGAATTTGAAATGGTAACGGAAGATTTCACAGATTTTGATCCGATGATTTCGGAAAAATATAAAGGTTTGAATCAAGAGTCCTTTACCATCCATATTCAACCGGAAGCCATATTGAATATTGACAACATTTCAGCTTACAATCAGAAGGAAGGTCTTTCTTTAAGCGATGACGAAGTTGAATATTTAGAAAATGTGGCCAAAAAAATCGGAAGAAAACTAACGGACTCTGAAGTCTTTGGTTTTTCTCAAGTGAATAGCGAACATTGTCGACATAAAATTTTTAACGGCACATTTGTTATCGATGGTGAAGAAAAACCAACTTCCCTTTTCAAATTAATCAAGGAAACCTCAAGACAACATCCCAACGATATTGTTTCGGCATATAAAGATAATGTAGCTTTTATAAAAGGCCCAAAAGTTGAGCAATTTGCTCCAAAAACAGCTGATAAACCAGATTTTTATTACACGCAAGATTTTGAATCGGTGATTTCCTTAAAAGCGGAAACACACAACTTTCCCACAACAGTTGAACCCTTTAACGGAGCTGCAACAGGTTCAGGTGGGGAAATTAGAGATCGATTGGCTGGAGGGAAAGGTTCTTTGCCATTGGCAGGAACGGCCGTGTACATGACTTCGTATTCTCGTTTAGAGGAGGACAGGCCATGGGAACAAAACATGCCAGAGCGTCCATGGTTGTACCAAACTCCAATGGATATTTTAATAAAAGCATCCAATGGTGCTTCAGACTTTGGTAACAAATTTGGCCAACCACTTATTTGTGGTTCTGTATTGACATTTGAACATGATGAACAAAATTCTGTCACTTCGAGCGGAGTCGAGAAGCGGAAACTGGGCTACGACAAAGTCATCATGCAAGCCGGAGGCATTGGTTACGGAAAAGCTGACCAAGCTATCAAGGATATTCCAAGAATAGGCGATAAAATTGTGCTTCTCGGTGGAGACAATTACCGAATCGGTATGGGCGGCGCTGCTGTTTCGTCTGCTGATACAGGCGAATTTTCCACAGGCATCACGATGAATGCCGTGCAACGATCGAATCCTGAAATGCAAAAACGGGCTGCCAATGCCATTAGAGGCATGGTTGAAAGTGATGAAAATTATATTGTTTCCATCCACGATCATGGTGCTGGCGGACATTTAAATTGCTTGAGCGAATTGGTCGAAGCCACTGGCGGACATATTGATTTGGACGCATTGCCAGTTGGAGATCCGACACTTTCAGATAAAGAAATAATCGGAAACGAATCTCAAGAACGTATGGGGTTGGTTATTGCTGAAAAGCATTTGGAAACGTTGCAGAAAATTGCGGATAGAGAACGTTCACCAATGTACACCGTTGGCAATGTTACGGGTTCGCATCGTTTTACATTCCAATCCAAAACCAACGGGCATAAACCAATGGATTTGGCATTGGAAGATATGTTTGGAAGCTCACCAAAAACTGTGATGAACGACCGAACAATTCATAGAAATTATTCGGAAATCACGTATGACACATCTAAATTTTACGATTATTTAGATCAACTTTTGCAGTTGGAAGCCGTTGCGTGTAAAGATTGGTTGACCAACAAGGTGGATCGATGCGTTGGTGGAAAAGTCGCCAAACAACAATGTGCAGGACCTTTGCAATTACCACTAAATAATGTGGGTGTCATGGCATTGGATTTTAAAGGAAAAGAAGGAATTGCAACGTCTATTGGTCACGCTCCTGTTTCGGGATTAATCGATCCTGTTGCTGGAAGTAGAAATGCAATTACCGAAGCTTTGACCAATATAATTTGGGCGCCTTTAAAAGATGGATTGCAATCAGTTTCGTTATCAGCTAACTGGATGTGGCCATGTAAAAACAAAGGTGAGGATGCACGTTTGTATGAAGCAGTCAAAGCAGTATCCGAATTTGCAATTGACCTAGGAATCAATGTTCCAACAGGAAAGGATTCCTTATCGATGAAACAAAAGTATCCCGGTAAAGATGTCATTTCTCCAGGAACAGTGATTATTTCTGCAGCTGCAAACTGCCATGATATTACCAAAGTGATTGAGCCTGTTTTTCAAAGAAATCAGGGTAATATTTATTATATCAATCTGTCACAAGATGCCTTTAAATTAGGGGGAAGTTCTTTTGCACAAATAGTAAACAAGATCGGCCATGAAACGCCGAATGTCAAAACTGCAGATTACGTAAAAACGGTATTCAATACGATTCAAGATCTAATTACGCAGGACCAAATTGTGGCTGGACATGATGTGGCGTCAGGCGGATTGATCACAACATTGCTTGAAATGTGTTTCGCGGATACTAATCTTGGAGCCGAACTGGATCTTACTGATTTGGCTGAACACGATTCCTTTAAACTTTTATTTGCTGAAAACGCCGGAATCGTTTTCCAATCTAAAAATACTTCAGTTGAAGACATTCTTTCAGCTTCAAATATTGAATTTTTCAATATCGGAAACGTTACAGAAAGTGACGTTTTGAGCATCATCAATAAAAATGAGGTATTCACCATGACCATCTCAAGATTAAGAGATATGTGGTACAAAACCTCATTCCTACTCGACAAAAAACAAACTTCAAACGGATTGGCGCAAGACCGTTTTGATAATTATAAACATCAACCTTTACAATATACGTTTCCAAAGCATTTCACAGGCAAGGTCAAGTCGCGACTTAACGCAACGCACACGCGACCAAAGGCTGCAATCCTTCGAGAAAAGGGCTCAAATTCTGAACGCGAAATGGCAAACGCCATGTATTTGGCCGGTTTTGACGTGAAAGATGTCCACATGACCGATTTGATTTCGGGACGCGAAACCCTTGAATATATTCAGTTTTTGGGAGCTGTTGGCGGATTTTCAAACTCCGATGTTTTGGGTTCCGCAAAAGGTTGGGCTGGCGCCATTAAATACAATGAGAAAGCCAATACCGTCATCAAAAATTTCTTTAAAAGACAGGATACCTTATCCGTGGGAATTTGCAATGGTGCACAACTTTGGATGGAGCTTGAACTGGTAAACCCAGAGCATGAAACTCATGGCAAACTCACCTATAACGATTCACATAAACACGAAAGTGCTTTTACTTCTGTAAAAATTCAGAAAAACAACTCTGTGATGCTTTCTTCTTTGGAAGGCGCTACTTTGGGTGTTTGGATTTCGCATGGTGAAGGAAAATTCAAATTGCCACTTTCAGAAGACAACTATAACATTGTCGCTAAATATGGCTACGAAAGTTATCCAGCAAATCCGAATAGTTCTGATTTCAACACTGCCATGATGTGCGATAAAACCGGTCGTCATTTAGTCACCATGCCTCATATTGAACGCTCAACATTTCCATGGAATTGGGCACATTATCCAAAAAATAGAACAGATGAAGTATCACCTTGGCTGGAGGCTTTTGTGAATGCACGGGAGTGGATTGAAAAATTATAGATTGAATTTATAATGTGATACGAATCAAGAAGGTTTTTTATTAAAATCTCCTTTTTATATATCCATTTTTGAAAATCCTTTTTTATTCCCTAATTTGCATTGCTACAATCCTAATAAACCATGATAGAAATTACCAGACTCTTTGATTTTCCTTATTATCAATTAGAAAACCAGCCAAATGACTCGGCGTTGGTCACAAAATACGATGGAAAATGGATAAAAACCTCCACACAAGAGTATTTGGATAAAGCCAATGCTGTAAGTAGGGCTTTATTGCGATTGGGCATTAAAAAAAATGCCAAAATCGCTGTCATTTCATCGACCAACAGAACCGAATGGAATATCATGGACATTGGCGTTTTACAACTTGGAGCGCAAAATATCCCTATTTATCCAACCATTTCTGCCGAGGATTATGAATATGTGCTTAACCACAGTGAATCTATTTATTGTTTTGTGTCGGATGTAGAAGTTTTTGAAAAAGTCGAAAAAGTTAAACACAATACCAAACTCAAAGATGTGTACTCCTTTGATCATATTGAAGGATGTAAACATTATTCCGAATTGTTTGAATTGGGAAAGGACGAAAGCAACCAGCACGAAGTTGAAGCTCGAAAAGATGACGTGCAATCAAATGATTTGGCCACCATTATCTACACCTCGGGGACCACAGGAAAGCCCAAAGGCGTAATGCTCTCGCATTGGAATATCACCAGTAATTCCCTTGACAGCATTCCACGATTACCTATAGTAGAAGGGGAATCCCGTGTTTTGAGTTTCCTTCCTATATGCCATATTTATGAGCGCGTTCTTATTTATGTATATCAATATGCAAGCTTGAGTATTTATTTTGCTGAAGGCCTTGATAAAATTGCAGATAACGCTAAAGAGATTAAACCAAACCTGATGAGCGTTGTCCCTCGATTGCTCGAGAAAGTTTACGATAAAATATATGCCAAAGGCGAAGAATTATCTGGTATCAAAAAAAGTCTTTTCTTTTGGGCTATTAAACTTGGTGAACAATGGGAACCTTACGGTCAAAATGGTTGGTGGTACGAATTTCAGTTGGGAATTGCCAGAAAACTTATTTTTAGTAAATGGCAGGAAGCTTTGGGCGGGGAATTGACTACAATGGTCTCCGGAAGTGCACCACTGCAACCCCGACTTACCAGAATCTTTTGTGCAGCCGGAATGCAGGTCATGGAAGGTTACGGCTTAACAGAGACTTCTCCAGTGGTTTCCGTAGGCATGTACAAGGATCATCATTTTAAAGTGGGAACCGTTGGAAAACCGCTGCGAAATGTTGTAGTAAAAATTGCTGAAGATGGTGAAATTTTGGTTAAAGGGCCAAATGTGATGCTTGGCTATTATAAAGATCCCATAAAAACCGCTGAAGTCATGTCGGGCGATTTTTTTCATACTGGTGATAAAGGTGAAATAGATGCTGATGGCTTTCTTAAAATCACAGGACGTAAAAAAGAAATGTTCAAAACGTCTGGCGGAAAATACATAATTCCGACCCTTCTTGAAAACGAATTGAAACGATCCCGATTTATTGAACAGGTTATGGTCGTGGGTGAAGGCGAAAAAATGCCAGCAGCTCTCATACAGCCGAATTTTGAATTCATCAAAGATTGGATCAAACGAAAAAATATTAATACTGGAACTTCCAATGAGGAAATAGCAAAATCCAAAGAGGTCAATGACCGCATCCAAAAGGAAGTGAATGCATGCAACGGCCATTTCGGATCTTGGGAACAAATCAAACGCTTCGAACTGACACCCGATCTTTGGAGCGTAGAAGGTGGACATCTCACTCCTACCATGAAAATGAAACGTGATATCATCAAGGACATGTACATAGATCTCTACAAAAAGATATACACTTAAGACGCTGATCCGTTTCCATTTATTTACAAAAATTTAATAACAATATATTATGCGTGCATAATATATTTTTGTATATTTGACTTTCTAACTGCCATTTCATGAAAGACAAAACCATCGACTATGTATTGAGAACCACTTGGTTAGCTGTTACTAAGATGTACAATGAAGAAGCTTCAAAATTTGAAAGTACAATGGCTACAGGTTTTGCGCTCTTGAGCATGGACCCAGAAAAGGGTACTCCTTCCACCTCTTTAGGTCCAAAAATGGGAATGGAAGCCACAAGTTTATCACGCACTCTAAAAATGATGGAAGAACGCGGGCTAATCATTAGAAAACCTAATCCTGAAGATGGCCGTGGCGTATTAATATTTTTGACCGATTTCGGAAAGGAAAAAAGGGCCTATTCAAGAGAAAAAGTACTGACTTTTAACGAGACCATCAAGTCAAGTGTTTCTGAAGAACAGCTAAAACATTTTTATGAAGTTGCCGATGTCATCAATAATATGATATCCAACAAGAACATCTACAACCAAAAAGAACATATCTTAAAATAATATGAGTACACGAAGAATAAAAAAGATTGCCATCATCGGTTCCGGAATTATGGGAAGTGGTATTGCATGTCATTTCGCCAATATTGGTGTTGATGTGTTGTTGCTTGACATAGTTCCAAGAGAATTGACAGATGCAGAAAAAGCTAAAGGACTTACCCTCGAAGATAAAGCAGTACGCAACCGTATTGTGAACGATTCGTTGACAGCCTCCTTAAAATCGAAACCATCTCCTATTTATCATCAGAAATTTGCAAGCAGAATTTCCACAGGAAATCTTGAAGATGATATTGCCAAAGTAAAAGATGTGGATTGGATCATGGAAGTTGTAGTAGAGCGTCTGGACATCAAAAAACAGGTATTCGAAAACCTTGAAAAGCACAGGACTCCAGGCACCTTAATTACTTCCAACACCTCAGGTATTCCGATACATTTTATGAGTGAAGGGCGCAGTGACGATTTTCAGAAGCATTTTTGTGGTACGCACTTTTTCAATCCTGCACGTTACTTAAAATTGTTCGAAATCATTCCTGGTCCAAAAACATCACAAGAAGTTTTGGATTTCCTTAATGGCTATGGTGAACAATTTCTCGGTAAAACTTCTGTGATTGCCAAAGATACACCAGCATTTATTGGAAACCGAATTGGTATTTTCAGCATCATGAGTTTATTTCATGCTGTAAAAAGCATGGATTTAACGGTTGAAGAAGTTGATAAATTAACTGGTCCAGTAATCGGTCGACCAAAATCGGCAACTTTCAGAACCGTAGATGTGGTTGGTTTGGATACCTTGGTACATGTTGCCAATGGAATTAAGGAAAATTGCCCTAACGATGAACGCCATGAGCAATTCAAACTTCCGGAATTCATCACCAAAATGGTCGAAAATAAATGGCTTGGAAGCAAAACAGGGCAAGGTTTTTACAAAAAAGTTGATAAGGAAATTTTGACTTTAGACCTCAATACACTCGAATATCGCGATGCTAAAAAGGCAAGTTTTGGCACTTTGGAATTGACAAAAACAATCGATAAAGTAGTCGATCGTTTTGAAGTGTTGGTATCAGGAAAAGATAAAGCAGGAGATTTTTACAGAAAAACCTTTGCGTCATTATTTGCCTATGTGTCCAACAGGATCCCTGAAATAACAGACGAACTATACAAAATAGATGATGCCATGAAAGCTGGGTTTGGTTGGGAACATGGTCCTTTTCAAATTTGGGATGCCATTGGTGTTGAGAAAGCTATCGAGATGATGACAGCCGAAGATTTAGAACCCGCTCCTTGGGTGAATGAAATGCTCGCTTCTGGCAACAAATCGTTTTACACCGTAAAAGATGGTGCAACCTATTTCTATGACATTCCATCTAAAAAACAGGAGAAAATTCCGGGACAGGATGCCTTCATTATTTTAGATAACATTAGAAAATCAAAAGAAGTTTTTAAAAATTCTGGCGTTGTTGTTGAAGATTTAGGCGATGGTATCTTAAATGTGGAATTCCAATCCAAAATGAATACCATTGGAGGCGATGTCCTAGCAGGTATCAATAAAGCCATCGATTTGGCCGAAAAAGATTTTCAAGGATTGGTCGTTGGCAATCAGGCAGCAAATTTCTCGGTCGGTGCCAATAT
>JBGSXJ010000150.1:0-3017 GCA_041751535.1 Aquaticitalea sp.
TTAAAACCATCAATAAAGCACATTTGGTATAATTGAATATAATCAAAAGCATCATTTGGATTCCGAATGGTGCTTAAATATCAATGTTAAAATATGATGGTGATGAAGACTCTTAAATACATCGAAATAAAAGATTATAAAATACAAAATGGGACAACGGTTTCAACCCAATTGTCATATCAAACTTTTGGTCAACCTGTAGATGAAGCCCCTGTGGTGTTGGTCAATCATGCGTTGACTGGCAATTCCAATGTGTGCGGCGAGGACGGTTGGTGGTCTGATTTGGTTGGTGAAAATAAATGTATTGATACCAGTGTTTACGCTATTTTGGCATTCAATGTTCCCGGTAACGGATTTGATGGTCAACCAGATCATCTTATCGAAAATTATAAAGATTTTACAGCTCACGATATTGCCGGAATATTTTCCGAAGCATTAAATTTATTAGGTATTACAGAACTCTTCGCAGTCATTGGTGGATCCGTTGGTGGTGGCATCGCATGGGAATTGGCTGCCTTAAATCCGATATTATGTAAACATGTTATTCCAATTGCTACGGATTGGAAATCGACCGATTGGGTCATTGCCAATTGTTTCATTCAAGATAATATACTGAATCATTCCAGTGAACCGCTGTATGATGCGCGGCTTCACGCCATGACTTTGTACAGAACTCCCGAATCTTTTTCGGATAAATTCAAACGCAGCAAAAAAGACGCTGTATTGTTTAATGTCGAAAGTTGGTTGAACCATCATGGTGAAGTTTTAAACAAGCGATTTCAATTGTCGGCCTACAAGATGATGAATCAAATTTTGAAGACAATTGATGTAAATAATGGTACTGATTCGTTTTTGACAACGGCGTCCCGTATGACGTCCGATATTCATATCATAACCATTAATACAGACTTATTTTTTAAGTCAGATGAAAACTGGAATACTTATGTCGAACTTAAAAGTATAAAAGACAACGTGACCATTGGTGAAATAAAATCCATTCATGGGCATGATGCATTTTTGATTGAATTCCATCAGCTTTCGGCATTGTTGCGACCGATATTTAATTCTAAAAAAGTAGAAAAAAAAAGTGAAGACGATACATATAGTGTTATTCGGAATTGGTAATATTGGAAGTACATTAATCCATCAGATCAATGCTGTCAAATCTAATTTGATGCAACAGCACATTGAGCTTAAAATCCCCATCATTGTGAATTCAAAATTGGTATTTTTCAATGATGGCTATTTGGACAATGAGTGGAAAAGCAATTTTGATACTCTTTCGGTTCCTTATAAAATTGAAGATATTATAGCTTACGCAAAAAGTCAAAAATTCAGTAACCTCATTGCCATTGATGCGACCGCAAGTGCTGATTTTGTTGCTAATTATGTAAATTTAATAGAAAACGGATTTCATATCGTTTCAGCCAATAAGGTTGCGAATACCTTGTCTTATGAATTTTATGAAACGTTGAGAAACACGCTGCAGGATAATGAAAAATTATTTTTGTATGAAACCAATGTTGGCGCAGGATTAACCATTATCGAAACCATAAAAAACTTGCATGGTTCGGGCGAAAAAATCAATAAAATTAGAGGTGTTTTTTCGGGTTCGTTGAGCTATATTTTCAATCAGTTTTCCGAAAAAGACAGCTCATTTTCACAAGTTTTAAACGAAGCGAACACTTTAGGACTCACAGAACCAGATGCTCGGGAAGATTTGTCAGGAAATGATGTTGCGAGAAAATTATTAATTTTGGCCAGGGAATTGGATCTAAAAGTAGAAATTTCGGATGTGTCGGTACAATCGTTAGTGCCAATTCACTTAAATGGAAATACGTCGGCGCTTCAGTTTAAGGAGAAAAGTGTAGATTTAGATCAACCATTGCAAATATTGAAAAACGATCAATCCGAGAATCATGTGTTGAGATATATTGGTGAATTGGATGTAAATCTTAATAAACTTGAAGTGAAGCTCATTTCAGAACATAAAGATTCTTCCATTGGGCAATTAAAAGGTTCAGATTCCATATTTGAAATTTATTCAGATGCATATGCTCAATTCCCATTGGTAATTCAAGGCGCTGGCGCAGGAAAGGAAGTTACTGCCAGAGGCTTGTTGTCAGATATTATAAAGCTTTCAAAAAATCTAAATTAAAATGTCTCAAATCAAAGAAGTACTGATCAAAAGAATCCTCGTGCTCGACGGCGCCATGGGAACGATGTTGCAACGTTATAACTTTACCGAAGAAGATTATCGCGGCGAACGCTTTAAGGATTATCCATCGTCTTTGAAGGGCAACAATGATTTACTGTCATTAACCCAACCGGCGGCAATTGCAGACGTCCATCGCAAGTATTTTGAAGCCGGAGCGGATATTGTGGAAACCAATACCTTTTCTGGAACCACTATCGGGATGGCAGATTATCAGATGGAAGATCTAGTCTATGAGCTCAATTATGAATCGGCAAAAATTGCCAAACAAGTTGCTGATGAATTCACGAATGCCAATACTAATCAGCCGAGATTTGTGGCAGGAAGTATAGGCCCAACAAATAAAACAGCGAGTTTATCGCCAGATGTCAACCGTCCAGAATATCGGGCCATCACGTTTGACGAATTGCGAATTGCCTACAAACAGCAAATAGAAGCCTTGATGGATGGTGGCGTGGATGTCCTTTTGGTGGAAACGATTTTTGATACCTTAAACGCAAAAGCTTGCTTATTTGCAATTGAAGAAGTAAAGGAAGAACGTCAAAGTGATATTCCGGTGATGGTATCCGGAACGATTACCGATGCTTCGGGCAGGACGCTTTCAGGGCAAACGGTTGAAGCTTTTTTGACATCTATATCGCATGTACCACTATTAAGTGTCGGTTTTAATTGTGCGCTTGGAGCGGAACAACTTAAACCGTATTTGCAACGTTTGTCAAACGAAACTGAATTTTACACATCGGCTTATCCCAACGCTGGTTTGCCCAACGCCTTTGGTGAATACGACCAATCGGCAAAAGAA
>JBGSXJ010000151.1:0-1635 GCA_041751535.1 Aquaticitalea sp.
ACGGTTGCAATGTTTTCTGCTTGGTCATCTGGGATTTGAATATCAAATTCTTTTTCGAATTCCATGATTAGTTCTACAGTATCCAATGAATCTGCGCCCAAATCATTTGTGAAGCTTGCTTCTGTTACGACCTCGTTTTCGTCTACTCCTAATTTATCAACGATAATCGCTTTTACTCTTGATGCAATGTCTGACATAATTTTTTAATTTTAAGTTTTAATTAGAACGGCAAAAATAAAAAACTTTATTTTAAAACCCATCTTTATTTAGAAATGTGTTTGTAATTTAATGAAAATACACCGAAGTATTTTCATTTTAGCCTCTAATTGTTAATAATTATTCTTTTTTTTGTTTTTGAATGAGATATAGAATGTCTGATATATGAAGCGTATTGTAATTTTTGCGTCCGGAAGTGGTACTAATGCTGAAAATTTAATCAAGTTTTTTCAAAAAAGAGAATCTGGTTCTGTTGTTCTGGTGTTGAGTAACAATCCGCATGCCAAAGTTTTGGAGCGCGCCACAAGCTTAAAGGTCAGCGCCCTCTCGTTCAATAGAATCGCTTTCACACAAAGCGATGATGTTCTTAACATTTTAAAGACTGCGAAACCAGATTTAATAGTGCTCGCTGGCTTTTTATGGAAGTTTCCTGATTTTATTTTGAATGAATTCCCCAATAAAGTCATCAACATTCATCCTGCGTTGCTCCCAAAATATGGCGGTAAAGGCATGTATGGCAATTTTGTTCATGAGGCCATTGTAAAAAATAAAGAAGTTGAAACCGGCATTACCATTCATTATGTGAACGAACATTACGATGAAGGCGCTATTATTTTTCAAACCAAATGCGCAGTAAAAGTTAATGACACTTCTGAAGATGTCGCTGCTAAAATTCACGAATTGGAAATGGAACATTTTCCTAAAGTTGTGGAAGGCTTGTTGAATTAAGAATTAATTTGTTGCATAAATTTTGTCGAATGGATAGATTACACTCAACTTTATAACTTAATCTCATGAGATTTCCGCCTTCGCGGAAATGACACAATGGCAAAAAAGAAAAAGAAATATTACACGGTCTGGAAAGGGCATCATACAGGCGTTTTTGAATCTTGGGATGATTGCAAAGCTCAAATAAAAGATTTTCAAGGCGCTCAATATAAATCGTTTGAAACGTTTGATGCTGCCAAACAAGCTTTCAAAGGAAATTATAGAGATTTTATTTCTAAAAAAGGAACATTTAAAAGTGAATTGTCTGAAGCGCAACTTAAAAAAATAGGACAACCTAACTTCAACTCAATTTCTGTGGATGCAGCTTCCAGCGGAAATCCTGGCGTCATGGAATATCGAGGAGTTGATACCAAAACAAAAAAGCAATTGTTCATTCAAGGGCCTTTTCCTGAAGGAACCAATAATATTGGCGAATTTTTAGCGATGGTCCATGGCTTGGCACTGCTTAAGAAAAATGAAAGTAATAGAATCATTTATACAGATTCCAAGACAGCGATGAGTTGGGTGAAAAAGAAAACCTGCAATACCAAGCTTGAGCGAAATGCTAAAAACCAAAAACTTTTTGAGTTGGTAGAACGAGCTGTCAGTTGGCTAAAAACAAATTCATACAGCACAACCATCGTCAAATGG
>JBGSXJ010000152.1:0-1650 GCA_041751535.1 Aquaticitalea sp.
AATCTCTTCGATGTTTTCAGGTAATGGTTCAGGGTTGTGTGGAAAATGTCCGGTTGGATCACAAAACATTTCGTGCACTTCTACACCCAATGCTTTCAACAAAGGTGGAACAGAAAGTCCGCCTGTGGAATTAACCGCATCCACAACAACTTTGAACTTTCTTTTCTTGATGGCTTCAACATCCACTAACGGAAGGTTCAAAATCAAATCAATATGTTTTTGGATATAGGTTTTATCTTTTTTATAAAACCCTAATTCCATCACCTCCGAAAAATTAAAATTTTCTTCTTCCGCGATTTTTAAAATATCTTCCCCGTCCTTGCCGGAAATGAATTCACCTTTTTCATTTAATAACTTTAAGGCATTCCATTGAATCGGATTATGACTGGCGGTAAGAATAATTCCGCCATCTGCTTTTTCCATGGGCACGGCAATCTCAACAGTCGGTGTTGTTGACAACCCAAGATCAATTACATTGATTCCCAATCCGACCAAGGTATTGGAAACCAAGCCCGAAATCATTTTGCCTGAAATACGGGCATCACGACCGATTACTACCGTAGCACTTTTTTTACCTTTTTTTATCCACGTACCGTAAGCGGCCGCGAATTTAACCGCATCAAGCGGGGTTAGATTATCTCCGGCTTGACCTCCAATGGTACCCCGAATCCCTGAAATTGACTTAATTAACGACACATTTCTCCTCTTTTGACTGAAAGGGTTTGCAAAGATAAATATTTCGACAACCTCAATATCCTTCTCACGAAAGTTTAACTTATTCTCCAGATGTGTCTGGATGTTGTCTCGTATCCCAAACTCTTAATATCTGAATTTGATCCATCTTAATTCGATAAAAAATTTTATAGTCTTTTATCACTTTCGAATAGACATTTCTGTGATTGGTTTGTGATCCGATTAGTGGAAATTTAGAGATAAGTTCGGCTGATTTTTCGAACAGCTTATCTAATTTTTCTGGATAAATATCCGATCGGTTTCTTTTAAGCCAATATTTATAGATTTTTGCTCTATCGGTAATGGATTTGGTTGTCCAGTTTACTTTTTTATCCATTCCTTCACAAGATGCCTTGCCTCTGAGTTTGTGTGCAAGTTTCCCAATTCAGCATCCGCGATTCCTTCATCAATAGCTTGCTTTTCGCTATTGGTGAGTTCATCAATATGTTCAATCTCATGCTCAAGACTAACAGCTTTTAAAATCTCGTCTAATAAACGAGGATCATTAATTTCATTCACACGTTCTTTAATTCTATCTTTAATATCCATCTTTTAAAATTTAAAAGGTAGCAAAGTTGTCAAACTCTAAACTCGAAATGATACGCAACGATAAATGGTTACCCAATTTAACTATAAAAATTAACCTACTTCCTTTTTACTTCCGGAAACTCCTCCAGTTTAGCATCGACTTCATCTTTACCGCAAGGCTCGTTGGAACGCAAATCTTTACCACAATAACCACACGTAACGCCTTCCTTATTTAGCCAGGGACTCTGCGAAGCACACGTTCCCCTGAATTCTCCATTTTTTATGAAAATCAATCGCACCGACATGAAAATGAAGAATATCGCTACAAAACCGATGGAAAGAAACAAAACTGCCATGATTGATTAATTTTGAAACAAAGGTACAAGACAT
>JBGSXJ010000153.1:0-3363 GCA_041751535.1 Aquaticitalea sp.
TTTATTGTTTTTTAATGGTCATATGGTATCGCCTAATCACCCTTGGAGTTTGTTTGCAAAGTTGATATTGGCGATTTCATAGGTAGATATTTATTGTTTTTTAACGGTCATATGCGATCGCTTTATCTTGATTTATGTTTATCTCACTCTCTTTTATTTTTATAGGAGTTCGATGATTTTTTAATTGTGCTTCCAAATCATGGCGATGTCATACTGCAATTTATTTGTTAAGTTCAATTTGCAATTTGGCCAATAAAATCAGTTCAGATTTGTTTTTGCCCGAAAAGCTTTCAGCTATGGCATCGCCCGTATTGAGGATCAAATCATTAATGGACTTGCTAAATAATTTTGGATGTTGATTTTTAAAAGAAACAAAGTCGTTATAGCAGGCCTTGGAATTCAGGTTTTCTTCCCTGTGCAACCAATCAAATATTATTTCAATTTGATAGGCAGCATCACTCCCAGAAAAGTCCTGTATCGTATCAACCGCCAACCATTCATTCTGAACCAGTTGTTTGAGTTTGGAAAATTCTGTCTCCCTGACCTCATTGTCTGCCGCTGCAATGGCGTAAAATAATTTGCCTAGGTTTTGATAAAATCTGATGGATAAGCCGTCTTCCGAGTTCATTTTCTTTATTTTTGTTGCAAATTTAATTGATCATTATTGTCTTTTTAATGATAAATATCAGGTTTAAGCCTCAAGATGAAAATAGTTGATATTCAAAAATATAACAAAACATTAAAGATGTTTAGCGTTATTACTACAATTTAATCCAGATATATGTTTACAAAAGAGCATGACGTTTTTAATATTCTACTTGGATCGGTGTCTGAAGGCGTCGTGGTTGTTGATGAACATCAAATAATAATAGAAACCAACACCTCTGCAGAACAAATGTTTGGTTATAACCATAATGAGCTTATTGGTCAACCCCTGAACGTATTAATCCCTTCCAATTATCATCATAGTCATGCAGGTCATTTTGAAGGTTTTATGAAAGAGCGCGAAAGACGTCAGATGGGTCATGGCCGGGATATTTTTGGGAAACGTAAAGATGGAACTATATTTCCTGTGGAAGCTGGACTCAATCCGTTTCAGCTGGACGAGAAAAACTATGTCATGGCATTGGTGATTAACATAACCGTCAGAAAAGAACAGGAACAAAAAATCAGGGAACTCAATGCAGAACTCGAAGTAAAAATCAATAAACGCACTAAAGAGTTAAACGATTCAGTATCACTATTGGAAACGCTCAATGAAGAGCTTGAAGCCGAAAACAAACGACGCATCCTTGCCGAAAGCATGAGCAACGAAGCGCTCAAAAAGGAAAAAGAACTCAATGAGCTCAAAACCAAATTCCTTTCTTTGGTATCCCATGAATTTAAAACCCCTTTAAGCGGAATTTTGACATCCGCAATGCTATTGGGCAAATACCAGCTGGCAGAACAACAGGAAAAACGTGACAAACATATCAAAACCATCACCGAAAAGGTACATTACCTCAACAACATTCTCAACGATTTCCTTTCATTGGAAAAACTTGAGCTTGGAAAAGTTGATTATACAGTTTCCGTTTTTAAAATCAGCAAAATAATCAATGAGGTAGTTTACAATGCCAACATGCTTTTAAAGGAAGGTCAGCAAATAAAATACCCAGAGCATATTGATGACCTGTCTTTAACCCAAGACGAGAAAATATTAGAATTAGCACTTTCCAATTTAATTCACAATGCCATTAAATATTCGCCAGAGCATTCTATCATCGATCTAGAGATCAAACAAAACAGCTCGACCACCACTTTTAAAGTTATTGATAACGGGATGGGAATTCCTGCAAAGGATCAAAAAAACATTTTCAATCGCTACTTTAGGGCGGAAAATGCCTTGTTGACACATGGTACAGGCATTGGGTTGAATATCGTACAATCGCATTTAGAAAATATAGGTGGGTCCATTTCATTTACCAGCCAAGAAAACGAAGGATCTACTTTTACGATAACCATATCAAATAAAATTGACATATGAAATCGCCAATATTTGGAATCATAAACACCGAGGAAGATAGCGCTATTGCATATGACCGATTAAAAACAATAAATATCTACATATGAAACGTGTACTACTCATAGAGGACGATGTAATTTTAAGGGAAAATACGGCAGAACTCCTTGAACTTTCCCATTTTGAAGTAATTACTGCGCCAAACGGCACTATCGGAATTTCAACAGCCAAAAAAGAAATGCCCGACATTGTGGTATGCGATATTATGATGCCAGAAATTGATGGTTATGGCGTATTGGAAGCGCTCTCCAAAAATAGCGATACACGGTTTATTCCCTTTATTTTTCTTTCGGCGAAAACCGAACGTAAAGACGTAAGGAAGGGTATGGATCTTGGCGCCGATGATTACATTACCAAACCCTTTACGGAAGATGAGCTTATTAGTGCCATCGACAGCCGCATAGCGAAAGCGTCGATCTTAAAGGATGAACGTCTCCAGGCGAATGAGGCACAAGATGAATTACGCTCACTGAACGATCTCAAGAATTATTTTGATGATAATGGCCAACATTTTTCTTTTAACAAAGGCGATATCATCTACAGTGAAGGCCATAACAGCAATTATATCTATCTCATCGCTGAAGGTGCCGTTAAGTGCTTTAAATTTGATGAGCAGGGCAAGGAACTTACTACTGATCTGCATACTGAAGATGATTTATTTGGTTACACCTCTTTCATACAAAATGTGCCATATCTAGAAACAGCGATCGCAATAAAATCTTCTAAACTGATCGGTATTTCAAAAGATCAGCTTAAAGATGTTCTCAATAATAATCATAAAGTCACAATGGAATTGATACAATTATTGACGGATGATTTAAAAAGTATTAAGGATCAATTATTGGAAATGGCCTATAGTTCGGTTTATAAAAAAACGGCATCGACCATCTTAAAGTTTGCCGAAAAACTAAACAGAAAACCTGAAGATCCCATCAAGATTTCCAGAAATGACCTGGCAAGTACGGCAGGAATAGCTACCGAATCACTGATAAGGACGCTTTCCCATTTTAAAAAACTAGGCCTCATTGAAGTAGATGGTCGAACCATCAAAATCCTGAATCTGCAGCAACTAAAAGATATTCATTAATTTAGTTGAAACCAAAACTTCAAATATGACCGATATCATATTTTAACATACCTTCTAGTCATAGTTTTGCATGGATTACTAGGACTATTCAGATGAAAAATATTTTATTGCCAACAGATTTTTCAGAAAACTCATGGAACGCGATTGCTTATGCAATGCGGTTTTATGAAAGTTCTAACTGTCATTTTTATCTATTGCATGTCAACAGGATTTA
>JBGSXJ010000154.1:0-11923 GCA_041751535.1 Aquaticitalea sp.
AGCGAAATAAGCTGTGTGTGCGGCGTTAAGAAAGGAATATTTGTCCATTATGGGTTATGAAACGTTATCGTGTTTTGAAATTTTCATCAAAAATACAACTTTTAGTAAAATTAGCATTGATTTTAGTATATTTATGTGATAAGATTATGACTAAAATAGAATCAAATATGAAGTATTCAACTCACATAAAGTGTGTACTTTCATCCGTGCTTTTAATGGTGGTTTCGCACACATCAATGTCCCAAACCATCAACAACGAACCGAATGATTTTTGGAAACATGTCCGATTTGGTGGCGGCATTGGTTTGAGCTTTGGTAATGGCTTTTTTAGTGGCACTTTAGCGCCGAGTGCAATTTATGAATTCAACCCACAGTTTGCCTTGGGTGTTGGGCTGAATGGCACCTATAATTCATTTAAAAATAATTATAAATCAACCATTTTTGGTGGTAGTTTGATTGGTTTGTACAACCCAATTAGAGAGCTTCAAGTTTCTGCCGAATTTGAAGAACTCAACGTCAGCCGAAAATGGGAGGATAATTTGGGTATCGAAGATCAAAATTATTGGTATCCTGCTTTGTTTGTTGGGCTTGGATATCGCAATCAGAATCTCACTATTGGAATACGATATGATTTACTTTATGATCGAGATAAAAGTATTTATGCCGATCCTTGGATGCCATTTGTCAGGGTGTATTTTTAGGTTTAGCAAAAATTTAGCTCTAAAAATTATACATATTGATTCCTATACCACACCTTTTGCCATTCGCGTTTTAGAATCAAAAAGGCAACTTCTTCAGATAGCTGCAAAACATCACTCCCGTCCAGTTGTTTGATTTTATCTTCGGAGACATCCACAATATAGAGCAAGTTGAGATAGTCCATAAATTTTTCTTGGATAAATTTATAGATCGTCTCGTGAAGCAGCAACTTTAAACTCGTTGGCAACACATCGTCGTCAAACTCCAAATTGACATTTGCAAGCATCATATCCTTATTGAGTTGCTGGATGAGCTTTGGATATAAATTGCACTCATTGGCTTCTGTAATTACGTCATCAAATGTTATCAGGCTTTTCATTTTATACATCTCTATTCATCAACTGTTCTCCAAATTGTTGTAAAACTTGTTTCTTTTCATCTGAAATCGATAGCATTTCCAAAACAGAAAAAGCCTGGTTGGTATACTTTTTAATTTCGTCCTGTGTTGCTTCTGCAGCACCGCTAGAGATAAATAATTGTTTGGTGGTATCTATTTTTTGACTTGCATCCGACGGATCGATTCCAAATAAATGTTCTAACTGCAAACGGTCTTCAGCATTGGAAAATTCCAAAGTTTTTAAATATAAAAATGTCTTTTTGTTTTCTATAATGTCACCTCCAACTTGCTTTCCAAAAGTTATTGGGTCGCCGAACGCATCGAGATAATCATCCTGCAATTGGAAGGCAATGCCGAGATTTTTCCCGAACTCGTAGATTTTATTTTGATCACCTTCGGAAGCATTTGCAATAATGGCTCCCATTTGCATTGCAGCACCAACCAACACAGCTGTTTTAAGTTCAATCATTCGCAAATAGTCCTCGATGGTCACATCGTCGCGGGTTTCAAAATCGATATCGTATTGTTGACCTTCGCACACTTGCAAAGCAGTCTTGCTAAATAATTTAGCGAGTGACTGAAATGTTTCTGCATCATAATTTTCAAATAATTGGTACGCCATAATGAGCATGGCATCACCAGATAAAATTCCTGTATTGACATCCCATTTTTCATGAACCGTATCTTTTCCCCTACGCAGAGGCGCATCATCCATTATATCATCATGGATCAATGAGAAATTGTGAAAAACCTCAATACTCAACGCGGCATTCAAGGCTTTTTTATAGTCACAACAAAAAATTTCGGCAGACATTAAAGTCAGAATCGGCCGCAAATGTTTTCCTCCCAAATTAAGAATATAGTTGACCGGCTCATAAAGCGATTGTGGTTGTTTTTCAATCTTAAAATCCTTAAGATAATTCAGGAATTCTTGGTGATAAAATTGGATATGTTGCATCCCACAAAAATAATGCAATTGAATTAATTGGAGATATTTTAGAAGAATAATGTACTGTTAAGAATCAAGGTCGGTACGCCTTTGGGGTAATATATAGAACTAAAAAAGTACAAAGTATTAAGTATAAAGAACAAAGAAAGTTTAAAAACCGTCAACCCTAATCAGGGAACTTCAATGAGAGGTACAAATTACTAAGTAAAAAGTAGCCAATTCAAATTCAGTTTAGACTGTTCAAATATAATTTCAACTTCAACTTCAACTTCAATTTCAATTTCACATAAATTCCAAGCGCCAAGTTTATAAAGAATTTTCTACAAGGTTCTAATCTTAATATTTAACCCAATGTTAAATTAACATTAAAACTTTGGAAACTATTTTTGTTTTTAAAGTTTCCTGTTGTAGCTTTGCACCCGATATGAGAGATAAAATCATTAATACTTCAACCGAATTATTCCTTAACCTAGGTTTTAAGAGTGTGACAATGGATGACATCGCCAATGAAATGGGGATTTCAAAAAAAACCATTTATGTACATTTTGAAAATAAAACAAAGTTGGTGGAAGCTGTCACTTTCAACGTCTTTGAAAATATTTGTGACGGCATTGATTGCATTTGCAATGCTTCGCACAATCCTATTGAAGAATTGTATGACATTAAAATGTTTGTGATGAACTATTTGAAAAATGAACGTACATCACCGCAATATCAACTCAAAAAATACTATCCCCAGATATTTCAGAGACTTCAACTGAAACAGTTTGAAAAAATGCACATCTCTGTTAAGGAAAGCATTCAAAAAGGCGTTGACACGGGACTTTTTAGATCAAATATAGACGTGGATTTCATATCACGAATGTATTTTAATGGAATGTCAGGAATCAAGGACGTTTCCATTTTCCCGCAAGAACTGTTTTCGATGGAATACCTCATGGAAAATTATCTCGAATATCACTTAAGAGCCATCTGTAGCGAAAAAGGCCTGCAAACACTAACTAAATTCATCAACAATCATTCATAAAAATGAACAGAAATTTTCTATTCCTATGTATCTCCCTGCTTCCTATATTAGGATTTTCGCAAGAGGCTCCCACGAGTTTCACCTTGCAGGAAGCGATAGATCATGCATTAAAAAACAATCGCACATCCATAAATGCCCAGCGCGATATTGAAGCTGCCAAACAGCAAAAATGGGAAACTACTGCGAGTGGTTTGCCACAAATTAGCGCGGCGGTAGATTACCAAAACTTCTTGAAACAGCAAGTTCAAGTGATTCCAGCTGAATTTTTTGGAGGTAATCCCGGTGAATTTACTGAAGTTATTTTTGGCACCAAACAGAGTGTCAATGCTTTTGCAACTTTAAGACAAAAAGTTTTTGATGGCTCGTATTTAGTCGGTTTGCAATCGGCAAAAGTCTTTCTTGAAATCTCCAATAACGCCAAAATAAAAACAGATTTGGAAGTTCGTAAAGCTGTCATCAATGCCTATGGAAATGTCCTGTTGGCAGAAGAAAGCATCCAAATTTTGCAACGTAACGTCGATGTGCTTGAGAAGAATGTGTTTGAAACCCAGAAAATATTTGAAAATGGACTGGGTGAAGAGGAAAGTGTAGAGCAATTGCAAATTACACTTACTGGAATAGAAAGCAACTTGAACAACGTGACACGTATGAAACTATTGGCGTATCAAATGCTCAATATCACGTTGGGACTGGACGTCAATCACAACATCATGTTATCTGATACTCTCGAAACATTGACACAAAAAAACATATCATTGGGATTATTGGAAACGGAAGAAGACGTCACAAATACAATTGATTATCTCATTGCCGAAAATGATAAAACCACAAAAGAACTTTTGGTAAAATTTGAAAAAAGCAAGGCCTTACCCACTTTGAATGCTTTTCTCAATGGAGGTTACAATGCCTTTAGCAATGATTTCAGCTTTCTTGACAGGGACCAAAGTTGGTTTGGGTCTTCATTGTTTGGCGTATCACTCGATATTCCAATATTCAGTTCAGGAATGCGAAGTGCCGCAACACAACGTGCAAAAATTAATCTTGATAAAGCAGAAACAGATCTATTGGAAACCGAGCAGAAATTACGATTGCAAGTCGCATCTGCAAAAAGTGATTATCAGTTTGCAATTGAAGATTATGACAATAAAAAGCAAAACCTGCAACTTGCAGAACGCATAGAAACTAAAAACCAAACGAAGTTTTTTGAAGGAATTTCCTCAAGTTTTGAACTGCGCCAAGCACAGACCCAACTTTACACCGCTCAACAGGAATTTTTGCAAGCCATGCTTGATGTCATCAATAGTAAGGCAGCACTTGAAACAGTTTTGAATAGTCCTAACAACCAATAAAATAAATAACATGAAACATATACTCATAATATTCATCACCACATTTCTTTTAACCTCCTGCGGAGAAGGAAATAAAAATTCAGTCGAAAAGGTTCTAGAGAGCAACAATCTTGAAACCATCAGAAAAAAACGGGCAGAATTGGTTAATGACCAAGAAGCACTTCATGTGAAAATTAAAATGCTCGACGATAAAATTACTTCGTTGGACACCACCAAAAACATTCCGCTGATTACGACTTTTAAAGCTGCACAAGAACAATTCAACCACATGTTGGAACTTCAAGGAAGCGTCACTACCAAAAATTTGTTGGTCCTCACTCCCGAATACAATGGTATTCTTACAAATGTTTATGTTAAGGAAGGTCAAAAAGTTTCCAAAGGACAAGTCTTGGCGAAAATTGACGATGGTGGCTTGGGACAACAATTGGCCCAGTTACAAATTCAATCGGATTTGGCAAAAACAACCTTCGAACGTCAAAAGCGACTTTGGGATCAAAAAATAGGAAGTGAGATACAATATCTTCAAGCTAAATCTTCCTACGAATCACAGCAAGAAGCTGTCAATCAACTAAAACAACAACTGTCAAAAACGACCGTTAGAGCCCCTTTTTCCGGAACTATCGATGACGTCATCACCGAACAGGGAAGTGTGGTTGCGGCAGGACAAACGCAATTGATGCGCATCGTTAACCTCGAAGATATGTATATTGAAACCGAAGTGCCAGAGCGCTATGTATCTGATGTTATCGTCGGGAAGAATGTATTGGTAGAATTCCCTGTTTTAGGAAAAACAATCGAAGCAAAAATCCGTCAGGCTAGTGATTTTATTAATCCTGCGAACAGAACTTTTAAGGTTGAGATCGCAATTCCAAATAAAGAAAAATCCATAAAACCAAACTTAACCGCTCGTCTAAAAATCAATGATTACTCAAGCGAGAATGCATTGTTGATACCACAAAGCATCATATCGGAAAATGCAGAAGGAGAACAATATGTCTATGTTGTAAAAGATAAAAATGACAACGGTGAAGGTATTGCCACGAGAGTTATTATAAAAACTGGGAAAACACAAGGTGATGTTATCGAAGTATTGGAAGGCATTGACGATGGTGCCGAAATTATCCAAGAAGGTGCAAGAAGCGTGAGAGACGGACAAACTGTGAAAGTACTAACCATAGAATCCCAAACCAATGACCAAATTTAAAAAGAAAAAAGAAGTCGATAAGGAGTTCGGATTATCCTCATGGGCGATCAATAATAAGACCACCATGTATGTGCTCATCCTTGTGGTCTTTTATTTGGGTCTTGCCGCGTTTTTTGAAATGCCAAGAGAAAGTTTTCCAGAAGTTAACGAAACGAAAATCTATATCAGCACCGTGTATCCTGGAAATACAGCTGAAGACATTGAAAAGTTGATTACCGATCCGTTGGAGGATAAATTGAAAACCATCAGTAATATGGTAGACATTACCTCCACTTCACAAGAAGATTATTCGATGGTCATAGTGGAGTTTGATGAGAATATTTCGGTCGAACAGGCCAAACAAAAAGTAAAGGATGATATTGAAAGCGAAACATCCAGTGAAGACTGGCCTACCTTCAATGGTGCCAAGGTAGAACCCGATGTGTTTGAATTGAGCTTTTCGGAAGAAATGCCAATACTTAACATCAATATTTCGGGTGATTATCCTGTTGAAAAATTAAAGGAATATGGCGAATATCTTCAAGATGAAATTGAAGATTTATTGGAAATCAAAAAAGTGGACATTCGTGGTGCACAGGATCGTGAAGTAGAGGTCGCTGTGGACATCTATAAAATGATGGCATCCGAAGTGACATTTAGCGATATTATTGGTGCCATCAGCAATGGAAACGTTACCATGTCCGCAGGAAACCTAATTGCCAGTGGACAACGACGTACCATTAGAATTCTCGGTGAAATCAATACCCCTTCTGAACTTGAAAACTTTGTTGTAAAGGCAGAAAACGGCAACGCCATTTATCTAAAAGATGTGGCTTCCGTTTCTTTTAAGGAAGAAGATAAAACCACTTTTGCCAGACAGTATGGTAAACCTGTGGTAATGCTCGACGTTAAAAAACGTGTTGGCAAAAACATGGTCGATGCCGTTGATCAAATTAAGGTCATTGTCGAAGAGACAAAAAGCAATGTCTTTCCGCCAGATTTAACAGTAACTATTACCAATGATCAATCTTCCGTGACGATAGGTAAAGTGGATGATTTGGTTAACAACATCATTTTTGGGGTCATCCTTGTGGTGACCGTTTTAATGTTCTTTTTAGGATTCAAAAACGCCATTTTCGTCGGTTTTGCCATTCCCATGTCCATGTTTATGTCTTTGATGATTCTAAATCTTTTAGGGCAAAGTTTAAATACCATGGTGCTTTTCGGTTTGATCATGGGTCTCGGAATGCTCGTCGACAATGGAATTGTGGTAGTGGAAAATGTCTATCGTCTTATGGATGAAGAAGGCATGAGCCGACTTGAAGCCGCTAAAAAAGGCATTGGTGAAATTGCATTTCCTATCATTATCTCAACCGCAACAACTGTGGCGGCATTTATTCCATTGGGTTTATGGCCAGGAATTATGGGCGAATTCATGATGATTCTACCTATTACCCTCTCGGTAGTATTGGGATCGTCATTATTTGTTGCTATCTTTTTCAATTCGGTATTGGTTTCTCAATTTATGAGTGTCGAAGATAAGGACATGCCAGTAAAGAGAATCACCATACTCACAACAATTATGGCAGTCCTTGGATTGATTGTTTTTTTTACTGCTGGAGATTATAGGGCTTTGGGTACATTAATGGTATTTACCGCCATCATGCTTTGGGTGTATCGCTTATACTTGAGAAGATGGGCAAATCGTTTCCAGACTAAAACTTTGGTTAAACTCGAAAACTGGTACGAACGTCAACTTCGGCGAGCTCTTTCTGGAAAACGTCCTTATATATTGACTGTTGGAACCTTTTTACTGTTGATTGCCGCGTTTATTGCCTTTGGAATTTCATTGGCAACACAGCGCACAAAAGTTGAATTTTTCCCAGACAACAAACCCAACCAAATTATTGTATACATAGAATATCCGCAAGGAACGGCTATCGATAAAACAAACGCCATCACCAAAGAAATTGAAAATCGCGTATATGACGTGCTTGATGATGACCAATATAAAGTAGGGAATTATAATTTTCTGGTAGAAAGTGCCGTCTCACAAGTGGGTGAAGGTGCAGGAAACCCGCAAACGGATGCAGGTTCGGCTGCCGAGATGCCTCACAAGGCAAAAATCACCGCTTCCATGCGCGAGTATAAGTTCAGAAAAGGTGAAGACAGCGAACTATTGCGTCAAAAAGTTCAGGAAGCTTTAGTGGGAATTTATCCAGGTGTATTGATATCGGTTGAAAAAGACGCCAATGGGCCGCCAACGGGTCCTCCGATTAATATTGAAATTGAAGGAGCTGATTACAACGAATTGATTGCAACTGCCGAAAACATGCGTGAGTTTATCAATAATCGAAATATTGCTGGAATCGATGAGTTAAAAATTGATGTTAACAAGGACAAACCAACCATGCGAGTCACAATAGATAGGGAAAAAGCAGGCGAATTAGGTGTCAGTGCATCACAAGTTGGTCAACAACTGCGTAATTCCATCTTTGGTGCCAAAGCAGGAATTTATAAAGAAGGTGGCGATGATTATGATATTTATGTGCGATTCAATGAGGAAAACAGATACAACACTAGTGCACTGTTTAATCAAAATATCACTTTTAGGGACAATACGGGGAAAATCAAGGACATCCCTATGTCTACCTTGGCAAAACAAGAAAACAATTCTGGGTTCAGCGCTATCAAACATAAAGGCACCAAACGTGTGGTTACGGTATATTCAGCGTTAGCTCCTGGTTTTACGGATGCTGGTGCCATAGTCACTCAAATTCAAAATGAAATGAGAAGTTATGAAGGCTTGCCAAATAACATCAAAATTGATTACACTGGTCAAATTGAAGAACAAAACAAGCAAATGGCATTCCTTATGGGTGCATTCTTCATTGGACTTGGCTTGATTTTCTTTATCTTGATATTTCAGTTCAACTCGGTATCAAAACCAGCCATTATCATGTTGGCTATTTTCTTGAGTTTTATCGGCGTTTTTGGAGGTATTGTTATCACAGGTAGTGCCTTTGTGATCATGATGACCATGGTCGGGATTATTTCATTGGCAGGAATTGTTGTGAATAACGGTGTTGTACTTTTAGATTACGCACAATTATTAATTGACAGGAAGAAAAATGAATTGGACATAGATGAACATGATTATCTCTCAACCGAAGACTTGTTCGAAAGCATTGTTAAGGCCGGAAAGGCACGTTTACGACCTGTATTGTTAACCGCCATCACAACCATCTTGGGATTGATTCCATTGGCAATAGGATTAAACATTAATTTCTTCACACTTTTTAGGGATTTCAATCCCAATATTTACATGGGAGGGGACAATGTTGTGTTCTGGGGACCATTGGCTTGGACCGTTATTTATGGTCTATTTGTCGCCACCTTCTTAACCCTGATTTTAGTGCCTATTTTATTTTTCCTTTCAGTAAAATTAAAAATGTGGTTACGCAGAAAAATAAAATCAGTGAATCAAGAACTGGATGATGAACCAATCGTTCGTTTGGACATTGATTAATAATGAAATACTTCGTTGCAAGCAAGCGAGGTCTCAAATTCCAAAAAAAATCCCGAATCCAAAAACGGAAAAAACATGCGAGCATCGCGGAACTAATCCCTAAAAGATTAAAAGAAGGGGATCTAAAAAGTTTTTTTTAGTTTTTGAGCATTGATTATTTGAAAAATATCTCCGAAACCTATCCAAATTACAAAGAGGCTGTCATGACTTATCAGACAGCCTCTTTGTAATGTCATGCCAATTTTTTAAAATTTAAAATTTAATGCAGCACTAATTGTAGTGCCATTCAAGCCAAATTGGCTTACTTCCCAAGGGTATCTAAAACGCCCGCCTAAATCAGTTACCACATCCCCTCCTGTTTCAATTTCATCAGGATAGACATCTAATAAATTATTTACAGAAACTGATGCTGATATAGCATTACTGAATTTATAACCCAATAATAAGTCGGTAATTATCTTCCCCGAGAAGGTTTGGTCTTTATCAGTATCTGTTGCATGTTGCCAGGTTACTTCCCCAAAATAAGTATTGTTTAAGGCAAAGTTCCAGTTACTCAATTCATAGTCAAAACCTAAAAGGACTTTCGATTGTGGACGCGCAGAAAGAATTCTTGATTGTTCTTTTCGATTGAATATTTCGTAATTATTAGCTTCTAGCAAAGCTGGTGTATCAATTTGTCCATCAATTTTGGTTTCATTAAAGTTTGCAGCCAAAGTGGCACCTAATTTCCCATTACCTAAGTCAATATTCCTATAATTGGCAACCAAGTCAACTCCACTTGTATTAGTACTTACCGCATTGACAAAGAATTTTAAACTCGTAATCGAGTTATCTATTAATATTTGCTCCACTGGATTTATAGCATCCATATTATCGAAACCAATTTCATTTGTAAATAATACTCTATCATCTACTTTGACATTATAAAAATCAACCGATAAGGATAGATTAGCTACTGGTTTAAAAGTTATACCAGCTGAAATATTTTTGGCTGTTTCAGCCGTCAATTGAGGGACTCCTAAACCTTCTCTAATAATTGGATCAACATTGTTAAAGGTTCCTTGATTTGAAATAGTGCCTCCAGATATTAAAGTTTGTACGTTACTTAAATATATTTGATGCAAGGATGGGGCTCTAAATCCTGTACTATAAGAAGCTCTGATAGCCCCTTTATTTCCTAACAAATATCGAGAGGTTAACTTCCAAGATGTATTATCTCCAAAATCACTAAAATCTTCATATCGTATTGCTCCGCCAATTAGAAGGGCTTTGGTAGGTTCCCAATCTAATGAGGCATAAACACCAAAATTATCCCGTGTAGCAGTTAGGGCGTTAGAAGGTTGCAATCCTGGAAACGACTGTGCTCCTCCAGCTCCTGTAGGATTAAAATATGATGCTGGTTCTCCTGCTATAGACGAAAAGCGTTCTCCTCTAACTTCAGCACCAAAAGCAACATCTATTTGCCCTAAATTTCTAGAAAAGTCTAAATTGGCTAAAGTGTTACTAAATGAATAACCTCCAACATCAAAAGAGGTCGGGCTATTAGCTCCCAAATCTCTATTTAACGTATTATTTACTTCATAATCAACAGCGTTTCTACCATAAGTTCCGCTTAAGTCTGCATTAAATCCAAATAAATCCCATTTAAATCCAGCCGTAAAATTATTGTCTCTAATATCGGTCTCAAAGGTAGGCTGGAATCCTTGATAAGTAGTTCCGGCTTCATGCAACAAATTAAATGGATCAGCAACCCAATACGGTGCACGATAGAGAGCAAAACTTGTTCCTGTCCTATACGTTAACCCTCCAAAAGTGTAAAATTCAGCTCCTGTATCATTTAGAGGAATTCCTGAATTAAAAAAAACATCCATTATCTTAAGTTCCGGCTGCCCTATTGTCATTCCCAAATCAGGATTTTCAGCTAACCATGTACCCCAAGTAGGATCATTTGCAGCAATACCAAATAATCCATCTGCACCAGGTGTCCCTGCTCGATTGGTTTTTTCTTGCTGATAGTATCCTAAAGTGAAGTTTAAGAAACTACCATCAGGGCCCAAATTTATCGAAGTATTCAAATCCGCTGCCAAATTAAATCCATCTCCTTCAGTGGTAATACCTGACCTAACACCAATGGTTGTGTATTCAACATTTTCCTTTAGTACCATATTTATAACCCCCGCAATAGCATCAGATCCGTATTGAGCCGAAGCCCCATCGCGCAAAACTTCTATTCTTTCAATAGCTGCTGCTGGTATGCTTTTTAAATCTACACCTACCTCCCCTTTTCCAGGTGTATCGTTTATGTAAACTAAAGCACTTTGGTTTTTTCGTTTTCCGTTGACTAAAACCAAGGTCCTACTTGGTCCTAAACCTCTCAAGTCTGCAGGGTCAAAATGAGCTGTACCATCAGAAATTGCTTGATTTGTGGAGTTAAAAGAAGGAACTTTATAAGTCAACATTTTATCAACTGTAGGTTGCCCAGTGTTTTTTAATTCTGCAACTCCAATGTTGTCTATAGGCACTGGCGAATCTAAAATCGTCCGCGGTTTTGCTCTGTTACCGACCAAAATAACCTCATTTAAACCAATACCTGACTGCATAGTGACAGCTATAGTAGGACTATTAACTGTTATCATTTGAGTTTCATAACCAACATAAGAGAAGACTAAAACGTCTCCGTTATTGGCCTTAATTGAAAATTTACCTTCGAAATCGGTAATGGTTCCTGTCGAAGTTCCTTCAATTATTACCGAAACCCCTGGTAATGGTTGAGAGGTGTCATCCGTTACG
>JBGSXJ010000155.1:0-2157 GCA_041751535.1 Aquaticitalea sp.
TTAAATTGCATGCTTTGGTTTGAATTAATTGAGCAATCAAATATAGAAAATGCTGAAAGATTAGCACGGATGGATTTAGGGAAATTTAACTTTTAGTTTGCTTCAAGGTTTTTTTGATCTTAACAAAAGAAAAAGTAATCAGTCATGGGTTTCATTTTTTGCTCATGAAAGTAATTCCGGATGTAGGACTGTGCACCTTCGTTAGCAACTGTAACAATGCTTTGAGGGAGTTTTATTGATTTGAGATGTTTAAAACTATGTAGTTCGATACCGTAGATACGTTTTCCTATTTTTTTTGGATTATTGCAAATCCATACAAAGGGTATTTTTTTCTCCTTGAGCAAGTTCGCAATCTCCTTGCCTTTAGATCCCGCTCCCCAAATGGTTAACAGGCGTTTATGGTCGTAATCCAATTCCAAAAAATAGTGAATTTTAAGTTTCAAAAAGTAGTTTTGTGCATAATGTTCATGCGTGCGGGAGGTTCTTGTGCTATAATCGCGCCAGTGATGAAGCACCTTGTTGCAAGGAATACATTTTATTCCCTGTTTATAAAAGCGAAACGTCAAATCGTAATCTTCGGGATAGCGATTTGGGTTAAAAGCAGCACAATTTAATAAATCATCTTTGTGAACCATCCAACAAGGGGAGGGAATGACACATTCCTTATATATTTCAGAGTAGTTGTTGCCAAATTTCGTAAGCTCATTCAGCCAAATTTCATAACGTGCATAACCGGCTCCAATGCCATTCTCACTGAAATACTTCACCATTCCCATGGCTATATGATTCTTTCCATGGGATAGCAAGTTACTCAATAATATTTCTAGCTTGTCAGGAGTCATCACGTCATCGCTATCCATTCGCGTGACATAAGAGCCTTTGCTGTTCTTTAAAGCCAATTTTAATGCATCAATAATTCCGTCACCATCATTTTTTAGGAGTTGGATTCTACTATCTATTTGAGCAAATTCATCAACAATCTTATAACTTTCGTCTGTAGAATGGTCATCCACGATCACTAATTCCCAATTGCTGTAGTCTTGATTTATAATGGATTCCACACATTCGGGTAAGAATTGAGCCGTGTTCTTAAAAGGGGTAAGGATACTGATTAATGGTTGTGACATGTGTAAAAATACAAATTCAACTTTTAACAAAACCTTTACGTTTATAATTGTAACACATTGTAGATTTGCGACACTTATAAAAAATTATATAATAGGATTCCCAAGGTATTGGAAATCAAAAACAAATTTAAATGAAGAATATATTCGGTTTCTTATTAGTTGTCTCCCTATTTTTAGGCTGTGGTTCCACTACCAATGTGAGTAATGATTTAGCCATTCAAAACCCAATTGTAACCTCCATTGACATTACAAAAGTTGTCGATGATAAGCTTCCAGTGGTTATAAATCCTGGTCGTTTTACTGAAGAAACAGTCACTTACAACCTTCCAAAAGTTGTTCAAGGTACGTATAGCGTCAGCAGCTTTGGTCGTTTTATAGATGATTTTAAAGCTTTGGATTATGATGGAAAAGAGCTTGCATTTACCAAATCAGGAGACAATAGTTGGATTATTTCCAATGCCACACAATTGGATAAAATCGTTTATAATACCAATGATACTTTCGATCAAGAAGTTGTAGGTGGTATTGGTGGAGACATGCCTTTTTCGCCAGCAGGAACCAATATCGAACCTAATAATTACGTATTGAATCTTCACGGATTTATCGGATTTTTTGATAACTTAAAAAATGCCCAATACACCTTGGATGTAACTGCGCCTGCAACCTTCAAGCATAGTTCGGCGCTAGAGGCCACAGGAACCAAATCCAGTGCGAATGGCAGCGCCATAACACACAGTTATTCGGCAGCACGATATTTTGATATTACCGACAATCCGATGATGTATGGTAACTTTACGATGGAAGAGTTCATGGTAGGAGATATAAAAATTGTATTGAGTGTTTATTCCCCCAATAAGGTGCATTCTGCAGAAAGTTTAAAAGGGTCGATGTTTAAAATGATGGAAGCTCAAAAAGCGTATTTGGGAGCTATCGATGCGACCCCTCGTTATGATATATTTTTGTATTTGGCCGATGCAAGCCCAGAAGCCCCTAAAGGTTTCGGAGCGCTTGAACATCACAAAGCAACAGT
>JBGSXJ010000156.1:0-2184 GCA_041751535.1 Aquaticitalea sp.
GAGTAAACAATCTATAGAAGAGCAATTAAAAGCGAGAGAACAAGCAGCAAAAAAACTTGAGGAAACAATTAAGGATTTACGTCTGGATGTTGAAGATTTAAAAATCGTAATAGATGATGATCAGGTCACGGTTACAGGAAAAGCCTATGATCAATCCACTAAAGAAAAAGTTGTTCTTGTGGTTGGAAATACGGAAGGTATTGATACCGTTGATGACCAAATGAGCGTTGAGCACATAGAGCCTGAAGCAAAATTTTATACCGTCGTTAAAGGCGACACCTTAAGCAAAATAGCAAAAGTGTATTATGGAAATGCCAATTTGTATCCAAAGATATTTGATGCGAACAAGCCAATGCTAACAGATGCTAACTTGATTTATCCAGGGCAGGTTTTGCGCATTCCCAATTTGGAACAAGCTTAATTTTTTATTGAGAATACATCCGGAAACTTTTTAGTGTTCCCGGATGTTTTTGTTTTAAATGCTTTACAGGTTTTCCAATGCAGATTTTAATTCTTCCAAATCTTTCGGTTTAGCTATGAACTTTTTGTCCTTGTCCAAAATGAAATAGGTAGGGGTTGATTGAACTCCATACGCCTTTACAATGGGATTATTCCATTGATTCAATCCTATAACATGAATGAAACCACCAAACTGTGGTATTGTTTTCTGCCAGTTCTCCTTTTCGCTTTCAATTCCAAAAGCAATGGTTTTTAAATTCTTTGGATGTGTATCTATATAGTTTTTCACCATAGGCAGCTCATTAAGGCAGTGGCCACACGTACTGCTCCAAAAAATAAGCAAATAATGATCAGCGCCACTTAAATCATAAAGAGTTGTGTTTACGGGTTTATTATCAATTTCATAAGTTATTGGAAAATCTTGCGCAATTGTTCCCACAGAACTGTTTTTGTAAGAAATAAGTTTTTGGTAAAGGTCATTATTACCTGTTTTATTGGCCAAAATCATTAAATGAGTATCACTGATATAGTTGGCAACTCCTGTATTTTGCATTTCGATGAGTTTGTTCCAAACATTTTCCAAGAGTGCAGTTTTAATTGCCGGATTTTCCGCGCCTATCGCCGTAACGATTTCGTCGACATGCTGTTTGTATTCCACATTAGTGCTGGTCGCAGACATGCCAAACATATATGCCATAACCCTGTCGTTCAAAAATTCTGAACTTTGTAACAGCGAATTTCCAAAATCGATGTTAAGAAAGCTGGTTTTTAAATGGTTGGAATAAGTAGTGATATCTTCATATTCGGCCGGGATATAAGGACGATTGGCTTTTATAAAGGTTGCAGCCAAGGTTCCTGTTGAGGCTCCCTCAAATGCATCCTGCGTATCTTTTAAGGTTTTAAAAATCTCATTAAAAGCTGTTTTATCGCTACTTTCTTGGGAGTAATAATTGCTGATGGTACTATTGATCATTTCCATACTGTTTGTATAGGATGCCCAAAGTTTATTTTCATTGGATTCTTTAAATTCTAAGCCTTCATCTAGACTAAATGTAAAAGCGACATCTTCCTTGCCATTATAGATAAAATCAAAATTGTTTTCTTCCTGTGGCACGCCATATACAATTTTGTACATTCCGGCCGTCATGGTAGAATCCAATTGAATGTTAAAACTACCATCTTCGGCAATCTTATCCCGATCTAGATAGCTTAAAGTTGTGGGACTGGCCTTATAGAGAAAGGCATACGTGAAATTTGACGCAGGTGAAAAGGTTCCTTTGACAGATTGTTGGGACAACATCAGGATAGGAAACATTACGAATAGGAAAAGTATTTTTTTCATATGTATTTTTTACGAAGTGGTAATTTTATTTTTCAAAAACAACTAGCCTCCAATTGGCAAGATCTAAAATTCAAAACATATTGCTCCAAAAATTACGCCACGATAGGCTGTAGAACAGCTAACGCTTGTTTTACGGTTTTAATATGTTCAAAAGTAAGCAATAAACGCAAACCTGTTCGGGTTTGTTTTTCTTTCATTTTTGCTGCCTGCGGATGCGCCTGGATAAACTGCAACACTTTGGTAAACCCTGAACTTTGATAAAAACCACTTTTCTGGTCATTGATAAAATAACCGACCAGCTTCCCATGTTTCATAACCACTTTTTCCAATCCAATTTTTGTGGCTATCCATTTGATGCGGACACTGTTGAGCAAATCCACCAC
>JBGSXJ010000157.1:0-1786 GCA_041751535.1 Aquaticitalea sp.
TGGAACTTAAAAAAAGCTATGAATCGCTTCTTTATGACAAATCATACGTGACTGTTGAGACGGCACTTTATAACCTATGGGTGAATTTCCCGGAGGATCGCGCCAAATATCTACAACAAACCAGAGATATTATAGGATTTAGCGATTTTAATGTGCGGTTGCTTTGGCTAGCCTTGCATCTCAATACAGTAGAGTATCAACCAGAACTAAAACAAGAGAAGTTTGATGAATTAAAATCATACACCGAACCCAAATTCGGATTTGAATTGCGGATGAATGCCTTTAATTATCTCAAATTAATCAACGGATTTGATGAAGTCGCCATTCAAAACCTAATAGAAGCTCAATCGCATCACAATTGGCGCTTTCAACAATTTGCAAAAAAAATAATAGAAGAATTGCAACAAAATGAAACTTATAAAATCTTAATCGACAAAAACCTGAAAAAGTAGTCATGCGAGCATTGGTAATATCTGGGGGAGGGAGCAAAGGCGCATTTGCAGGTGGTGTGGCGCAATATCTTATTGAAAACAAACTCTTGCATTATGATATTTTTATAGGGACTTCCACCGGAAGTTTACTGGTTTCTCATTTAGCATTAAAGAAAGTCCAAGAAATTAAGCAGGTATATACAAATGTCAATCAAGATGCTATTTTTGATGTGTGTCCCTTCATCATCAAAAGAAAAAAGGGGATTGAAACCATTGCTATCAATCATTACAATGTATTGCGCAATATTCTAAAAGGAAGCAAAACTTTCGGCGAAAGCCACAATTTAAGAGATCTTATCAAAAAGAATTTCTCTAAGGAAGATTTTGATCAACTCAAGGAGAGCCAAATGGACATCGTTATAACAGTTTCCAATTTATCTATAAATCAAGTGGAATATAAGTCCATCAATGATTTTGAATATGAAGAATTCTGTGAATGGATTTGGATTTCGTGCAATTACACACCATTTATGACTTTGGTTAAAAAAGGCGGTTGCGAATATGCTGATGGTGGATTGGGTTCCATGGTTCCTATTGAAGAAGCTATAAAAAGAGGAGCAACCACAGTGGATGCCATCATTCTGCAAACCGAAATAAACCAACTGAATCGAATGCCATCGCTCAATGCGTTTTCACTGTTGACCAATATGTTTGCTTTTATGTTGGACAGGATAGAAAGCCAGAATATCAGAATTGGGAAGTTTGTAGCTTCAAACCAAAACGCCATCATCAATTTTTATTATACACCAACTGTTTTGACCACCAATTCACTCATATTTCAAAAAGATAAAATGACGCAATGGTGGCAAAGTGGTTTTAATTTCGCAAAATTCAAGGATGAAGAAACCAGCCAGTTGGAAACAGAATAGGGTTACCACATTTCGCTGACTTCTTGTTTTATAAACGATAAAGCCGCATCACTTGGGGCGCGCTTTTCCATCATTTCTGTTAAAACGACTTCCCTTAACTTATTGGCAGTTGCTGTTTTTTCGAGCAAGCTGGCCTTTCTAATTAATTGAATGGTGGCGTTTTTTGCAGCGGTAATAATGTTCCAACAATCATCACTTACGTAGATTTGCTGCGATAGATTATGCTCAAATTCCTGTTCAATACTTGATATAAGTAAGGATTCGTAATCTTCTTTATTTGAAGAGGTTGGCGCTACTCGTATAAGTAATTTTGAAGGCGTTATTCGCTCTAAAAAAATAGCCATCCGTTCATAGGCTTGAAGTCGGAGTGGCATGGCATTGATCTGCATGTCCTTGTGAAGCAGAAAACGTCTACGGCCATCTTCA
>JBGSXJ010000158.1:0-14043 GCA_041751535.1 Aquaticitalea sp.
GCTGGAGCACTCATCCCGACATGGGTAATGAGCAATGGACCTTCTGAAACTAATTCCGTATTGACCACCCTTACCTCAACATCTAAAGCCACCACACCAGGAATGTCCTTGATCCGTTCGTCAGTGATATTAAAAGTAAATAACGATGGTACTGGCGGCACAATGGCATGCCCCAATTGTTCGAGTAGGTTCCAGATTTTTGGGTTGCTTCCTGTTGCAATCAGCAATTTGTCGACTGAAAAATCACCGTGAGATGTTTCTAGTCTCCACAAATCAGTTTCATTATAAATTACTTTTACGGAATGATTATATAAAATTTCAACCTTATGTTTCTTGGCTTCATTTAAAAAACAATCAATAATTGTTTGGGACGAATTTGAAATTGGAAACATTCTGCCATCCTCTTCGATCTTTAATTCAACGCCACGTTTCTCAAACCACTCTATCGTATCGCCTGTCATAAATTGATGGAAAGGTCCCAACAATTCCTTTTCGCCTCTTGGATAATTCTGAACTAATTCTTGAGGAATAAATTCTGCATGCGTCACGTTACAGCGTCCACCGCCAGAAATTTTTACCTTTTGCAAGCCTTCCTTACCACGTTCAAGGATGGCGACTGTTAATTGCGGATTTTGTTCAGCAATATTAATAGCCGCAAAAAATCCTGCAGCACCTCCACCAACGATAATTACATCTTTTTTAGTCATAATCGATCTGGTACATCTGAAATAATTCCATTGACGCCATAATCTTTCATTCGTTGAATGGTATCGTCATCATTCACCGTCCAAGTGTTGACGTTATAGCCTAAATCTTGAGCAAATTTCACATTATCTTTAGTCAATAATGCGTAATTGGGATGAATGGCTTTGGCATTGATTGTGTTTGCAAATTCTACAGCTTCCTCGACACTGGCTTTTGACAGGACAGCCAATGGAATATTGGTATTGATCTTAAAAACATCCGTCAGCTCCTGATGCTGAAAACTGGAAACAATGAAATTCCCATAGTCCCAACTTTTAGTTTCGATATAATTCTGAATGATTTTGGTGGTTTCAAATGCTGTGTTTTTTCCTTTGAGTTCTATATTCAAAAGGCATTGTTTGTCTATCAAATCCAAAACTTCCCATAGAGTCGGAATCTCAAACTTCTCATTAACCTTGAGATGTTTGAGTTCTGTGAGGGATTTTTTTGCCAGTGCACCAGTTCCATTTGTCATCCGATCTAAAGTGACGTCATGAAACACCACCAATTCGCCGGTAGCACAAAGATGCACATCAATCTCAATACCATCTACTCCAAAATCCAATGCTTTCTGTATGGATTCTAAAGTATTTTCGGATACGTATCCTTTCGCGCCTCGATGCCCTATTTTTAGAAATGAATTTTTCATTATTTTGACCGCATTAATCCTTCTTGAGCAACGGAAGCAATTAGTTTTCCATCGCGGGAATACATATTGCCTCTTGCAAACCCTCTTGCATTGCATGCATTTGGAGATTCCATTGAAAATAGCAACCAATCATCAAACTCAAAGTCCCTAAAATACCACATGGAATGATCTAAACTTGCGGTCTGGGTATTTCCCCAATGTGCTTTGCTAGCGTGCGGATTGAGGGCAGAAATCAAAATATTATAATCAGAAATATAGGTTAATATTTGCTGCTTCGTAGCCACATCAAAATTTTTTACATCGCCTTTGAGTTTAAACCACACATCACTGAACGGTGGCAAATCTTTTCGATCTAAGGGATTGACGATTTCCGTTGGTTTAAACTCTACAGGGCGTTCTATCTCAAAAAAGGTTTTGATGTTTTTTGGCAAAAAATCTCCAAATTTATGAAGAATGTCGGTCCAGCTCAACAGGTCTTCGGGTTGTTTTATGTTGGATTTCATTTCCATTTGATGATCATAACCAACTTCCTTTTTATGAAAGGAGGCCGAGAGTATAAAGATTATGGTTTCATTCTGACTTGCCGTCACCCTTCTTACCGAAAAACTTCCGCCATCCCTAACGATATTCACATTATAAGTTATTGGCAGCTCTAAATGACCGGGTTCCAAAAAATAGGAATGCATAGAGTGTAAAACCCGATTATTTTTAATCGTGCGATTGGCAGCATTAAGTGCCTGCGCCAATACCTGACCGCCAAACACATTCGGGCTTCCAACGGAGGAGCTAATGCCTTCAAACTGTGTTGAGTTTATTTCCTTTAGGCTTATAAGATCTATTAAATCGGTTGCATTGGTCATTGAAATACTTGTTTTTTTTACTTTTCAAAGTTATTTAAATGATTTTTGGGAAGCTATAAAATTTATAATTAGTTTAAGAGTAATAAATTCCAAATGGCATGAAATGATGCTATATTGTTAAAAAAACATAATCTATGTTATTTCAAAATTTAATTATAAGCGCACTTTTCTTTATTTCCTGCGATACCGGAAAATTAAACGTCGTTGCTGACATTCCAAAACATTTGACTGAAGTTTCGGGGAATGAAATCATTGCAGGGTCTGAACTCATATGGATGATTGAGGATTCGGGCAACAAAAATCATGTGTATGGATTGGATACCAAAGGCACTATAAAGCGTGATATTACTGTGGTGAATGCTGAAAATAGGGATTGGGAAGATTTAGCTTCAGATGCATATGGAAACCTATACATAGGCGATTTTGGCAACAACTCCAAAAAACGCAAGCAATTCACAATTTATAAAATTTCGAATCCTGCAAATTCAGGCGATAGCGTTTCTGCAGAAATCATAAATTTTGAACTCCCAAAAGATCAAAAATCAGAAAATTTTGAAGGCTTTTTTATACATCAAAATTCATTTTATATTTTTAGCAAATCCTCTAAAAACTGTGTGATGTATAAAGTTCCCAATGCAACTGGATCTCATGTGGCGGAATATGCAGCAGAATTGAGTTTCAAGGGCAAAAACACAAAAGTTACCTCCGCAGATATCAGTCAAGATGGAAAAACCGTTGTGCTATTAAACCATGATAAAGCCTGGAAATTGACAGGTTATACAGGAGACAATTTCTTCGACGGCAACATCGAGCCCTTAACTTTTGAACACGATTCTCAAAAGGAAGGTATTTGCTTTGCAAACAACTCCACACTTTTAATAACCGACGAAAGTGTTGGGGTTTTGGGAAGTAATATTTATAGCATCAAACTATAAATCATCATCTATAAATTTAATCCAAATCCAAAAGAAAATCGCACGCCTTCATCACCCTTAAACAAGTTGAACATTCCGGAAATCGACTCGGCGGCTGTGACCCAAAAGCCACCGCCATAATCGTTATGCCATTTTTCAGAAGAATCGCCTTTGAGCCATACACGTCCGACATCACCACCTACAAAGACACCGATTTGAAATGGAATAAGCTTGGTTTTAAATGAAGGTAGGCTGTATCGAATATCGGCACTTCCCACCAATGAATTCCGGCCTGTAAATCGTTCATTGCGATAACCTCTTAATCCGTTGTTACCTCCAATACTGGATGCCTGGTAAAATTCAAAATTGTCACCAAAACGAAACTGTGTTCTCAAATCGGTTTTTAACACTAATTTTTTGTCTGCTGAAAGTGCATTATAAAAACCGAGATCCGAATTGATGTAACCATAGACCTCTTCGATATTATCAACATCTGCCCTACCACCCACATTGAGCATATAGGTCATGCCTTTTGACGGATTAAGAGCGTTGTCAAAACTTTTGTAATTATATTCCCCTTCCAAAGCTGTAAAGACACGTCGGCTGTAAAAATCTTCGTTTACGGCTGGCATAAACTCTGTAATAAATCGGCCTTCTGTTGGGTCTAGTTTAATACCTTCTATAATGGCTTTAAAAATATAATTGCTACCAAAATTAGAACGTCTTAAAAACCCTACTTCCGCAGCATATATACTAGTTTTGACCCTGTTATAATCCAGGTCAAGTTCATCTTCAAGGTTTTCAGTTCCATTACCAAAACCGAAAAAGTTTCTCGTAAAATTTCCGGAGGTAAAACGGCCACCCAAATACAGATTCCAATCTCCAGTAATATTGGCAAACTCACCCTTATATTTTACATCAAATCCATTTGTAGCAAAAGAGTAACCAGTATTAAATGCATGTTGTTGTGAAAACGGATTACGTTGAAATCCTTTAACGGTGTAAGCTGTCTCAATACCCACTTTGAAACCATCGTCAGGATTGAAGCCCAAACTTGGCGTAAAAGAATTTCCCCTAACTATTGTTTTTTGAAAATCAAAGAGGTTTAGCGTATAGATATCCGTTAATTTAATTTGAGCACCTCTGTTTTCTTCAACTGTATTCTCTTCGGATTTGTGATCATAAACCTTTACACGCCTTCCGTTTTTGATCCTATAAGTGTCGTTGTTATGCCCTCCTATTATTCTTGTGTAAATTAAATTATTGGCTTTCCCACTGACTTCAAAAACGTCTTTATCATCTAGTCCATAAATCCATAATTCTTTAGTGGTGTTTTTGTTAAAAGTCCTATCCAGTAAAACTTCTCCCTTTTCACCATCCTTAATGCGAGACACTTTCACATGTGTTTCATTATTGCCTGTGCGGGTTATTTCAAAAAAATCATCTTTATCTGTTCCTGTTATGACCACATGTTCATTCAAGAATTCATAATATCGATTTGCAATGTCAAGGAGATTTCCACGTCGGCCTATTAACTTTGTTTTAATTTCCGCTAATGAGCTGTCTTGTACTTCTTCAGGGATTTTTTTAAAGGCTGCTTCAATGATTTCATCTGTAATATTATCTTGAAGGAATTTAGCTTGTTCCAACCAAAGCTCTTTTTCGGCTCTTTGGATGAGGACTCTATCTAATTTTACACCAGCACTGTTCATCCATTTGATATCCTTTAGTTCTTCGTCATAAACCTGTAGTTGATTGGAAGAACCAGCAATGACTCTCAATATATCGAGCAAAGCACCATCAAAATTGGAAAAAACTTGATCTCTGTCCCTAGGAATTGGTCTATACAACTTATCCCCATTTTCTTGATCAAATTGTGCCCAACGCCATTGATCTTGGTGACGATCCCAGTCGCCAATAAGCATATCAAACAACCGCGCTCTTATGTATGCGTTCTCATCGATTTTATATTTTTCGTCTTCCCTAATTTTTTCAATGATATCATGGGTACTTTCAATATCATCGGCAAATCCAAATGTGCGGTCATCCACATAATTATTTTCTGGTCGCTCCTCAATCATGTAAATTTCCCCGCCATATTCCATGTTGAAATCTCCCATATACTTATGTTTTGGGATATAAATTATTTTTGGATTTGTATGAAATAGTTTAGCAGCATCGGAAAGATCAGGGATTGCCATGAACGCATATGGATGGGCAGCAGTATAAAAATCCAAAATAAGATTTTCTACCTCGGTCTGTTCAAAATCATTCTGAATATAGGTGTCCTTAAACACTACTTTTTGAAGGTATTGTGTGGCGCTCTTGCGCAAGGCCCTTAAATTGTATTCTTTTCCTTCTTTGTCTTTTAACCTTAAAGTCCTGGTTTGGTGACCTCCTCCTTTTCGCACAATTTCCAAACCACCATATAAGGTATCCAGTGTTGCAACTTGTGCCTTTATTTTTTTACTGTATAGATTTCTATATCTTTCCCCCAACAAGGTTTCATAAATACTTTTTTTATCGGTTTCTTCATCGGTATAGACTGATACCTCTACTTCATTGGGAAATGTATCTGGAAGTTTGGATACATCGAAATGCTTTGTTGCTGGATAGACTTCTTTTTGAAATAACATTTCGGGCTCTCCCGTTTTAGCCCCAAAATATTGAACCCAAGAACCCCCGTCCTTAAATATTGTATAAACAGCAAACCCTTGTTGCCCTGTAGAAAAATGTCCATTATCACTTAATGTAGCATAGGATTCCTTAGCTCCTGAACCACTAACAATCTGTTTGATGTAGTCTGTTTCAATATATTGTAAAGTATGTTCGTGACCCGATACGAAAGTTATATTGCCATTGTCAGTGGCCAAGGTTTCTAGACGTTGCATTAAACTATTGTACAATTCATTATATCTGTCCTGAATAGAAATGCCGCCTTGTGTACGAATTTGTGCAACCAATGAGGTCAATCCCGGTATAGGGATGTTTCTTTGTGTAGGATATAAATGTTTTCGAAACGCAAAAAACCCTCCATGTATACCATTGGTAAACATTGGATGGTGCATTGCGACGACAATGTTTTTGCCTTGAGCTTTTTTAATTTCACCTTCGAATTCAAGAAGCAACCGTTCTCGCGTTTTAATTTCGCAACCGTCATTAATTGTAGGGTGGTGATTCCAGTTTTCAAGATACCACTGTGTGTCCAATAGGATTAGTTGCACGGTTTCACTGACATCGATACTCTCTATAGGACATCCTTTTGATGGTAAAAAAGCATCTTCACCCAATGCTTTTACAACGTAATCTTCCTGCTCCCTAACTCCCGCAAGTCCATCCGAATAATACTCATGATTGCCAGGGATAAAAATAGTTTTTCCTTTAAATCCTTTTATCGATTCAAACTGCGCATCCATCTGATATTCTGCTTCCTTTCTCCCAGGATGTGTTTTATGGGGCATTCCTGAAGGGTAGATGTTGTCTCCTAAAAAAATTGCAAAATCATCATTCGTGTTTTTATCTGCAATATATTTTTTAAAGGCATCCAAACCACCAGACAGTCTGTCTTCGGGTGAAAGTCCAGCATCACCAATTAAATAAAATGTTCTATCGATTTCTCTATCTGGAAACACGTTTTCCTTGTCATTCTCAAATCGCACTTTAGGTGCGTAAGTGGCACAAGATTGTATGATGATCAAAACCAAAAAAGCAAGGACAACCTTTAAATTCTTATTCATATTTAATTTAATAAAGTACATAATTACCACCCTTTTAATGAATAACAAAGCACCAATCATTAAATTGTGTATGGAATTATTATTTTTTCCAAAGACTGTCCGTAAAATAATGTTTACAATCCAGAAAATGTTGATTGACTTTAAAACCTGTCGATGTGGCCAAGTCTTCTATTTCTGATGTGGTGTATTTTTTGGATAATTCTGTCCAAATTAATTCATTTTGATCAAATTCAATAATCTTATCAAGTTTTTTAAAGCTTACCGATTGCTTTTTTAGACTCACCAAATAGCTTTTCACTTCTCCCGTTATCGCATCATACTGACAATAAAAATCAAAGTCGTCAATTTTAAAATCGGCTTCAAATTCGCGATTCATTCGCAGCAACAAATTCATATTGAACCGTTTAGTTATACCATTGGGATCAAAATAAGCTTGCCTAATAATTAACGGATTCTTTTTTAAATCAAAACCTATCAATAGTTTGTCTCCAATATTCATGTTTTGATTGAATAATTGCAACAATTCAATAGCGTCTTCTTTAATATAATTTCCAATATTTCCTCCAAGAAACAATAAAAGACTTGGCAAACTGCTTTGCTTTTCGTCATTTAAGATCTCAAAATAATCGCCGACTTTAGGCCTAATGTTAAGGTTTGGAAGGCGTTCCTTGAGCCGATGGGTCAAAATGTCAATGGCTTCTTGTGAAATATCAATGGGAATGTAATTAAAATGGATTTCCTTATTTTGAAGATATTCTAATAACTTGAATGTTTTAAATCCATCACCTGCTCCCAATTCAATAATATTGAAAACCCCCGAAAATTGAAGTGCTTGATAAATTTGTTCTGCTTGAAGCGATAAGATTTCAAATTCGGAATCGGTTAAATAATATTCCGGCATTTTCATGATTTCCTGAAAAATGCGACTTCCAGCATCATCATAAAAATATTTTGATGAAAGGTGTTTATGTTCGGCAGTCAATCCTTTGATGACATCGTTGGCAAAAATTTGGTCCATACTATTTGGCTAGTCTTATTCCTGAAAACATCCAACGCATGTGTGGATGAAAAAAGTTTCGGTAGGTATTTCTGCTGTGGTTAGTTGGTGTAGCGATAGACGATCCTCGGAGAACCATCTGGTTGACCATGAATTTTCCGTTGTATTCGCCCAACGCCCCACTGGGTTTTTTAAAATTAGGATAGGGCAAAAAGGCGCTTGATGTCCATTCCCAAAGCTGACCATAATTGATTTTTTGTGAAGCTATTTCCCATTCAAACTCTGTTGGCAAGCGCATGTCCTTCCATTCTGCATATGCATACGCCTCATAAAAACTGATATGCTGAATTGGCAAATGTGGATCGACTTCTACAAAACCATCAAACGTATAATAATGCCATTTGCCATCAATTTTGTGCCAATATAAGGGAGCTTCAATCTCATTATCCTGAATAAAATCCCAACCTTCTGCATGCCATAAATTAAAATCGTCGTAACCTCCTGCATCCAAAAACGCCATATATTCAGAATTTGTTACCAGTCTATTTGAGATTTCGAAGGCATGTAAATAAACTTTATGAGCTCCCAATTCGCAATCAAAACAAAAATCATTGCCTTGATGGCCAATATCATAAATGCCTTCTTCAATTTTTATGGATTCCGAAGGTGCATCAATAGCTTCCAATTGTAGGGACGTCTCATACATTGGAAATGTAGGCTGATTGCCTAATATGTATTTGATATCATACAGAAACAATTCCTGATGTTGCTCTTCGTGTTGTAAACCGAGAGCGATGACATTCTGCGCTTCCTGTGAAGGATTCTCTTCAAAAAATGCCATCATTTGTTCATCCACATATTTTCGGAATTGATATACTTCCTCAACGGTTGGCCTAGTCATCAAGCCGCGGTTTGGGCGCAATACACGTTCGCCTGCATTGTTGTAATAGCTATTGAACAGATAGGCAAAATCATCATTATAAACTTTATAATTGTTTTTATATGGGCTCAAAACGAACTGCTCAAAAAACCAAGTGGAATGTGCTAAATGCCATTTTGGTGGCGATACAAATTCCTCTGGTTGCACCGAAAAATCTTCGGTTTGCAATGGTTTACAAAGGTCAATAAACCGCTGTCTTGTAGCTATGTAATGTTCTTTTAAATTCATTTAAACAATTTCAGTTTCAATTACGATATCACTTAACAAGGTTTTGTGTACTGGACATTTTGAAGCTATTTCTTTTAGCTTTTCTTGCTGTTCTTGGGTTAGATTACCAATAAATTTTAATTTTTTAAAGAGATGGTCAAACTGTGCTGGTTTATCCCTATCAGACTTTAAATCGTCGCCATGCTTTTTGGAATAGGTGATATAGGTATAAACTTCTTGCAAGTCCCATTGTTTTCGTTCAGCATATAATTTAAGGGTCATAACCGTACAGGCCGCCAAACCGGCGCTTAAAAAATCATAAGGCGAAGGGCCAAAATCATCACCTCCAACACTTTCTGGCTCATCCGCAACTAAAGAATGTTTTTTTGTTTGTATGGAAGTGGTAAAATTATCTTGCACCAGATCGAGATGAGCCACTAATTGTTCGCCTTCGGTATCCAGTATTTCGTATTCATCAATATCAAAATATCGTGCCGCCCAAGTGCCAATCATACTTCCAACATAACGACTGTCCTTACTGTTCAACAATAAATGATCGGCATCATCGAGACTTATAAAACTTTTTGGGTGATGCGCGCTTTTATACAACGCGTGTGCATTTTCTATTCCCACCACTTTATCAAAAGGCGAATGCATTATTAGGATAGGCTTGCGAAGTTGTTTCGTTATTTCCAATAAATCTGTGTTATCAAAATCATCCACAAACTCCTGATTGATTTTAAACGGTCTTCCGCCAATATTGACACTCACATCGCCTTTTTCAGCAATTTGTTGAACGTGATGCGAAAAATGTTTTTTGACGTGTTCGGTGGTGGCAGGAGCTCCAATGGTTGCAACAGCAGTTACTGAATCCAATTTTGAGGCCGCAACAATTACGGCTGCTCCTCCAAGTGAATGGCCTACAAGTAACGAAGGTGCTTCGTAGTGCTCATTCATATAATCGCTAACGGCCAACAAGTCGTCTACATTCGCAGAAAAGTAGCTATCAGCAAACTCGCCTTCACTTCTTCCCAAGCCCGTAAAATCAAATCGCACAACAGCAAAACCATGTGCCGTAAGAGCTCGACTGATGTTTTTTACAGGATGCAAATCGCTATTGCAGGTAAAACAGTGTGCAAAAATTGCATATTTACTTGGTTTTTGATTTGCAGGGAGTTCCAGATATGCTTGAAGTTGAAATCCTTTGGCATTCTGTATGTTTAGATTGGTACCTTTCATTAGAATTGATATTGAACGAGGAAATTTTAAATATCCCAAATAGTTACTATGACATATAGGAAGACTTTTTCTTTCCTGTTCTTTTCAGAAATTGTTCGTGTGTATAAAAAAAGTGCAATTTGATGGGTTTCATTGACTTATTTCAAAGAATGTTTGACCTAATTGCCGTTTAATTTATCAGCATGTAACTTTCGGAGCTTTGCTAATTTTGGGGAGATCACAAAACTGCAATAGCCTTGGGATTGATTGTTTTTATAATAATTCTGATGTTCATCTTCGGCATCGTGAAATTTTTCCAACGGACTAATTTCGGTTACTATGGGATTGTCAAAATACTTTGATAAACTTTCCAAAAGCTTTTCGGCTTCCTCCTTTTGACGTTCAGAATGATAAAAAATCACAGAACGATATTGCGTACCAACATCAGCACCTTGGCGATTTAAGCTCGTAGGGTCGTGTGTGGTCATGAAAATCTCTAAAAGTTCTTTATAGTTAATCAATGTGGAGTCGTAGGTAATCTGCACCACTTCAGCATGTCCTGTTAATCCAGAACAAATTTCTCGGTATGTCGGTTTACCCGGAACAGTTCCTCCAGAATAACCTGACACCACTTTTATAACTCCTTTCACTTCTTGAAATACGGCTTCTGTACACCAAAAGCAGCCGCCGCCAAAGGTTGCAAGTTCTATAGATGGACCGTTCATTTCGTCTCTAATTTAATGGATTCGGAGTTAACACAATATCGCAATCCGCTTGGTTCAGGACCATCGGGAAACACGTGGCCCAAATGAGCATCACACACATTGCACATAACCTCAACACGTACCATCCCAAATCCAGAATCTTTTTCGTACTTGATGGCATGTTCCTTTATTGGTTGTGTAAAACTTGGCCACCCAGATTTGGATTCGTACTTAATAGTGGAATCAAATAAGGGCGCATCACAGCAAATGCAATTGTACTGTCCAGCGTCATAAACACTGCATAATGCTCCTGTTCCAGGTGCTTCTGTACCTTTTTTTCGTGTTATTCTATATTGTTCGGGAGTTAGTTGCGTTTTCCAATCTTCTTCCGATTTTGAAACAGTTCTTTCAGGTTTAGGGTTTCCATTAACTGCAAAGTCAATAACATTTTTCCAAGTGAGCATAATAAATTGTAATTTTTATAAAATTAAAATTATTTGAATTGCTATGGTCGTATTTTAACGTTTCGTATTACAATTAGTAGCGATAGAAGCAATCTTATTATTTTATTTTTTAGTAATTTGTCGACACTTAAGGGAAAATAAATATATGTCTGAACTGATAGAAAAAACTGATAAATTTGTATTTGATTTATTCAAGGAACAACTTCCAAATACTTTTCTTTATCATAATTACACACATACCAAACGCGTATTAAAAAGCGTCAATGAGATTGTCAAAAATTCGGATATTAGCGAAAAGGACGCAAATATTGTGCGATTGGCAGCGCTGCTTCACGATACAGGTTATATTAAGACCAGAGAAGGGCATGAAGAAGAAAGCGTAAACATTGCCACCGAATTTCTTAAAGAAAATGGTGTGTCAGATGCTGATATTAATGCTGTAAATGCATGTATAATGGCTACCAAATTTAAAGATCTGCCAACTTCAGAATTGGGGAAAATTTTAAGAGATGCCGATGCATCGCATTTTGGGAAAGACTATTTTAGTGAAGCCAGTGAGTTTTTAAGGAAAGAACTGGAAATGCAAGAGGTCAAAAATTTTTCAGCTTCAGAATGGCTTAATGAAAATATTGATGTCCTGTCTTCCAGACACCAATATTACACGGATTATGCCGTAAAAAATTGGCAAAAACAAAAAGATGAAAATTTGGCTTCCCTTATAAAAACAAAAAAGAAACAAAAAGAAAAGCTGAAAAAAGAGCGGCTAAAAGCTAAATATAAGGCACATTATAAAAATGACAGTCCAGAAAGAGCCATTCAATCCTTTTATCGAGTAGCTTTAAAAAACCACATTAAATTAAGTGATATTGCGGATACAAAGGCGAATATATTGCTGTCTGTAAATGCAATTATTATCTCATTGGTGTTGGCTAATTTGATTTCAAGATTAGATAGTAATTCTTACTTAATTTATCCAACTGCGATTTTTACATTATTCTGTGTTATATCCATGATTTTGTCCATCATTGCCACTAGGCCAAATGTGACCAGTGGAAAATTTACCAAAGAAGATGTTTCCAACAAAGAAGTGAACTTAATGTTTTTTGGAAATTTCCATAAAATGGAATTAAAAGAATATGAATGGGCAATTGACGAACTTTTGCAAGACAAAGAATATGTCTACAGTTCAATGACCAAGGATTTATATTTTTTAGGCATTGTATTAGAACGTAAATATCGCATTTTGAGAATTACCTATACCATCTTTATGGCTGGTATCATCATCTCGGTTTTGGCCTTTGCATATGCCTTAAAATCGCAACCCGATGCAGACCTTGATGACGTACTCAAACCTGAACCTCAAGTAACCTCCACTTTTACAGGGGGAACAGCAATCGAAGGAGATGACATATTTGCTATTCTCTAATTTCACTCATTAGGTCTTCATAGGTATAAAAAGATTTTTCATTTTTATCCTTATGGTACAGAATGCTGACCCTTATGGCTTTTAAACCTGTTATTCCTTGCAAATCTTGAATTTCAAAGATTTCGATGTCGTCTTTAAGTATATGTTTGCTGTTTAAAAACTTGATATAACTGATATATTCATCTTCATCTTCTTTTTGGGAATAGATCACTGTGAGTTTGCCTTTAGTCGTAATTCGTTCTTCAGTTCCTTTAATAAAGGCTTTATCAACACGCTTTTTTACAACCTCGTAACGTGCGTTGTAGGTACCGTCGACGTCAAATCGCTTCTCATCCATCCTGAACCGAATCGATAGAGGTTGATTGAATACCAAAATCATGGAAGAGACATCCAAAGTGATTGGAAATTGGTTCTGACTTTGATAAAACTCATTTTCCATGTCGCACATAACCTGAAGTTGCCAAAGTCGTAAGTTATTCAGGTAGATATCATTAAAACTTTTTTCTTTGGTAATGGATTCGCCAATATACATGTTATGTTCTACACCATCGGTTTTAAACCGCTCAAAGTAATGCGGATACATTGCTTGTGCCTTCATTTGCTTCGTGTCTATTAAACCCGACATTTTCTTGTTGATCAGTGCTATGGTGTCGTCATAGTTTTTTCGATAATAATAGATAATGTTTAGTTCTGAATCCACTTTCTTGAAATAGTCTTCAATTGCGACTTTAACGCCAGATTTTTTATTCAGCAGGAATTTAAAAAGCGGTTCGATATCATTTTTGAGAAACCCTGTGATTTGTTGTTCGCTGTCCACTTTAAAATCAGCATCGAGTTGCGCATTATATGCATCCAGTTGAAATTTTAATTTTTCATAGATTGGCAGTTGATCTTCATGCAACAAAGTATCAATGATTTTTTTAATGAGATTCAATTGAAGTGACAAATCCTTTTGAGTGGCAAGGTTTCGTGCGTCGGAAGAGCCCTTGACATCAATTTGACCAAATAAGGGATAGACATTTTCAAAAACGATTTTGCTGAAAGCTACATTGCTTCCCGATTGTTTGTCTTTTATGAATTTCCTCGCAGCCTTTTCAAACTTCCAAACAACACTGGGATGAATTGAAGTACATTCTTGTTGTATAACTGCCTCAATCAAATTTTCTTCTTCGGCTTTAGATCG
>JBGSXJ010000159.1:0-10548 GCA_041751535.1 Aquaticitalea sp.
ATTTAAAGTTGTGAAAATCAACCACGAATTCAAAAACATCGTTGTGTCACATAAAGCGCTTATCGAAGCTGATATCGAAGAACAGAAAAAAGAAATTATTGGTCAATTAGAAAAAGGTCAAGTATTGGAAGGTGTTGTGAAGAACATTACATCTTACGGTGTGTTTATTGATCTTGGTGGCGTTGACGGATTGATTCATATTACTGACCTATCTTGGTCACGTATCAATCATCCAAACGAAATCGTTGAATTGGATCAAAAACTTAATGTTGTTATCCTTGATTTTGATGAAGATAAATCAAGAATCCAATTAGGTCTTAAACAATTGAACAAACACCCTTGGGAAGCTTTAACCGATGACGTAAAAATCGGCGATAAAGTAAAAGGAAAAGTGGTTGTCATCGCTGATTATGGTGCATTTATTGAAGTTGCCGATGGTGTTGAAGGATTGGTTCACGTAAGTGAAATGTCTTGGTCAACCCATTTGCGTTCAGCTCAAGATTTTGTATCTGTAGGTGATGAAATTGAAGCGGTTATCTTAACTTTAGATAGAGAAGACCGTAAAATGTCTCTTGGTATCAAACAACTAACACCAGATCCATGGACTGATATTACGACTAAATACCCTGTTGGTTCTAACCATACTGGTATCGTTCGTAACTTCACAAACTTTGGTGTGTTTGTAGAATTGGAAGAAGGTATCGACGGATTAATTTACATCTCTGATTTATCTTGGACCAAGAAAATCAAACATCCAAGTGAGTTCTGCAATGTAGGTGATAAATTGGATGTAGTTGTATTGGAATTGGATGTTGAAGGACGTAAATTAAGTTTAGGTCACAAACAAACCACTGACAATCCATGGGATAAATACGAAAGTGAATTTGCTCTTGGAACAACGCACACTGCAGAAATCTCTGAAATAGTTGACAAAGGTGCTACCGTAGAGTTTAACGAAGATATCGTTGCTTTTGTACCAGCACGTCACTTGGAGAAAGAAGATGGTAAAAAGTTGAAAAAAGGCGATTCTGCTGAATTCAAGATTATTGAGTTCAATAAAGAGTTCAAGCGTGTTGTTGCCTCTCATACAGCTATCTTTAGAGAAGAAGAAATTGCAAATGTAAAAGCGGCTGTTGCCAAAGCAGAAGCCACTGCATCAGAAGCAAAACCAACGTTTGGTGATGCTAATGAAACCTTGCAAGCTCTGAAAGACAAAATGGACGGAAAGAAAAGTAAATAAGCTTTCCTAAAATTTATAAACTAAAGCCTTCCAATATGGAAGGCTTTTTTTATTGCAACAAAATCTCAACCACGTTGTGCACAATTTATTTTTACGTTAACTTTGTAAACCAAATACGTTTGGAAACACTATGGGCCAAAAAGTTTTACTTAACGCAAAAGAGGTAAACATCATTCTTCATCGATTGGCTTGTCAATTAATTGAAAATCACAACGACTTCAGCAATACTGTTCTAATCGGTTTACAACCTAGAGGTAAATATCTCGCAAATCGATTGGCTCAAATACTCAAAGTCGACTATAAGATAAAAAACATTCAATTAGGATATTTGGATATTACCTTCTTTCGGGATGACTTTAGGCGAGGTGAAAAACCATTGGAGGCGAATACAACTGAAATCAATTTTTTGGTAGAAGACAAAAACATTGTCTTTATTGATGACGTTTTATATACTGGCCGAAGCATTCGTGCAGCTCTCACAGCAATTCAATCCTTCGGAAGACCCAACGAAATAGAATTGTTAACCTTAATTGACCGACGATTTAGCAGACATTTGCCAATACAGCCCAATTATAAGGGCCGACAAGTTGATGCCATAAATGAAGAAAAAGTAAAAGTGCTCTGGAAAGAAAATGATGGTGAAGACACTGTGTATTTGGTGAAAGCTTGAACCACGCGAAAATTTAATTAAATTTGGCTAATTAGCATAGAAACTGAAAATTGACAATAGAAGACCATACTATATGAGCGAATTAAGTGTCAACCACTTATTAGGAATCAAATATCTTAACTCACAAGATATACAGCTTATTTTTGAAACAGCCGATCATTTTAAGGAAGTCATTAACAGACCTATTAAAAAAGTACCTTCACTTCGGGATATTACCATTGCAAATTTATTTTTTGAAAATTCCACTCGTACCAAATTATCTTTCGAGCTGGCTGAAAAGCGATTGTCCGCTGACGTCATCAATTTTTCATCCTCACAATCATCAGTTAAAAAAGGAGAAACCTTAATCGACACGGTTAATAATATCCTTTCAATGAAAGTAGATATGGTGGTCATGAGACATCCCAACCCTGGAGCTAGCGTGTTTCTGTCCCAACATGTTAAGGCAAGTATCATAAATGCTGGCGATGGAGCTCATGAACATCCTACACAAGCCTTGTTGGACAGTTATTCCATCAGGGAGCGTCTTGGAGGTGTAAAAGGCAAAAATGTAGCAATAGTTGGCGATATATTGCACAGTAGGGTTGCGCTGTCCAATATTTTTGCGCTTCAGTTGCAAGGAGCCAATGTTATGGTTTGCGGCCCAAAAACGTTATTGCCAAAGTATATCGAAAAACTTGGGGTTAAAGTAGAGACTAATTTACGCAAAGCCTTAAATTGGTGCGATGTGGCCAACATGCTGCGTGTACAGAATGAACGTATGGAAATCAATTATTTCCCATCTACCCGCGAATACATACAACAGTATGGTGTCAATAAAGCACTGTTGGATTCACTGGACAAAGAGATTACCATTATGCACCCAGGACCCATAAATCGTGGTGTTGAAATCACGAGTGATGTTGCCGATTCCAAACAAGCCATTATTTTAGATCAAGTTCAAAATGGAGTGGCTATAAGGATGGCTGTTATATATTTATTAGCTTCTAAAATTAAACATTAAGATTATGATATTTGATAAAGACGATACCACAACCATCATAACTCAAGAAAAAAGTACCATTGTAGAATTGGTATCAAAACTGAACGAGACCTATTCAAAGTTCAAAAACGACAATGTCATCGTTAACCTAGCGGTATTGAACCAAATAACTGTTCAAGACATGATTGAGTTTTTGGATATTTCCAAAAAGCATCGTCATGCGAAACATTCGTTTGTAATCGTAACCGATAAAGCTGATTTAAATGAAATGCCTGACGAAATCGTTGTGGTTCCTACCTTAAAGGAAGCGTATGATATCATTGAAATGGAAGAAATAGAACGCGATCTTGGTATTTAAGTTCACGTCTCAATGTTGTTTAATCTTTTCCTTTATAGCAAACATCTCAAAACCTAATGAAGTTAACGGTTCTCGGCTGCTTTAGTGCCACTCCAAGAATAGATACCAATCCTACATCGCAGGTTTTAGAGATCAATAATCACCTGTTCTTAATCGATTGTGGAGAAGGGACTCAAGTTGAATTGCGTCGCAACAAAATCAAGTTTGCGCGGATAAAACATATTTTTATATCCCATTTGCACGGCGACCATTTTTTTGGATTGGTTGGATTGATTTCGACTTTCAGATTGTTGACCCGTGAGACCGATCTTCATATCTATGCACCGAAAGGCCTGAAGGAAGTGATTACGCTTCAAATGAAATTGGGTGATTCCTGGACCAATTATCGATTGATTTTCCATGAATTGACATCGAAATCCTCCGAATTGATTTTTGAAGATGACAAAGTTGAAGTTCATACAATCCCATTGGATCATCGCATTTATGCCAACGGATTTTTGTTCAAGGAGAAAGAAGCGGATCGCCATTTGGATATAAATGCTGCCATTGAAGCAAATATAGATTTGGCATATTACCGAAAACTCAAACAAGGTTTTGACGTTTATAATAAAGACGGCGTTTTGATAGACCATAAAAAAGTCACTACAGCTCCAGACAAACCAAAGAGTTATGCATTTTGCAGTGACACGGCCTATAATGAGTCCATTGTTCCAATTATTAAAGGTGTGGATGTTTTGTATCATGAAGCCACGTTTCTAGAACAGCATGCCAAATTAGCACCACAAACAAAACATTCAACTGCAAAACAGGCCGCACTCATTGCCAAAAGGGCCGAGGTAAAAACCTTAATTCTGGGACATTTCTCTACACGATATGCTAACCTTGACGACTTCAAATTGGAGGCACAGTCGATTTTTAAATCGGTTAAATTGGCTAGTGATGGCAAAAGGTTTAATTTTGATTAGATAGAACGTCGGGTCAATCATCACTATATCGGGGTTTTACTGACTAACTTTTAGCATGATATGGAAAAAGATTTGAGCAATTACAGAAAATCCTACGAAAAGCAAGAATTGTTGGAAAGCAATATCAGCGACAATCCAATGGAATTGTTTCAAAAATGGTTTCATGAGGTCGATGTAAATTTTAATGAAAGTGAAAACAATGCAATGACCATTTCTACAATTGGCTTGGATGGTTTTCCGAAAGGGAGAGTGGTTCTTCTTAAAAAATATACTTATGAAGGCTTTATTTTTTATACCAATTATGAAAGTGAAAAAGGAAAAGCCATCATCAACAACCCAAATGTATGTTTATCTTTTTTTTGGCATCAGGCAGAGCGGCAAGTCATTATTAAAGGTAAGGCTGAAAAAATTGCAGAGAACTTGAGCGATGGTTATTTTGAATCCCGTCCGCGCGGAAGTCAGTTGGGAGCTCTTGCTTCACGTCAAAGTGATGTGGTTCAAGGTAGGGAAGTGCTTGAAGAGCAGTTAAGGCAACTCGAAACAACATATATTGGTAAAGCCATTCCAAGGCCCGATTATTGGGGAGGGTTTATTGTTAAACCAATTGAGATTGAATTTTGGCAGGGAAGGGCCAATAGACTTCACGATAGAATTCGTTACCAATTGGATAAGGAATACAATTGGAAAATTGATCGACTTTCACCATAAGCGGATTTTAAAACACAAATTTTTACAGCAGCCAAAAAAATCGACGAAATACATATTTGTAACGATGTAATACATAGTTTTATGATAACTTTGTGCATTTCATCGATGATTTACAATAATAACCGACAAAATACATGTAGTTCGTCGATTTTAACATTTCCTTAACAGTTTATAGCTTTATAAGAGTATACTTTAGGACTACCAAATCTAATAACCCTCTTATGAAAACTATTAAACTATTGCCAATTATGGCATTAATGGCGGTGTTGTCCTTTTCCTGTTCAACTGAAGAATTTCCTGAAGAATCTATAGATTCTATAGCTTTAGCCAATGCTCCCGCGGCCAAAACTATTGAGATAGAAATTTTAGAACTCATAAATAATCACAGAATTCAATTGGGATTAAATCCGCTTAATAATTTAAACATTATAAAATCAGTCGCCTTTACACATACAGATTATATGGTCGAAATAAATCAAGTAAACCATGACAATTTTTTTCAACGTAAAAATAGTTTGATCCAAAACGCAGGAGCTGTAACGGTTTCAGAAAATGTGGCTTATGGCTACAGCAGCGCACAAGCTGTCGTCAATGCCTGGATTAACAGTGACGGTCATAGAGCCAATATAGAGGGAAATTACACCGATTTTGATATTTCTGCTGAACAAAACAGTGAAGGCAGATGGTATTACACAAATATTTTCATAAATAAATAGTTTGGATTAGTTAATATGTTTAAAGCTGAAGGCCACAACGAGAGTTGTGGTCTTTTTTAATTTATTATAACCCTAGTTCAATAATCTTAACATTGGATCCATCACTCTAATTTAAAATGAGGGCTCCACTTACGCCAATTTAATGTAGTTTCATGCATACATAGCTAACGAATTTATTCAGATGGATATCACATTCGAATCGTTTGCTTTAAAATGAATAAAATAACACCATCCCAAAATTCATTACTTTTTATATTACTTCCAAAAGCCGTACAGAATAGCAAATATTTCTTGATTAAGCGCACAGACTCGCTTTTAACCAACTTTATTTATATGGATGCGTTTCTATTACATCTCCTTTTATAAGACTTAATTATAGGCTTTAACTTTGATTAAAATCACACTTAATAATCTTTAGTACCATAACGAATCTAAATACTATTTAGCAAAAAAAAAAACAGACCCAAATGGATCTGCTTTTCTAATTATAATTTTAAGCGGTAATATTAATCTTTCAGAATATAAAAGTAAGAACGTCTATTCAATTGATGTTCTTCTTCGGAGCATTTAACGCCATTAGAGCAATTATTCAACAATTGTGTTTCGCCGTAACCGTTGGCACTTTCAATTCTATCTGAAGTAATGCCACGAGACAGTAAATAATCTCTTGTAGATTTTGCCCTTCTATCAGATAGCTTCATATTATAATTATCACTACCACGACTGTCAGTGTGTGATTCTATCTTGATCACCATTTTAGGATGTTCTCTCATTACGTCAACAATATTTTCCAATTCGTATTCAGCATCTGTTCTAATGTTCCATTTATCGAAATCAAAGAAAATAGGATTGATAACAATTTGATCATTGTCAATTAATGGTTGCAGATAGAGTTCCGTTTCAGTTATTTTTCCATTGGTTTTATCTGTTAAAACATCTACTTTATCATCTTTATAATCTTCTTTACTTCCCAATACGGTATAGGTAGTGTCGCAATCTGCATTTATGGTGTATGAGCCATCTTCGCCAGTCATAACCGTTTCAACTATCTTTCCTGTTTTATTGATCAGTTTAACTTCAACGCCAGATAATATCTCATTGGTTTTCTTGTCCCTTGCGATACCTTTAATAATTTGCGTGCATTTTTCGGCTACAAATCCGTAAATATCGTCACTACCTTGTCCACCTGGCCTATCAGAGGAAAAATATCCTGTTTTGTTGTCACTATTGAGGAAGTAAGCAAAATCGTCATACCCACTGTTGTAAGGTGCACCTAGGTTTGTTGGTTCCGCAGATTCGTCTTTAATGACATTGGATTTGTAAATATCAAGCAAGCCAAGACCTAAATAACCATCAGACGAAAAATACAGAGTGCTATCCTTGCTTACAAAAGGAAACATTTCCCTGCCTTCAGTGTTAATTTTTTCTCCTAGATTTTTTGGCTCACCATAGCTGTTTCCCTCAAAGATTTCAACCTCATAAATATCAGTTTGTCCAAGTCCTCCTTCGCGGTCTGATACAAAATACAATTTCTTATTGTCTGCACTTAAAGCTGGATGACCAGTAGAGTAGAGGTTATCATTAAAAGGTAATTCTACGATATCTTCCCATTTATCGCCAACCAAAGTTGCTTTATAAAGTTTTAAATGTGAAGTTCCCTTTTTGTCATAGTTCAATTTATTTCTACGATCAAGATTATCTCTTGTGAAATATATCGTTTTTCCATCATTGGTAATCGTTACAGAAGCTTCATGATAATCAGTATTGATTTTGTTGGCCTTTATAAAATCGGGTGTGCCGTATTCTTTTTTGTCATCCACATCCATTGCAGAAACCTGATACAAATCTAAAAAGGGTTCATCATTCCAACCGTACTTCTTTTTTTCATCTGTATTCCTTGCTGAAGCAAATATCAATTGATCATTAAACATATAAGATCCAAAATCTGAATATTTTGAATTAATTGGAAGGTTTAAAGTTTCAACTATTACATCACCTTCGGTTGATTCCAATTCTTCATATATTTCGATATTGTTCCTATTATAGGCATTTCCTCTACTATCATTACTCTGAATGTTCTTGAATTTTTCCAACCATTTATTGGCCTCTTCATAATTGTTTAAACTTCGTTGAGTTTGGATGTATTTGTAAATGTATTCCGGATTGACGTTGTTATATTTTTTAAGAGCTAATCCATACCACATAGCAGCCTCCTTTGTTTTGGAATTGTTATAATAACAATCGCCTATCCGTGTAAGCACATGTTCGCTACTATCACCTTTTTTCGCAGCTTCTTCATATAGTTCAGTAGCCTTGACATAAGAGTAATTCTCAAAAAATTTATCTGCCAGTTTTCTTTGAGCTACCATATAAGTACTGCTCAATGCAAACATGAATAGTATTAGTTTTGTCTTCATAGTCATTGTTTTGTTAGAAGTATCTAGGTGATTTAATACGTTTGTCTTTGAATAGTTCAAACATCAAAAGTACTTCATGGGTTCCACTTGTATAAGGTCTCAAATCTGAAATTGGATAAGCATAAGAATAGCCTATTCGCAATTGTTTTGAAACTTGAAAGTCCGCAAGTCCTGCAAATTCTCCGGCACGCTCGTCAAATCGGTATCCACCACCAATCCAAAATTTCTCATAGAACAGGAAGTTGGCAGTTAAATCAAACGATAATGGCGCACCATTTGTGGCTTTAAGTAACATTGCTGGTTTAAATTTGGTGTTTTCACTAAAGTCAAATACATATCCACCTGTAAAATAATAGCTGATTCGTTCTAAAGCCTCGAAACCTTCTTCACGGTTTTGATTTGTTTGCAAGATACGTGGAGCAGATAAACCTAAATACCATTTGTTGGTACTCCAATAGACGCCTGCACCAACATTGGGACTCCAGCGATCTTCAATACCAAAAATGGTAGGATCGTTTGATTGGCTATTTCGATATTCGGGATCAAGACTATAGCTCGTAAATCCAGCCTTTAAACCAAATGCCAGTTTCGCTTCTTCACTTGTTTGGATGGCATAAGAAAAGTCTGCATATAAATATGAGAAGTTTTCAAAACCAAGCTCATCATTTATTAATGAAAAGCCCAATCCAATTTTTTCATTCCGAAGAGGCGTATGGATCGAGAGTGTTTGGGTTGTTGGAGCTCCTTCGAGACCCACCCATTGACTTCTGTGTAACCCGACAATACTCAAGGTTTCCCTGCTACCAGCATATGCTGGATTTATAGAAACGGTATTGTACATATACTGTGTAAATTGGGGTAATTGTTGTGCAACTCCCATCCAGCTACTGAACAGTATAAAAGCGATTATGTTAAACTTGATGAACTTCATAGGTTAAAATTTATTTGGTTGCGACGTAGATTGGACCTGCAATTGGTTTTAATCCACTGTTTCTTAAGTTTATGATATAGTAATAGGTTCCAGTAGGGACTTTATCTGAACTACCAATGGAAGCTTTTGATGCGAAGCCATTCCAATCATCTTGATAATTATTATTTTCATAAATTTTTGCTCCCCATCGGTTGAATATTTGTAACTCAACTATAAATCCACAATCTTCAATACCTGTCACTGTGAAAAACTCATTAAAGGAATCCCCGTTTGGAGTTACCGTTGTTGATATAACAACATCATCACCCGTACAAGGGAGTACGATACAATCGTCATTAACGTTAACAGTAACTTGGTAATCTGTTGGACATTCACCGTTTGGTGTTACTGAATAGGTAAAGACATAATCACCGAGATCAGTTGCAGACGCAGGATCAAAAATACTACCGTTTAAATTGGCATTTCCAGAAGTTACAACCCAGTCTCCAGACGTATCAACGTTGTCACCTATAATATCGAATAAGTCAATTGATGAGTCATCTATACACAAGCTATCTGCGGTAAATGTTAATGTTGAATTTTGAACAGTAACATTGACAGTTTGTGTATATGTAAAGCTGTTGCATTCATCAGAAACAATCCACTCCCTTATGATTTGGTAGTTATTATTGATATCACCAACAATTGTCTCTGTCGGACCTGTTACTGTCATGTTAGTTGAACAAGCATCTTCAAAAACCAAACTTGGTATTTCTGGGATCATATCACAATTAACGTTAATTACTGGTTCGAAATTTCCAACAATTACTGGAGCCGTGGTGTCCTCAATAGTAAATGTAGCAGACGATGTAACCGTGTTTCCACACTCATCAGTAGCCGTAAAGGTAACAGTTGCGGTACCAGTACTTCCACAAGTATCAGTCAATGAAGTGTAGTCATTGGTCCAGGTCACGTTCGAGCAAGAATCGGAAGCAGTTGCGCCACCGTTTGATGCCAACCAGTTGTTAAGGGCATCCGTGTTCCCAGCACCATCGCACTCAACCGTAAGGTCATTGGCAACAGTGTCCAAAGTAGGAGCGTTGGTATCTTCAATGGTAAATGTAGCAGAAGATGTAACCGTATTTCCACACTCATCAGTAGCCGTAAAGGTCACAGTTGCAGAACCTGTACTTCCACAAGCATCAGCCAGTGAAGTGTAGTTATTGGTCCAAGTCACGTTAGAGCAGGAATCGGAAGCAGTTGCGCCACCGTTTGATGCCAACCAGTTGTTAAGGGCTTCCGTGTTCCCAGCACCATCGCACTCAACCGTAAGGTCATTAGCAACAGCATCCAAGGTAGGAGCGTTGGTATCTTCAATGATAAATGTAGCAGTAGATGTAACCGTATTTCCACACTCATCAGTAGCCGTAAAGGTCACAGTTGCTGAACCTGTACTTCCACAAGCATCAGCCAGTGAAGTGTAGTTATTGGTCCAGGTCACATTTGAGCAAGAATCGGAAGCAGTTGCGCCACCGTTTGATGCCAACCAGTTGTTAAGGGCATCCGTGTTCCCAGCACCATC
>JBGSXJ010000160.1:0-4375 GCA_041751535.1 Aquaticitalea sp.
TCACAATTATAATAACTTAACATCCAAAATTATGAAATTATATGTTCAAAAAATTACCTCTTTGCTGAAATTTAGCAAAATTGCAGTATTTATCTTTTTATTTACTGCTATATCAACTCCATTATTTTCTCAAGTTCAAAACAACACTTCATTTGCCAATGAAATGAACACTCTATTTTCAGAGCTTGAAAAAAACAGGGTGCCTTATGGCATTTTGCTCGATTTTGGGATGGAGTTTACTAATGTACCTGCCTTTAATGGCACAATCACAGACTCTACTTATGTAAATGCAACAAGGCTTAAACAAATCTACAATACCTTGTTGTCTTCAAGAATACGGAATGTTTCATCGGGTTTTGTTACTCCCCAACAATTTGAGCAAAACTGGCAAACTGCAAGAAATAGCGAGCATATTGTACTTAGTGGTGTGCATTTTAAATATGGTAAGTTTGCTGATGATGCATTAAGCAACAATAAGCTCACATACATCAACGGTAAATTTTATGACAGATACACCAATGGTGTTTGGCAAAACCCTTATGAAATAAAAGATGTATTTGCAATTGCTTCCCCGGTAAAAGTTCATAAAGGTCTAAATGTAAAGGTACAATTGCCCTCAAACTTGTTCTATACCAATCATTTTAATTTAACTAAATCCCAACCCAATATTCAAATTGACCTTAATGATGGTCAAGGATTTAGAAGTTTGCCCATGGGGCAAACCAATCAAGTTGTGGAGGCAAACTATACCACGGCTGGGGTCAAAACTTGGACATTTAAACTACAGCTTGCAGATGGCACTATACTGCAATCTTATACTCAGATAAAAGTGGAGAGTGTTGTTCCCACTTTAGTTTATGACAGTAATCCAAAAAGTGCAGGCAATCGTTACACAACAACTATTACTGCAAATACCCCTTATGAGGGTGCTTATGGCAGTGCAAAAATAACTATAGACTTGGCCAACAACAGCATTCAAAAACCACTCATCATAGCAGAGGGTTTTGATGTGGGCACTTTGTTGAACCCTGAAAACATAGGGGGCGAATACTCCTATGAAGATTTTAGAAGATCTGTCCAATTTTCTGGTAGTAATGAACTTACTAACTTAATTTGGAATACTAACAACAAAGAATATGACATCATTTATATTGATTGGGATAACGGTGTGGACTATATGCAACGCAACGCTTATGTTTTACAAGCGGTCATAGAATGGGTAAATGGTCAAAAGGCAAACAGCCCACTTGCTGAACAAAACGTGGTGTTGGGGCAAAGTATGGGCGGTGTTATATCACGCTATACACTTGCGCATATGGAGCAAAACAGTGTTGACCACGACACTCGATTATTTATCTCTCACGATGCTCCCCAGCAAGGAGCAAATATGCCTATAGCCCTTCAATTTCTATACAGGCATTTAACCAATCAATACATAACCACCAGTCAAACTTTATTTGGTGGTCTAATAACTATTCCAATTATTGAAAACAACTTCAATGCCTCTACTTATTTATCCATTTTAGATACACCTGCCTCAAGGCAATTATTGGCAAATTTTTCCACTCTGAATTATAGTATTGATAACAATATACACACTGGTTTTTTTAACGAATTAAAAGCCAAAGGCTTACCAGGTAGTGGCGGTTATCCCATTAACACGAGAAACATCGCAATAAGCAATGGTAGCGAATGTGGTAGTACTCAAGATTTTAATGCTGGTGACCTTTTGCTTGATTTTCAATATAATCGGGGGCTGTCATTCCTGCAAGATTTATTGAGTATGCTTGTTTTGCCTCTGGGAGGTACTATTGGTGGTTTGTTTGTGGACAATGATTTTTTTGGTGTTGGTCTTGTGGGTTTGATACCTGGTAACTCGAGGTTTGAACTGGATTTTTGGTCAAAAGCCATTCCATATGGTAACAATAATCAAATTTACAAAGGTAGGGTAACCTACAAAAAGAAAATTTTATGGATTGGCCCAACAATTACAATTAATATTACGAATGTAAACAAGAATCAACCAAGCGGCGTGCTGCCATTTGATTTTTATGGTGGTGGCTTTTTTGACTTTTCGAGTTTTGACATTAATATTCCTTTTGGGGATTTATTTGTAAGGGATAAATTTAATTTCATTCCCACAGCAAGTGCATTGGATATTGGAAGAAAAAATGTGCTATTAAATGACTTTGACTATAAGAATAGTTATGTTGGAGCTACACCTCCCAATGCCCCAAAAGACAGCCCATTTGATAATTTTTCAACTGATTTTAACACCTTTAACCAAAATGCACATAATAGGGAACATATTTCATTTGATACTCGCAATGGTCGTTGGCTGGCAGATGAGTTAAATATAGATGACCCTAATGCAAATTGTGCTTTTGCGTGTGGAGGGCTTTCTATTTCAGGCCCCTCAGAACTTTGCACTACAGCAACTTATAGTGTGCCAGAAGGAGCTGATTCTGTATCTTGGTCTGTAACACCTTCTAATAGCGGGGTGAATATTGTCTCAGGGCAAGGCACAAATCAAGTTATTTTATCATTGACTACCGGCTATTCTGGTAATATTACTATAACAGCAAATATTTTTTCAACAAGATGTGGTAATAATAGTGCATCAAGAACAGTATGGTCTGGTAAGCCCTCGCAACCAACAAGCCTAACAGGGCCAAGCACAGTATTGTCTGGAGCGCTAGTGAATTACCAAAGTGGTGGTTCAATAGGAGCTACTTCATATGAATGGTGGCTACCTTATCCCTATGAAACTGTAACTACATTTGATTATTTTGGGCAAAATTGGCAAAAACTTTCCGGTGCAAGTTCAACACAATACATCCAAGTTTTTACAGGCTATGGTGGTAATAATGGTTATGTTCAGGTAATGGGCAAAAACCAATGTGGTTGTGGCGGGGCTAGAATAATGAGCGTAACTCACGATTCAGGTGGTGGAGGTGCAATACCAGTTGCCCCACCCGGTGAAGATGGGGATGATAAATTTATTGCATATCCTAATCCTTCAAATAATATCCTCAATATTGATATTATTGATATATCAAACAATAGGAGTATATATACAGTTGTGAATGGAAAACTTTATGATTTAATGGGTATGGAAAAACGAGAGGTGTTGTTTTCAGATAATAAAGCAATAGTGGACTTAAACGGACTAAATAAAGGCATATATGTTTTGAAAATATTCTATAATGACAAAATCGAATCACATCAAATTGGCGTGAATTGAGACTTCTTGCAACACGATATAAACACAATAGCGGCTTTTGTTCATTTTCAAAGGTCGCTTTGTTTTTATTGAGGTTTTTGTTAAATCTTAGCTATCGTACATTTATTCCGCAACTACGTTTATACAGTATCGTTTTATATGGAACCAGTCGTGGCCGCCTTCGGCATTTTTCAGGGTTTGCTTTACGAAAGCAATAGTATTTTCAATAAGGATTTCCTCTTTCTCCATTCATTTTACCTTCTTACAGAACTTTTTATTTTCTCTTCCAAATTATCGATAAGCTTTTCGGTAGAAAAATCAGAAACCTTGATAACCGGGTGCACTGTAAATTTTAAATGCACACCCAACGGAATAGGAAACATACCATAGCGTTGTAATTTCCACGAATTGTTAACGGTAATCGGTAATATATAGGCAGAAGGCATGTGGCTTATAAGCGTTTGCAATCCTTTCCGGTGGAAGGTTTTAGGCTCGCCCGTCCTGCTGCGGGTTCCTTCCGGAAAAATAACCCCACTGCGTTTATGGGTTTCCAGATAGTTTGCAAAAGCTGTCATCTTAGCTACGGCTTCCGCAGGATTTTTACGATCGATGAGAACCGAGCCGCCGTGGCGTAAATTAAAGGAAACGCTTGGGATACCTTTACCCAGTTCTTTTTTGGACACAAATTTGGGGTGAAATTTCCGCAATTTCCAGATTATTGGCGGAATATCATACATACTCTGGTGATTGGTAACAATTATTAGCGGGACATTTTCAGGGATATCCTTTGGCACTTTAAACTGAAATCGAGTTCCCAAAACCCGAAGACAAAGAACCAAAAAAAAATTGAGGTAATCCACACTTTTTTTATGGGCCTGATAACCAAAAACTTTCAAACACACCCATTGAATAGGATGCGTTACTACCAATAAAAGCCCAAATAACAAGTAATATATTATACTAAACGGGTAACTTATAAAATGTAGAATCTTTTTCACAAAGAGTTGGAATGGTTACTGCAATTTCAGAAAAAGAAATAAAAATTCCGCCTATGTTCAAGCGGAATTTTTAAGTATTTGCTATTTAACAATATTCGTTGTAGGCGTTTCTTAAATTTTCAGCAATCAATTCTGCAGGGCGTCCTTCGATATG
>JBGSXJ010000161.1:0-3328 GCA_041751535.1 Aquaticitalea sp.
GATGAGCGCTATCACTTGGCAAAATCAACCGAAATTGCCTGTAAATACCTGCTAAAATCAAAACAACAACTAGGATCTTGGACATTGGCTGCCGCGGCATACAATGCAGGAAACACAGGTATTTCGAACCGATTGAAGGATCAAGATGTCGTTAGCTATTATGATCTGCTATTGGGAGAAGAAACCGGTAGGTATATTTTCAGGATTATAGCGCTCAAGGAAATTCTAAACAATCCGAAAGTTTATGGATTTAATTTCAACCCATCAGATTTATATTCCAATATTCCTACTTATGAAGTTAAAGTGGATACAGAAATTGCAAATTTCACCGCTTTTGCAAAACTACACGGCATCAATTACAAGATATTGAAAATCCATAATCCTTGGTTGCGTGAAGCGCATTTAAACAATAAAACAAGAAAACAGTATATTATTGATATTCCTCAAAAAGGCTATTATTCCAAACTTTGATGATTAATTTTATTACCAGTAATATTTGGGTTTTACTTTTAGTGATCAATTATATATTGGTAATTATAGTAGCATTTATTATTTTATTAAAAAATATCAATCCAACCAAAACAGTGTCATATATCATTGTTTTGGTTTTTTTTCCATTTTTCGGCCTTATCGTCTATTACTTGTTTGGTCAGGAATATAGGAAAGATAAAATATTCAATAGAAAACATATACTCAACCAAAAAGTTATAGAAAAGGTCAACCACCAATTGGAGGCCGAACAAAGAGATGTTAAGGCTCTAGAAAAAGATTTGTTAGATGAGCGTATAAAGCTTGTAAAATTATTGCAAAGTGACAAAAATACGCCACTAACTACCTACAACGATCTACAAATCATCAAAAACGGAGAGAATAAATTCAAGATCCTATTGGAGGATTTAAAAAGTGCCAAAAATCACATCCATTTAGAGTATTACATTTTAAAGGATGACAAAATTGGACTTCAAATTATTGATATACTATGTCAAAAAGCGTTGGAAGGTGTAGAAGTTAAAGTCACCGTCGATGATGTTGGAAGCATTATCTCTGGAAAGTCAAAAAAACGCTTAACGAAAAGTGGTGTGCAGTGGCATTCGTTTATGCCAGTTTTGTTCCCTGGCCTAACAGGCAAGATGAATTATCGTAACCACCGAAAAATTGTTATTATCGATGGTACAATTGGTTATATAGGCGGTATCAATATTTCTGATACTTATGTCAATTATGAAGATTCAGACCGATACTGGAGAGACACTCATTTGAGAATTTCTGGTGAAGCAGTAAAATCGCTTCAAATTCACTTTTTAATGACTTGGGAGTTTGTGTCCCGTAGTCAGGTGAAAATTCTTAATGATTATTTTCCAACAAATCACTGTAAAAACAAGTTGCCAATTCAGATTGCCGCAAGTGGGCCGGATACGGATTGGGCGAGTATTATGCAAGTGATCTTTACTGCCATTGTGACGGCCGAAAAATATGTATACATCACCACACCATATTTCATTCCCAACGACCAAATAATTACTGCGGTACAAGTGGCTTCAAGAAGTGGTGTTGATGTCAGGATATTGATACCAAAGGAGTCTGATTCATGGACAGCACAGCACGCCACCAACTCTTATCTCGAATGCTTGATGGAAGCTAACGTTAAAATCTATAGATACTGCAAAGGTTTTATCCATGCAAAGACTATTGTAGTCGATGATATGTTTTCTACAGTTGGAACTACAAATATGGATTACCGGAGTTTTAATATCAATTTTGAAATCAACGCCATGATTTACAATGAAGATACGACAAAGGAATTAAAATCTCATTTTTTTGAAGATTTGGAGGATAGTGAAGAAATCGATTACGACCGTTGGATCAACCGGTCCAAAGGACAGAAGTTGTATGAATCCTATTCAAGGCTCTGGGCACCGTTGCTTTAATGGTCAGAGGTTGATATCGTGGTTCCTTTTTTACTTCTCTCGTTTTCAAACAGTAATTTAGTAATATCTTTATACGTGTTTTCGTAAAATTCTTCCTTTGTGCTACGTTTTAGATTTTTGAGATAAAATTTTCTATTGATATTAGACAGCTCTTTAGATTCGGTAATATAAAAGCTTGCAAGCACACCGAATGAGTTTTTGATACTGCTTAATACAGTGTCGAGGTTATTATCCCTTTCATTGACATATACAATATTCACATTTTTATTGAATGATTTTGTCACTTTCTTAACCGCATTTTTCTTGTCCCAGTACAGAATAATAAATTCTATCTTCCCCTTGTATTGATTGGCCATTTCATTGATAGCCTTTATTTCTTCCCTGTTGGTAATGAAACACGTTTTTTTGGTAATGAGAATGATAGGTGTTTTAATAAGGTCAGTTTCGAGATAACCGCCAGCAACTTTTTTAAGTTTTAATTTTGAAATTAAAGTGCCTTTTAAGTGGTTTTGTTTTAAGGAATCAAAAAGCACCTCCACCAGATCCAGATCCTGGTTTTTTATGGCCGCATCACACTGTTTATTGTAGCTTTTTAAATGTTCGGAAATGGCGTCGTCAAAATATACTTTAGGTTCTTGTGAGAATACAGAAAGTGCATATCCAACAAAAAATATGGTAAACAGTGCTTTCATGTTTACTATTTTGAGTAATAGTTGATGGAAATTAGTAACTAATGTTGTCGCCGGCAAAAATTCTCGTTTAACAACCAAAAATGCAGGTATAATCCTATAAGAGGTGTATTTTAACCCAAAAAAGCGCTAACTTAACAAGTTAACGCTCAATTTTTTAGCACACTTCATGTAAGTTATCGTCTTCTACCTTGGCGATTGCCACCAAAATGTTGGTTGGGCATTTGCGCTTTTTTCATGCTGTCTTTCATCATTTTTATCTGATCGGCAAGCATGTTGCGTTTGTCAAGCTTTTGAGCTTCATTCATTAATATTTTTGCTTCTTGTGGTCGACGTTTGCTAAATGCGATTCCGGCAAGGTTGAGTTTTGCCATGGCCATATCATGATCCATTGAAAGACCAAGTGATAAGGCCTTTTTAAAATATTTTTCCGCTTCGTTCATATTGGTTTGAGATACCATAATACCGTGGAGGTAATTATAGTAACCTTCCTGTTTTTTGACCAAAGCACTCGAAGGATTCTTTATCATGTTCAACCATCGCTTTGCACCTTCAAAATCTTGTTTCCGTAGTTTTAAAAAGGCAAGAAGGATAAATTCATTCTTAAAATAGAGAAATATAAAAATCAGTGACAATAAAACCCACATAATCCCAGCACCAATATAGCCTTCTATAAATTGGTAAACGGCATAGGCATTGATTAAGACCGCT
>JBGSXJ010000162.1:0-3566 GCA_041751535.1 Aquaticitalea sp.
GCCAATACCATTATCGGTAATGGTTATGGTAATATATTCTTCCGTTGGTTTAGTAACCTGAAGTATGATTTGTTTGTCATCTTTTTTGGAGGAGAGGCCATGCCACAGCGCGTTTTCCAGAAATGGCTGCAATATTAATGAGGGTACACGGATGCTGGAAGCATTGATGGAAGCATCAACCATTACCTGAAAATCTATTTCGTTGGAAAATCGTATGTTTTCAATATTCATGTACAATTTCATCGTGTCTAACTCATCTTCCAAGACTATTTCCTTTTCGGTGGAAGCAATAAGGATTTTCCGTATAAATTTCGAAAATTTGTTGAGGTAATACACGGCATTTTCCTTTTCGTTATTGATGATGTAAAGCTTTATGGAGTTGAGCGAATTAAAGATAAAATGTGGATTCATCTGGCTACGCAACATATCCTGTTCTAAAGTCAATATCTGTTTTTCCTGTTTAAGTTGTCGATTTCTGTTAAATGTGAGTATCAATCCAGCGCAGACAATTAAACCAAACAATGTAAACCAAAATAGTCGTTGGTTACGTTCCAATTTTGATTTTACGATTTCATTTTCACTTGCCAAGGCTTTAATTTCGTTGTTTTTTGACTCATTTCCATACTTTATGATGATGTCGCTCACATATTGCATATTTCGCTCATTGAAAATCGTTTTTTCCAACTCATTCGCATTTTTATAATGGAGCATCGCAGATTGATAATCCTCCATTTTGGTATATAATTCCGATAATCGAAAATTGGCGTCCACAAGTGTAGATTTCAAACTGTACTCATCGGCAATGGTCATTCCTTTTAGGAGGTTCTTTTCAGCAGATTTATAAAGATTTAATTCCATTTGGGCCCAACCCAGATTGATATAGGATAAAGAAATGTAGAATTGATCATTTAATCTATTGGCTTTTTTTAGGCCTTCTTCTATAATAATCCTTGCATCCGTATATTTTTTCTGTTTTATATAGATTTGACCAATACTGTTATAACAGATAACACGTCCTACTTCCGAATCAATTTGATTGTTGTAATCCAATGAGCGCTTATAGTTTCTCAATGCTAAATTTAGTAGCCCCTTGGCCTCTTCGGCATATCCTATATTTTGATAGTTGATCGCTAATCCTAGCCTGCTATTAACCTCTTTTTCAATAACCAATGATTTTTCAAACTCCTTGATGGCTAGGTCGTACTGCTTAAGTGTTAAATAGATGTTACCCATGCTATTTTGAGAAACTGCTTTACTGGTCTTAATGGTTTTTGATGGAATTGTGACTGTATTGGCCAAATCCAAGGCTTTTTTATGATAATCTAGAGCTGGTTTAATAAGATCCATTCGACGATATACCACTCCAATCATGTTTAGACTAATAACATCCAATTCTATATTATCAAGTAGTTCTGCAAGTTCGTATGCTTTTTGGTGTGCCGCCAAGGCTTTATTATAATGGGAAATATTCCTGTAAATAATGCCTATGGAATTCAGGGCATAACATTCTGCTTCTGTATATTTTATGGATTGAGCCTTAAATTGTAAATTCTGCATCTTTAAACTGTCATTCTTAAAGACAGAAAATATCGAATCGATTTCACTATACGTTTTTGGCTTTGTCTCTACGACTTGGCGTAAAGCGCTATTAAAGTTTGAATCTTTTGAAGTTTGGGCATGTGCATAATGCGATACTGATATTATAACAATAACACAGAGAAGTGCTGCACATCTGATGGATGTTGCTATTTTAAGGGGTACATACTGCATTTAATTTTTATAACTTTTCCAAAAAATCTGACTTACGTTGCCTAGCTACAGGAATTTTATGATTGGACTCCATAATCACATAGCCTTCATTTTTTATGAACTCTTTTATTTTATTGAGATTGACAATATATGAATTATGAATCCTAAAAAAATAATGTTCTGGTAAAATATCATTGACCTCTTTCAATTTTTTTGTGATTAATATTTTTTGGCCATCCTTGGTTACAATGGTGCTGTAATTACCATCCGATTCGACAAATATAACATCTTCAACATTTAAAAATATCAATTTTCCGTCGGTGTTTATGGTAATTTTTTTTTGATCTTGCTTTGCATTCAAAATCGAAAGTGCCTCTTCGATTTTGGATGAATTGTAAAACTTATTGTTGTATTTTTTTATCTTTTTGACGGTATCATTTAAGTCGTCAGAATCGATCGGTTTTAACAAATAATCTATCGCTTCATGCTTTAATGCTTTGATTGCAAATTCATTATATGCGGTAGTAATGACAATAGCAAAATCAGTATTGTCGAGTTTTTCCAAAAATTGAAATCCATCCATTGTTGGCATTTGTATGTCCAAGAACAGGCAATCAGGAGTGTTAAAATTGAGATATTCAATGGCATCTTCCGGATTGGAAAATGTTTTAACCACTTCAATATCATCTCTAAAATGAGTAAGTTCCCAGGATAGACTTTGAATTGCTTTTGGCTCGTCATCAACTATAACAGCTTTTATCATAATTCCAAAGATAATAATATAACAGTCTGTATAGCAACACTATTGTGTAATTAGTCAGGTTTTCTGTGTATTGGGTTCTAATTGAATGATTTTTAATTCGGTAGAGATATTAAATGTCGCGTTATTGGAGAAAGCACAAAAATGAAACTACCAAGTATACAGTTTTTCTTACCAACCATACAATTGTGGGAATAAGTAAGAATTTATTTATTGATATTTGAAATGTATTTTAACGCATCGACTAAAAACATACAGTACAAAGTGATCGTGGGGATTCGCTTTTTTTGATTAAATGCTATTAATCAATTCATAAAAAGTCAGGTGTAAAATCCTGACTTTTTTCAATTAAAAACGCAACTATATTTCTACAAATAGTTTTAGTTAGTTTTATTAATTATTAGGGGGAAAAGAGAGTTTGAGGACTCTCTTTTTTTTTGACTGAAACCGCGAAAGAATCAAAAATTTATTTCGTTCTTAAGACTTAAGATCCCTTGTTATATAAGGTGTTCGGCCTTATTTGATTTTATAAAACATATATAATCAGATAATTGACATTTGGCGTCAAAAAGGCTTGAAGTTCCCATAAACAGTACGTTGTTAAAAACTTGTTAACATTGTTTATAAAAATAGCTTTCATTTTCGACCACATTTTTCAATCTTTGTTAGTCCCAGCTAGAACCATTTTTTCATTCTAATTTTTCAAAATAAAATCTCTTATAATGTCTCAAATTACAGAACCAATATTGCAAGAAAACAAAGATAGATTTGTCATTTTCCCTATTCAACACCATGATATTTGGGAATGGTACAAAAAATCGGAAGCAAGTTTTTGGACTGCTGAAGAAATCGATTTGCACCAAGACTTGACCGATTGGAAAAACAAGTTGAATGATGACGAACGTTATTTCATAAAGCACATCTTGGCCTTTTTTGCTGCAAGCGACGGTATTGTAAATGAAAATTTAGCCGAAAATTTTGTTAGTGAAGTGCAATATACTGAAGCAAAATTTTTCTATGGGTTTCAAATTATGATGGAAAATATTCATAGTGAAAC
>JBGSXJ010000163.1:0-6276 GCA_041751535.1 Aquaticitalea sp.
TGCGAGTGATATCTATGCACGTTATAAGCGTCACAAAGGGTTTAATGTCTTGCACCCGCAAGGTTACGACAGCTTTGGATTACCTGCGGAACAGTATGCCATTCAGACCGGTCAGCATCCGGCAGTAACAACAGAAGAAAATATAAAAACCTATCGTCGTCAGTTAGACCAAATTGGATTTTCATTCGATTGGAGTAGGGAAGTGCGAACGTCTGACCCAAGTTATTACAAATGGACCCAATGGATTTTCATCCAATTGTTTGAATCTTGGTACAACAATAAATCGAACAAAGCTGAATCAATAGAAACGTTGAAATCAATCTTTGCTTCCGAAGGAAATGCAAATGTTGACGCAGCCTGTGATGAAAACATTGAATCCTTTTCTGCTGATGAATGGAATGGGTTTTCATCTGAAAAGCAACAAGAACTACTTTTAAAATATAGATTAACCTATTTAGCCGAAACCGAAGTCAACTGGTGTCCGGCTTTAGGAACCGTATTGGCCAATGATGAAATAGTCAACGGTGTTTCCGAACGTGGAGGTCATCCAGTCGTTCGCAAAAAAATGACCCAATGGAGTATGCGAATTTCTGCTTACGCCGAACGTTTATTGCAAGGTCTTGACCAAATTGATTGGACAGAATCTCTAAAAGAAAGCCAGCGCAACTGGATTGGAAAATCGGTTGGAGCTAGCGTAAGATTCCCCATCCTATCCTTCCCCAAAGGGGAAGAGAAATCAGACCGGACAAAACGGTTCGGCTATATGACAGGCGGCAATAATTCTCATCTCTTAATCAGTAGAGCTCAAGATATGAGAAAGCAGCCAACACAAGCGGAGGCTCTACTTTGGGGACAATTGAAAGGAAAAAATTTAGAGGCAAAATTTAGACAACAACATCTGATTGATGATTTTATAGTTGATTTTGTTTGCCTATCGAAAGGTTTGATTATTGAAGTAGACGGAAAAATTCATGACGGTCAAAAAGAAGCTGATGCTCAAAGAACTTTAGTTTTGGAAGGTCTAGGTCATAAAGTTATTCGATTTACAAATGATGAAGTACTAAAAGATATTGATGGAGTTCTGAAAAAAATTAAACATGAACTGTTAGAACGAGAATCACGTCCGAGTATGAAAGTCCTTCCCCTCGGGAAGGATTTAGGATGGGAAATAGAAGTCTTTACAACTCGCCCAGATACCATTTTTGGAGTTTCATTTATGACTTTGGCCCCTGAACACGAACTCGTTTCAATTATCACAACGCCAGAACAAAAGGTTGAAGTTGAAGCCTACATTGAAGCCACAGCAAAACGTAGCGAGCGCGAACGTATGGCAGATGTCAAAACAATTTCTGGCGCGTTTACAGGTGCTTATGCCGAACATCCGTTTACAAAAGAACCGATTCCTGTTTGGATTGGCGATTATGTATTGGCTGGCTACGGCACAGGTGCCGTGATGTCCGTGCCTTGTGGCGACCAACGTGATTATGATTTTGCAAAACATTTCAATATTGAGATTCCAAATATTTTTGAAAACGTCGATATTTCACAAGAAGCCTATGGTTCAAAAGACAATGTGGTCATTGCCAATAGTGATTTCTTGAATGGATTGAACTATAAAAAAGCAACCGAACTTGCCATTTACGAACTTGAAAAATTAGGTCAAGGCGAAGGTAAAACGAATTACCGTTTGCGTGATGCGGTGTTTAGTCGTCAGCGTTATTGGGGCGAACCATTTCCAGTATATTATGTCAACGGAAAACCTCAAATGATTGACAAAGCACATTTGCCAATCCGTTTGCCGGAAGTTGAAAAATACCTTCCAACCGAAACAGGCGAACCACCTTTAGGTCGTGCTGATGTTTGGGCTTGGAACGCAAAAACCAACAAAATAGTAAGTAATGACCTTGTCTCGTCGAGCGAAGTCGAGACGTCTTTGGACAATGGAATTTACCCTCTTGAGCTCAACACCATGCCTGGCTGGGCAGGAAGTTCCTGGTATTTCTTTAGATATATGGATGCCCACAATGAGGAGACCTTCGCAAGTGAAGAAGCGCTCAAGTATTGGGAAAGTGTCGATTTATATATTGGCGGCAGCGAGCATGCCACAGGCCATTTACTCTACTCACGCTTTTGGGTAAAGTTCATGAAAGACAGAGGCTTTGTTGGAATCGAAGAACCTTTTAAAAAGTTGATTAACCAAGGGATGATTTTGGGAACGAGTGCATTTTTGTTTAAAGTTGTGCCGTTTATAAATGGAGAGAGGATTAAAACTAAAAAAGAAGTAATTATTTCAAAATCTTTGGTAGAAAATTATTTCAACGGAACTTATAGCGAGGAAACGAGTGCATTTTGCAAAAAGTTGACACCTCTTTACGGCAGTGAAGAGTTTACTAAAAGTAATTCAAGGTTATTTCAAGTTGATAAATTTCATGTAAAGGTTAAATACGTTAATGCTTCTGATGAACTAGATTTGGAAGGCTTAAAGAGCGATAAGGAATTTGGAGAAGATTATCAGAAAGCTGTTTTTATAGGTGAAAATGGGAAAATCATTCAAGGGGATACTGATACTTACAAAGTAGGAAGAGAGGTCGAAAAAATGTCTAAATCCAAGTATAACGTCGTGAATCCAGATGCGATTTGCGACCAATACGGCGCAGACAGTTTACGACTTTATGAAATGTTCCTCGGTCCATTAGAGCAAGCAAAACCATGGAATACGGCTGGTATTACAGGTGTTCATGGGTTTCTTAAAAAATTCTGGAAGTTGTATGTTGGAGACAACGGTTTAAATGTCAACGATGCAAAACCTACCGCCGAGAATTTAAAAACACTCCATAAAACCATCAAAAAAGTAGAAGAGGATATTGAGAATTTCTCATTCAACACGTCGGTTTCAACTTTTATGATTGCATGTAACGAATTGACTGCTCAAAAATGTACAAGCAAAGAAGTTCTTGAGCCATTATTGGTAGTATTGTCACCTTATGCCCCACATATAGCCGAAGAATTATGGAGCAAATTGGGTCATACCGAATCCATTTCCACAGCGCCATTCCCTAAATTTGATGCAAGTCATTTGGTGGAAAGCAGTAAAGAATATCCAATTTCCTTCAACGGAAAAACGAAATTCACTATGGAATTACCTTTAGATTTAAATAAAGAGGACATCGAGAAAGCCGTTATGTCCCACGAAAAAACCATCGCGCAATTACAAGGTCGTGAGCCTAAAAAAGTAATTATTGTCCCTGGAAAGATTGTAAATATTGTAGGCTAAAAAACAAAAAAGAATAGGTCATTGCGAGGTACGAAGCAATCTTATGAATAAACCGTAAAACATGAAAAACATCTTATTTATTTTCGTTCTTGTATTGAGCACCTCATGCAAAACAGAAGAAAAACAAACCGTAGAATTATCCTGTGGACAGTGCCAATTTGGATTGACCTCACAAGATGGTTGCGATTTGGCAGTTCGTATCGATGGCAAAGCTTATTTTGTGGATGGTGCAGACATTGATGATTTTGGTGATGCTCATGATGAAAATACAGGTTTCTGCGAGGTGGTTCGCAAAGCTGAAGTTGCTGGCGAAATAACAGGAGATCGATTTGAAGCATCCTCCGTTAAAATGTTGGATTAATAGAATTTCTATTTCATAATCATAAATAATACAACTTAAAATGAGAATTACCCTAAATTTTTTAGGGTAATTATATTCTATATCGTAAAAATCTATTTAAATACCCCAATTTTTTTGTAGCATAACTATATTTTGTCTTCTTTTATATAAAAAATCAAGACATTATGAAAATAGGAGTTCCTAAAGAAATAAAGGCTAATGAAAGTCGAGTTGGAATGACACCAGCAGGGGTTTTTGAGTTAACGAGAAAAAACCATACGGTCTATGTGCAATCCAATGCAGGTGAAGGAAGTGGATTTTTCAATGCCGATTATCTCGAAGTCGGTGCCATTATCCTTGAAACTATTGAGGAAGTTTATTTTTTGAGCGACATGATCGTAAAGGTGAAAGAACCTATTGCTTCAGAATATCCATTGATTAAAAAAAACCAAGTCTTATTTACTTATTTTCATTTTGCTTCCAGTGAAACCTTAACCAAAGCGATGATAAAAAGTGGTGCGGTCTGTATCGCCTATGAAACGGTGGAAGATACAGATGGTTCATTGCCATTATTGACACCAATGTCTGAAGTTGCTGGAAGAATGGCGATTCAGCAAGGAGCAAAATATCTTGAAAAACCCATTAAAGGCAGAGGTGTTCTTTTGGGAGGTGTTCCGGGAGTACCACCAGGACGTGTTTTGGTTTTGGGTGCAGGCATTGTGGGTATTCAGGCGGCTAAAATGGCGGCGGGTCTTGGGGCCCACGTCACTATTATGGATATCAACATGAAGCAATTGCGTTATGTAAACGATATCATGCCAAACCACGTGGTGACTGAATTCTCTAGCGAATACAACATCAGAAAACGGATTAAAAATCATGACTTGATTATTGGCGCTGTGCTCATAAAAGGCGCAAAAGCACCAAATTTAATCACGCGTGATATGTTAAAAGAAATGCGACCAGGCACTGTCGTCGTCGATGTAGCCGTTGATCAAGGTGGTTGCATGGAAACCACACGGCCAACAACGCACGAAGATCCAACCTATATCATAGATGATGTTGTGCATTATTGTGTTGCGAATATGCCTGGCGCTGTTCCCTACACATCTACCTTGGCATTGACCAATGTTACACTTCCTTATATTTTAAAACTTGCAAATAAAGGCTGGGAGCAGGCATGTGCTGATGATATCACTTTGGAAAAGGGGCTTAATGTTGTGCAAGGCAAGGTCGTATATCAAGAAATCCTTAAAGCATTCAATTGGAAGGTTGACGTAGAAGTTGTGTAGATTTATTTAGAACTGACAAAATTGCATTCCATTAAAATGGCGTACTTTTTGCTATCTTTATTGAAATTTAAATTCAACAAACATGAACGGATTAATGGGATATTATATACTGATTGGAGTGATTGCTTTGGTCAGCTGGTTGGTCAGTAATCAACTAAAAAGAAAATTCGCCAAATACTCAAAAGTGCAATTGCGCAATGGCATGAACGGTAAGGAAATTGCTGAAAAAATGCTTGCGGATAATGGCATTGGCGATGTGGAGGTAATCTCGGTTAAAGGCCAATTGACAGACCACTACAACCCAAAAAACAAAACGGTCAACTTAAGTGAGGCTGTTTATAATCAGCGTAATGCCGCTGCTGCAGCTGTTGCAGCACATGAGTGCGGACACGCGGTGCAGCATGCACAGGCTTACAGGGCTTTAGAAATGCGTTCGGCGTTAGTGCCTCTTGTAAGCGTAACGTCTGGTATGTCGCAATGGTTAGTGATTGGCGGATTGGTATTGGGAGCTGCCGCAGGTATGGGTATGGGATTTTATGTGGCCGTTGCAGGTCTTATTTTTATGGGAGTAGCAACCTTATTCAGTTTTATCACACTTCCTGTGGAGTATGATGCCAGTAACAGGGCTTTGGCTTGGTTAAAAGCAAAAAACATGGTGACACCTGAAGAATATAAAGGGTCTGAAGATGCATTGAAATGGGCCGCAAGAACCTATTTGGTTGCAGCCATTGGTGCATTGGCTTCATTATTATATTGGGCGCTTCAAGTTTTTGGAAATAGAAATTAATTATTCTTAAAATAAACATTAAACCGAATTTCGATAGCAATGTCGTTGTTCGGTTTCTTTTTTTTGCTATTTTTAGAACCTAACTAAAATAAACCAAATATGGAAAACCCAACAGAAAACTCATTTGAAAGTTTCGAATCAAAAGCATTATTAAACGCCGTGTCTGATGTTGAGCGCGTCGCATTTTACAAAAAAACCTATGCTCATGTGGCCATTGGCGTATTGGTTTTTATCATTTTTGAATACCTGTTGCTTCAAAGCGAAACCATTGTGAGTTTTGCATTATCCTTGACAGATGGCTGGAAATGGTTGTTAATGCTTGGAGGCTTTATGTTTGTGACTAGTTATGCGGAACGTATGACGATGAAAACCCAGGATAAGAACACACAGTATTTAGCCTTCGGGCTCTACATTTTGGCGCAAGCCTTCATTTTTGTTCCGTTAATTTATATCGCGGCTTATTATATGGATTCAGGTCCAGAGATATTGAATCAGGCGGCAATTGTCACATTGGCATTGTTTACAGGTTTGTCTGCTGTAGTATTTATGACCAAAAAAGATTTCTCATTTTTAAAAACAGGAC
>JBGSXJ010000164.1:0-6650 GCA_041751535.1 Aquaticitalea sp.
TTTTGAATCCACTTGATGGAATTTCCCAGCAAATTGTGCATTGACCAAACTTTTAGCCAAGATAACATTCAAGGGTTCAAACGTATATTGATTATAAGTTTCCACCAAGACATAATCTATTTTTGGGCCAACGGTCAAAGCGGTATTACTCGGCAGCGTCCAAGGCGTTGTTGTCCAAGCCAAGAAATAGATGGTGCCTTCATTTTGAAGAAAATCTGGCAAGGAATCTGCATTGGCTTTAAATTGTGCCACAACAGTCGTATCGGTCACATCTTGATAGGTGCCAGGTTGGTTCAACTCATGAGAGCTTAAGCCTGTACCTGCTTTTGGAGAATAGGGTTGAATGGTGTAACCTTTATAAAGCAATTTCTTATCATAAATTTGCTTGAGAAGCCACCAAACACTCTCCATGTATTTTGGTTCGTAGGTAACATAGGGGTGATCCATATCTACCCAATAGCCCATTTTTTGTGTAAGGTCATTCCAAACATCGGTGTAGCGCATTACAGCTTTTTTACATGCTGCGTTATAGTCTTCCACCGAAATGGTTTTTCCGATATCCTCTTTAGTGATACCGAGTTCTTTCTCCACGCCCAATTCAATTGGTAATCCGTGGGTGTCCCAACCAGCTTTGCGCTTTACCTGAAAGCCTTTCATGGTTTTGTACCTTGGGAAAATATCCTTGATGGCGCGTGCCAAAACGTGATGTACCCCTGGTAAGCCATTAGCCGAAGGAGGTCCTTCAAAAAACACGTATGGTGTCTGGCCTTCACGTGTGGTCACACTTTTATCAAAAATGTTGTTTTCTCGCCAATAGTTGCCAATTTCTTCAGCTACTTTTGGCAAGTCAAGACCTTTATATTCAGGGAATTTGCTGCTCATTATCTCCGTGATTCTTTTCGAAGTGCGAAATTAATGATTTTTGGGAAAATAGAACATGAAAATTGATTAAAAAACCACTTAAGAATTAGCGCTGTAGTTTTCTATTTTAGTGGCTTTTCTCAAAGGCTTTTTGAAAGCGCTTGGCTTTTTCGTTATAGAAATTTAAACTTTCCGTTTTTCCATCATTTAAACCGCCGCTGTATAATTTGGAGTCTCCAGTGATACTGCCTTTAAATTTCACAAACACAAAATCATTATTCTTAAAATAATAGGTTTCATGGACGGTTTTATCTGTTTTTTCTATGTTTTCAATCTTAAACAATTCCTTTGTTGTTTCATCATAGAACACCGTGTACCTAAACGTTCCAATATCATTGAAACCTTCGGCATCTGTTAATGCGCCTTCAGTCACTTCATTCTTTAAATTCTGGTTGTTATCAACTGTGGAAACATAGGCATTTAATTGTTTTATAAGTTCTTCTTTACTTACGGCAGCTTTTTTAGTACCGCATGAATAAAGAATTGAAATGAGTAAGATTGTAATAATTGATTTTAGTTTCATATTAGTTGTGTATTATACGATAAAACCCACCAAATCTTCAATTTTGGAAATCAGTTGAACTTTGATGTCGGTTTTTTTAAGGGTTATTTTGTTATATTTTGAAACAAATATAGTTGAATATCCTAATTTTTCGGCTTCAAGAATGCGTTGCTCTACGCGTTGCACAGGACGAACTTCTCCAGAAAGTCCAACTTCCGCGGCGAAGCAATAATCCTTGGGAATGGCAATATCTTCATTGGATGATAAAATGGAAGCAACAACCGCCAAGTCAATGGATGGGTCATCTACAGTGATCCCTCCGGTGATATTTAAAAACACATCTTTGGCACCCAATCTAAAACCTGCACGCTTTTCCAAAACAGCCAAGAGCATATTTAAGCGTTTGGCATTAAAACCTGTGGCACTGCGTTGTGGCGTACCATATACTGCCGTGCTTACCAAAGCCTGAACTTCTATTAACAAAGGGCGCACACCTTCTAACGTTGCCGCCACAGCATTGCCACTTAATTCTTCATCCTTCTTTGAAATAAGTATTTCTGATGGATTGCTGACTTCCCGCAATCCAGAGCCTTGCATTTCGTATATACCAATTTCGTTGGTAGAACCAAAACGGTTTTTGTTAGCTCTCAAAATCCGGAAAATATGGTTGCGGTCACCTTCAAATTGCAACACAGTATCTACCATATGTTCTAAAATTTTGGGGCCTGCGATGTTGCCATCTTTGGTGATATGACCAATCAAAATTACAGGTGTTGCGGTCTCTTTTGCAAATTTTATCAATTCGGTGGTGCATTCCTTTATTTGAGAAATACTTCCGGAGGACGATTCAATATAATCGCTATGTAAGGTTTGAATGGAATCGATAATGACAATATCGGGTTCCAAGGCTTCTATTTGCTTAAAAATATTCTGCGTTTTGGTTTCGGTAAGAATATAACAATTGTCACTATTGGGATGTATTCGTTCGGCACGCATTTTTATCTGCTTCTGGCTTTCTTCACCCGAAACATATAAAGTGGTGTAAGGTAACCTTAACGCAATTTGAAGCATCAATGTGCTCTTGCCAATCCCTGGTTCGCCTCCCAATAAAATAAGTGAGCCAGGAACGATTCCGCCGCCCAATACTCTATTAAACTCGCCATCCAACGTGTTTAATCGCACATCTTGTGATGCATCGATCTCATTGATTTTTAAGGGCTTTGAAACTCGTTTTGCAGCAGAGCTTGGTGTTTTCCAATCACTGACCTCTGGCTTTTGAATGACTTCTTCAACAATGGTATTCCATTCTTTACAGGCAGTACATTGACCTTGCCACTTTGAATGTTGCGTACCACAATTTTGACAAAAAAAGGTTGTTTTTACTTTAGCCACTCGTGAATGTTTAGGCTAAAATAAAGATATTTCTGGGATTAAAACTTTTATTGAATTGGATTCTTATATAAAAATACTGGTTAATCCTCTGCTTCAGTTTCTTCTGCAACAAACTTTAATTTCTCAAGATGCGACATGATAAAATCTTTATTGATTTGTGAGGTTTCTTTCATATCCATTGCAGATTCGTACAATTTCATCGCCTTCTTATTCTTTCCTGATTTTTCTGCGTGCAATGCCAGATAATAGGTTCCCAAAGACAATCCTGGCATTTGTTTGTTGGCAAGTTTGCCTATTTTCTCCAACGATTGCAAATCCTCCCGTTCTTCTGCAACCTTGACAATTTTCGCAAATTCTTCTTCCGAAATTGGTTTTTGGATACCAAAGAGATCTTCAATACGCTTATATCGATCTATAATATAAGCATCGAGTGTTCCATCATAGGTCAATACTTTTTCCTTGAGCTCCTTTTCATCAAGTGGTTTGTAGATATCAAAAATCTGATCCAAAGCTTTTGATAAAGCTCCTGTAACCAATGTATAATGCGAATGGCCAGTGAAATCGTCAAAATAATAAGTAAGGGCTTTGTTTTTTGTAGTTTTAAGTTGTGAATTGGTCGTGACTACCAAGTCGCGTATGGACGCAACGTCATTATCACTGGTTGCCAAATAATAAAACACGTCGTCCTTGATATATTTGACCCGATTGCTAATATTGTCATTCATGGTTCCCTTAAAATCGGGACTCAAATTGATGTAAGCCTGGAAAACAGGTTTGTCACTCAATAAAAAGGAATTGATAAAATTGCCCATTATGTCATGACCTACCGCTACACGAAAATTGCTGGTATTGTATTTTGCATCGAGATATGGCAACAACTCTTCACCAATAAACTGATAAAAACGTGCGCCAGATTCAAATGGCAATCCCGTGACCTCATCAAAATAACTGTCATAAAAGCGCTCATAGCCTTGAACTACTCCCACGACTATGGATTCTGGCATTTCATCAAAATATGTTTGAAAACTCACCTGGCCAACCACAGGCTCAAATAGGTAATCGCCATCAAAAACAATGATTACAGGATGCTTGAGTTGGGAATTAGGATCGTAGTTTTTTGGTAACTTAATTTTTAACTCTCTTGTGGTATTGAGTTTCTTGGATTGGAATTTTTCGAGTTGGACTTGTGCATAGGTTGAATAGCAAAAAATCGCTGTCGCGAAAAAGAGTAGGACATTTTTCATCGGTTGGTTGGTTTAGATTTGGTATGTAAATATATCAAAAATAAGTTTATCTACCAATTTATTCGATGAAATGCAATATTTTAACTTATTGCTGATCTTTTATGGCATATATTTTATCGAGCAAAACCTCTTTATCTATAAATTCTGAAGGTGTCAATAGAAGACCTGAATTATAATATTGAAGGGCTTTTTTCAAGTTATTCTCCTTTTCAAAGTACAATCCCATATAATAGGAACTGATCATAGAATCGGGATATTCCTTTTTTGCCAATTTAGAGAGTTCTTTTAGCGATTCCAAGTCATTTTTTTTATTGGCAGCGGCAGCAATCGCCTTTAAATCATTCTCAACCACCTTCTTTTCAAAGCCATAGAAAAAATTAATATCCTTGTACTTTTGTACCAAATACTCATAAGGAGAGGGTTCGTGTGTTAAGACTTTTTCGTTGTATTCCTTTAGATTGATGGGCTTGTACAACTCAAAAATTTGATTGAGCGCTTTGGGAATGCCCAATCCAACCAATGAATAGTGATCGGCATCGGCAAAATTGTCAAATCTATAATGAACTTTGGGGTTTTCCAACGTTTTTAACAGGGCATCCTCTTCTAAAATATCATTCTTTAAGCTAGAAATATCATTATCTGCAGTGGCCAAATAATAAAATGTATCGGTAGTCAATGTTGACAAACGCTGATGTACGCGGGTTTTCATTTCTGGTGCCAAATCTGGACTAAAAAGCACAAATGCCCTAAAAATAGGATTATCCTTAAACAAATAATAATTAATGAAATTGGCACTTAAATCATGCCCGATTACAATTCTAAATTTTGAAACATTATACTTGTTTTCAATATATGGAATCAATTCCATACCAATGAATTCAAAAAACTGTGCGCCATCTTGTGAAGGGAAAAATTGCTCTTTATCATAGAACAAGTCCGTTTCCCTTGAACCGCTCAAATTGACACCAACAACAATAGATTTTGGCATCTCACCCCAATAAGATTGATAATCGGTGTTTCCAATGACGGGCTCAAACAAATAATCACCATCCAAAACAATAATAAGTGGATACTTAACCTTATCATCTGGATTATAATTTCTGGGCAACTGAATTTTTAAATTCCGAACTCCCGAAAGTTTGTTAGATTGAAATGGTTCATAAATCACTTGAGAATGAACCTCTACGGTTACAGACAACAATATGAAGAGTGCTATAAATCTTGTCATGGTGAAAGAATTAAAATGATATGCAATGTAAATAATTATTTTCTTCTATTATAAATTGGAAGCCATACAAACGACAAACTTCCCAATATAATAATCATTAAGGTCTGGGAGGACCACATAATCCAACCAAAGGCGATGCTTGGATTCTCTGCAATATTAAATAGCGAAAATGCTGCTGCAATTACCAATGGATACACAAAAATGCCTCCATTTGTGGTCGCAATTGTAAAGCCTCCAGCTATAAAAGCAATCAAAATAGCTCCAGCGGTAATCCCTTCCAAATCATCAATGGCCAATGTTGTGACATAAAACATAACCATATACATTGACCATATAAACAGTGTGTGCAATATGTATGCCCATTTATGTTTCATTTTAAAAATACTCATGGCCCCTTCCAATAATCCCTTAAAGAAGGATTTGACTTTCATGGCAAATTTTGACCGACTCCGTTTCAAAAACAATACCAGGATACCAATTAAAACCATTCCCAATAAGCCAAAGATAATGAGCTTTTCAGGTTGAAATGAGGATGCCAAAATGTTATAAATAAAATCGAATTGAATAACTAAGGTAAGAGCAACGATAAGCATCAAAATAATGGAATCAGCCACGCGCTCGGCAACAATAGTCCCGAAAGCCTTGTCGAAAGGCACGTCTTCGTAGTTTGTCAATACAGCTGCACGCAACACCTCGCCCGATCTCGGAATCCCAAAATTTGCTAAATAAGCAATGAAAACAGCCATAACACTGTTCGGAAATTTAACGGAGTAATGAAGTGGCTCTAATTGATAGTTCCAGCGATATGCTCTAGACAGATGACTCAAAAATCCGCAGAGCATACCCAGAGCAATCCACCAATAATTTGCAGTCTTGAAATAGGGGATGATTTGATCAATGGGGAATTTTGAAAACGTGTACCAACCAAAAAATACAGCCAATAAAAGCGGTATGGAGATACTCAAAAGCTTTTTGGTTCCTATTTTCAAGCGCTTATTTCAATAGGTTAGTGGTTTCATCAGGAAACACCAATGCAGGCTTAAAGGTTTTAGCCTCTTCATAATCCATAAATGCGTAGGTAATAAGAATTAATGTATCGCCCACTGCCACCTTACGTGCGGCGGCTCCATTTAATGTTATCTCACCACTATTGCGCGGTCCGGGAATGACATAGGTGTCTAAACGTTCGCCATTGTCGTTATTGACAATCTGTACTTTTTCACCTTGTATGATGTTGGCAGCTTCCATCAAATCTTCATCAATGGTAATGCTTCCAATATAATTGAGATCTGCTCCAGTACACTTTACTCTGTGTATTTTAGATTTTACTACTTGAATTTGCATGCGGCAAAGGTAATTAATT
>JBGSXJ010000165.1:0-2021 GCA_041751535.1 Aquaticitalea sp.
ACTTTTGGTGTTGATGTTCTCGTTGTCTTCCTTCAAACTGTAAAACACGACACCTTGGTTAAGCTGTACAATGGTGCTCAAGATTGCGCCAACAAAAAAGCTCAAAAAGAACAAGGCGAGCATCATGACAGTCATGATCAGACTTACATCTTGAGGATCTGGAGCGCCACTTTCAATAGTGGTGAATAGACTTGCCATCCCAAAAACGTAAGGAATCATGGATAAGACGCCCTGCACGACATAACTCATCAAATAGAACAAACCAACGCTTCCCACAGCAGGCCAAAATTTGGAAGTCATGAGAGACCAAGCATATCCAAAACTGTCCCAAATGCCTCTTTTCTGTTCAATGTATTCCATTAAGGTCATGTTGTAAAAAAGACTGAAGGTTCCGATAAGGACAGGTAGGAGCAATATTCCCACAATGGTAATCACTAAAATGAACATCCCGATTCCCATGGCAACTACCAAAGGAATGCCTAGGATAAATCCACAAATAAGAAAAATAAATATCCTGCCAATATTTGACTTGTAGGCTGCAACCAGTTCGGATGTGCCAAAATTTTGTCCATCATGCTCCGCAAACAACTTAAGATACAAGGGCACAAAAGCGAATGATATAATGCCAGCTATCAACGCAACCACAACAAAAATCACCACGAGAAGTATAAACATCCCCATATTTTCATTCATATAATCGTCCATAAAGGTCGGATTGCCTGACAAACCCCCAAAAATAACGCTGGTGTAAAATTTGGTAAAAAAGTACATCATAACCATCATAAGGATTAAAAAGATTCCATTGATGATGAGATAATGTTTGAAAAAATGTGGTCCATTTGATTTTAGAAACGCAAATGTGTCTTGGAAGAATTCGCTAAAACCTCTTGATTTATAGAGTTGCATATTGTTTTTTTAGTTTGTTGGTTAGTAAGAATGGATATATCAAATAATAATAGGAAATGATGCTCAAAGTGATTAAAATAATTCCAACAGATAACCAATTGGGCATGGTATCGGAATACCGCGTAACGTAACCTTCCAAAAAGCCAGCGGCAAATGTGAATGGAAATGTACTGATGAGTATTTTGACGCCATCTTTCATACCCATTTTAAAAGACGTCATTCGCGAGTAGGTTTTTGGAAATAGAATGCTCGCGCCTAAAATGAGTCCTGCCGCACCTTCTATGGCAATGGCGAATATCTCCATGCTCCCATGAATCCAAATGCCGCGAACGCTTTCCCAAAGTACACCTTGTTTATAGAAAAAATATTGAAATGCACCAATCATGATTCCGTTGTAAAGCAAAGATAGGCCCGTGCCCAAACCTCCAAAAACACCGAGAATAAAAGTCCGTATCCCAACATACAGATTATTGAGCGTGATGCCAATAAAACTGCCCCAATTGCTCCCGCTTTTGTATACCGCAACAGGATCGCCATTTTCAATATTTTCCAAGGTCATATTGACATAATTATTACCTAAAATCAAACGGACAAAGGTATCGTCAAAAGCAGCCGAAAGCGCTCCAATACCCATAAAACTTCCGAAAATAAGAAATGCGTAAAGGACATATCTTCTATATTCATACACGATTAAAGGCACTTCAATTTTCCAAAAATGCACAAAACGATTGGTATCCTCGCGCTTGGTTTTGTAAATTTTCTGAAAAGCTTTTGCGGCAAGGTTGTTTAAATAAAGAATTGTTTTACTTTTGGGATAATAAGTTTGAGCGTAGGCCAAGTCGTTTACAAGGTGAATATAAAGTGATGCCAATTCATCAGGATTTTTAAGATTTTTTCCAAAAATGGCTTGTTCAAAGTTGAGCCATTTTTCTTTATTTTGTTTGATAAAAGCGACTTCTCTCATAGAGTTTCAAATTAAAGCAATTAATGACAGAGTTACAAATAAATACCACTCAAAACGTCAACATCAATTTTACGGCCGCTAGTGTGGGAGAACGTATTTTGGCATATGTTATTGATTGGATCATTAAGATTGCCTATATCATCGTCACCTA
>JBGSXJ010000166.1:0-10498 GCA_041751535.1 Aquaticitalea sp.
GAATAATAAGTTATGATTTCAATAATAAAATTAAGACGATTCTATATGACCTATAAAAAGCAAATATTTAGAATATATAAAATTGAATTAGCATAAACCAACGCGCCCAATATGAGCGCGTTTTTTAATAGTTAAATATACAACAAGCCCAATGAGCGATATGTTAAAACATGAGTGTGGTATTGCACTCATACGCCTTTTAAAACCTCTCGAATTCTATAAAGAAAAATATGGAAGTGCATTCTATGGAGTCAATAAAATGTACCTCATGATGGAAAAGCAGCACAACCGCGGACAGGATGGCGCTGGTTTTGCCAGTATTAAATTGGATACAGAACCAGGTGAACGTTACATTAGTCGAGTACGATCGATTGCGCAACAGCCTATTCAGGATATTTTTGCCCAAATCAATGAACGCATCAATAAGGACATCCTAGAGCATCCGGAATATGCAGATGATGTAGCGCTTCAAAAAAGACACATTCCATATATAGGTGAATTGTTACTAGGACATGTCCGCTATGGCACCTTCGGAAAAAATAGTGTGGAAAGTGTACATCCCTTTTTGAGACAGAACAATTGGATGCACAGAAACCTTATTGTTGCTGGTAACTTTAACATGACCAATGTCAATGAGCTTTTTGATGGACTAGTGCGAATAGGACAACACCCGAAAGAAAAAGCCGATACCATAACCATCATGGAAAAAATTGGGCATTTTCTTGATGATGCTGTCGCTAAAAAATACAAGCAACTTAAGAAAGAAGGCTTTAGCAAAAATGAATGCACGCCGTTAATTGCAGAACGTTTGAATGTGGCCAAAATTCTAAAGAAAGCGTCAAAAAATTGGGATGGTGGTTATGCAATGGCTGGACTTTTGGGTCATGGTGATTCCTTTGTACTTCGCGATCCATCAGGTATTCGTCCAGCTTACTATTATAAAGATGATGAAATAATGGTGGTTGCATCTGAACGCCCTGTCATTCAAACGGTGTTCAATGTCGATTTTGAAGATGTAAAGGAACTAGCACCAGGACATGCAATTATCACAAAAAAATCTGGAGACACCAGCATCGAAAAAATTATTGAGCCTTTAGAACGAAAAGCCTGTTCGTTTGAGCGCATCTATTTTTCCAGAGGTAGTGATGCCGAAATTTATCAAGAACGCAAGAATCTTGGAAAACTATTAATGCCAAAGGTTTTGGAGGCCATTGATTTTGATACTACCAACACCGTCTTCTCGTATATACCAAATACAGCCGAAACCTCATTTTACGGAATGATAGAAACCGTAGAAGATCATCTCAATAAAAGAAAAACGGAAGCGATACTTGCCGGTAACGGCAAACTGTCCGCCGAAAAAGTGACACAGATTTTATCTGAACGGCCACGAATTGAAAAAATAGCGATTAAGGATGTCAAACTTCGAACGTTCATTACGGAGGATAGTAGCCGAGATGATTTAGTGGCACATGTCTATGACGTTACATACGGGGTTATAAAACCTACCGATAATCTTGTCATCATTGATGATAGCATCGTCAGGGGAACTACTTTGAAAAAGAGTATCATTAAAATGGTGGATCGCCTAAATCCTAAAAAAATAATTGTAGTGTCATCAGCACCGCAAATTCGATATCCAGATTGCTATGGCATCGATATGGCGCGACTTGAAGGTTTAATTGCCTTTAGGGCTATGCTCGAACTTCTTAAGAAGCATAATAAATATCACCTCATTGAGGAGGTGTATCACAAATGCAAAGCACAGACTGAATTAGAAGATAAACATGTCCATAATTTTGTGAAGGATCTCTATGATGAATTTACAAACGATCAAATATCTGATGAGATAGCAAAACTCATCGCAGACGATACCGTCAAAGCGCAAGTTCAAACCATATTTCAGACGGTGGAAAACCTCCATATAGCCTGCCCGAAAAATTTGGGTGATTGGTATTTTACTGGAAACTATCCGACTGTCGGGGGCAATCGTGTTGTGAACAGGGCATTTATTAATTTTTACGAAGGAAACAACGAAAGAGCCTACTAATCAATTAATTATAACGGTAAGACTAAATACACGAAAAAGGCTGTTTGTCTGATAAAAATGTCTTTAATCGAATAAATATGCATTTTAACTAATATTTATAATGTCTTAAATAATTTCAACATACTTTAGTGTCACCATAACATAAGTAGGTTAAGTTCATGGTAGATTTGGGGCAAAAAAAGGTGAACTTCTGTTCACCTTTTTTTATGCCCTTAAATGAAATGATTCAGGTATCCACTTGACTTTCCTCCGATTTAACTGATTCTCTTTCCTCTTTTTTATTTCTATAATATTTTACCGCCTAAAAAGCCCAAAATTTTCGTTTAGGCTAATTTATAAGTCGTTTGTCTAATAAATTGAGTAAATAAAAAACAGTGCTAGTATATTTGTTGTAACCATAACATAAGTAGGTTAAGTTTATGGTAGATTTGGGGCAAAAAAGGTGAACTCTCGTTCACCTTTTTTCATTTCCAATAACTAAAAAAATTACAAAGCTTCCATTGATAAATCTTGAATCAATTAAGATAAAAGAAACTAGCTCGATGCTTACCTACAAGATGTCAAATTCCAAAAATTAAGTACCAGATTCCAAAAAGGAAACAAGTTCTAAGCATCGGAGTATTAAATCCAAAGAGATAAATTATTAGACCAAAAAAAAAGCAAACCCTTTCGAGTTTGCCGTTCACAATTTTATTTGCTTAAAGGTTTACTTTCCTTCAGCATAGCGCCGTTCAACTTCATTCCAGTTGATGACATTAAAAAATGCATTGATATAATCTGGTCGTCTATTTTGATAATTTAAATAATAGGCATGTTCCCAAACATCCAGACCCAATATGGGTGTTCCACCACAACCTGTGCCAGGCATTAATGGATTGTCTTGATTTGGTGTGGAACAAATTTCCAATTTACCACCACTTTGTACACATAACCAAGCCCATCCAGATCCAAAACGTGTGGCAGCCGCCTTGCTGAATTCATCTTTAAATGCATCAAATGATTTGAACTTTGCTTCAATAGCTTCTTCAAGATCACCTGAAAGTTTTCCTCTATTTTCCGGATTCATGACCTCCCAAAAGAGAGAATGGTTATAAAAACCACCTCCATTGTTTCTGACGGCAGCATCTTTCATGTCCAGGTTGATGAGGATATTTTCTATTGTTTTGCCTTCTAGATCCGTTCCCTTTATAGCATCATTAAGCTTATCAGTATAACCCTGATGATGTTTGGTGTGATGTATCTCCATTGTGCGAGCATCGATATGAGGCTCCAACGCGTCATATCCATATTTTAATTTCGGTAATTCGAAAGCCATAATATTTAAGTTTTAGTTTGTTAATATAAAATTCTATCAAATTTAAGCATTTAACAGCGCATTAAAAAATTATAAAGGACTTGGGGCAAAAGTCTTATAGAAATTTTAACACTTTAAATCGCATGGATTTTTTTAATAAAAATTATCCCTCTAAAACCAACTAGAGTATTTATCTTGTATCAAAATTAAAATTGAATGGCCAAAGATTGCAACTTTATAATTTACAATGCATCTGCAGGAAGTGGAAAAACCTACACACTTGTTAAGGAATATTTAAAAATTATTCTTCTATCTTCCTCTCCACTGGCTTTTAATACAATCTTGGCACTGACATTTACCAACAAAGCCGTTGCTGAAATGAAGGAACGTGTCATAAAGACCCTTCAAGAATTTTCGGATATTTCCATATTGACCAATCCCAACACCATATTCGATACACTGGCGAATGAACTGGGTATGGAACCCACTGCTCTTCACAAAAAGTCTAAATCAATCCTTGAAGCAATAGTACATAATTATGCTTCCTTTGATATTTCTACCATTGATAAATTCAATCACAAACTCATACGCACATTTGCTTATGACCTAAAACTGCCTTTAAATTTTGAAGTGGAATTGAATACTGCAAACTTATTGAGCAAAGCGGTTGACAAACTTATTGATAAGGCAGGCACAGACGATGAGCTAACGAAGGTGTTAGTTGATTTTGCCATCGAAAAAGCGGATGACGACAAAAGTTGGGATGTTTCCTATGATTTTAATAGCATTGCAAAGTTGCTTATCAACGAAAATGATATTCCTTATATAGAAACCTTAAAAGGTAAAACCCTCGCAGATTTTAAAACGCTGAAATCACAGCTTTCAAAATCCATAGTGCTTTTGGAAATAGAAATCTTGCGAGACGCTCAAAGTGTATTGGAATTGATTGAAGACCAAGGACTACAATTCAATGATTTTTCAGGCAGTTATTTACCTAAACATTTTCAAAAATTAGTTGAAAAAGACTTTAATGTAAATTTTGGATTGAAATGGCAAACAGATTTGGTGGAAGGTAGTTCCATTTACCCTAAACGTATAACTACCGAAGTTGCTTCAATTATAGAATCTGCAAGTCCACAATTAATAAAGCATTTTATAAATTCAAAGGAATCGATACTCCAAATAAGGTTCCTAAAGAATGCCCTAAAAAATATCACCCCATTATCAGTATTAAATGCCATCAACAACGAATTACAAGAGCTTAAGGATGAAGATGATTTGCTTTTGATTTCAGAATTTAACAATTTAATCAGCAACGAAATCAAGAATCAGCCAGCACCTTATATCTATGAACGGATTGGCGAGAAATTCAGACATTATTTTATTGATGAATTTCAAGATACGTCGCAATTGCAATGGGAAAATTTAATACCTCTGGTTAGCAATGCGCTTTCTGGTGAAAATTTAAAAGGCGAATCTGGAACAGCCATGTTGGTTGGCGATGCCAAACAATCCATATATCGCTGGCGTGGCGGCAAAGCAGAACAGTTCATTGGACTTTATACAGAAGACAATCCCTTTTTTGTAAAAAAGTCTGTTGAGAATCTGCCTGCCAATTACCGTAGTTTAAAACAGGTTGTGACATTTAATAATTCCTTTTTTAAGCATCTATCCGGATTTGCGCTCACAGACATAAATCATAAGACGATTTACCAGAACAGCCATCAGAAGTGCACCAAAAATGAAGATGGTTATGTGGAATTGGCTTTTTTATACATTAAAAACAGGGAAGATGATGAACATAAAGACGATCTGCATTGTCAAAAAGTTCTGGAGATCATTCGAAAGGCACAAACCAATGGCTTTTCTTTAAAAGACATTTGTATCATAACCCGAAAATCTAGTGAAGGTATTGCTATTGCCAATTATTTGAGTGAAGAACATATTCCAATTATTTCTTCAGAATCTTTGCTGATCAAAAATTCACCCGAAGTCAATTTTGTGAACGCGATTATTGCATTAGCTACACAACCAAAAAATGATGAACTCAAAATACAAGTACTGAGTTATTTGGCGGAACACAAACTGCAATTAGAGGATAAACATTCGTTCTATTCAAGATTGGTTTCATTGGATGTTTCACGAATGTTCAGAAAGCTGTCAGACTTTGATTTTTTCTTTAATTTTGAAAGTTTTCTTCAATTATCATTATACGAATCGGTCGAAACTATTGTAAGGCAGTTCCGTTTGAATCAGGAATCGAATGCCTACCTTCAATTTTATATGGATGAAATCCTAGACTATTCGCAAAAAAATCGCGCTAGTTTTTCAGGATATATAGCCCATTGGGAGATTAAAAAGGAGAAATTGAGTGTTGTGGCTCCTCATGGCAATGATGCCGTGCAGATCATGACCATTCATAAATCAAAAGGACTGGAATTTCCAGTGGTGATATTTCCTTATGCCAATCAGAAAATCCATTTTGATATGGTTCCGAAAACGTGGTATCCTGTGAATAAAGAAAAATATAATGGTTTTTCTCACCTATATATTAACATGAACGCAGAATTGGCTGATCTTGGAGACTTGGGATCTACTATGTATACCAATTACCGATCAGAATTGGAGTTGGATACCATCAATTTATTGTATGTAGTGATGACGCGCGCCATTGAGCAACTATATGTGATTTCTGAATTGGACCTGGATTCCAGCCAAAATGAAAAACTTACGCTTTATTCTGGATTATTCATAAACTATCTTAAAAGCATTCAACAATGGTCTGACAATCAAAACAGCTATACGTTTGGTGATCCAACGCGAAAACTATTTTCAGAAGAAAAAACTGTTTCTGTAACCCAAAGTCAATTCATTTCCACATCAAAAGAAGAGCATAGCCTAACCATAGTCACAAATTCAGGATATCTATGGGATACGGCACAAGAAAAAGCGCAAGAAAAAGGGAATTTGATACATGCTTTAATGTCGCAAGTCAAAACTTCTGATGATATTCTGGTTGTGGTCGATGATTTCTATGCCACGGGGAAAATAAATTCAGCGCAATTATTAGAGCTGCAACCGGTCATCGAACAAATTGTTCATCATGAACATTTGAAAACCTATTTTCATGACTACCAAACAATCTATACTGAAAAGGACATCATTACCAAAGACGGAATGATTGTGCGCCCCGACCGAATCGTCATTGATGCGGCAAATGAAGCTGTCATTATTGATTATAAAACAGGAGTCGAAAAACCATCACATTTACAACAATTATTAAGTTATCAAAACATACTGGAAGACATGAACTTTAAGGTGTCAAAAAAAATATTGGTATATATAAACGATGATATTCAAGTAAAAGAATTTTAAATTTGCAGAAAATATAGCACACAATTATGTACGGAAAACTAAAACAACATCTACAACAAGAACTACAAAACATCAAGAATGACGGCCTTTATAAGGAAGAACGCATTATAACCTCTCCACAAGGAGCAGAAATAACACTTAACACAGGTGAGACTGTTTTAAATTTTTGTGCCAATAACTATTTAGGCTTATCCTCACATCCTGAAGTCATTCAAGCTGCAAAAGACGCGATGGACACCCACGGATTTGGGGTGTCTTCTGTAAGATTTATTTGTGGCACACAGGATATACATAAAACATTGGAGAAAAAAATTGCTGAATTTTATGGTACTGAAGATACGATATTGTATGCCGCTGCCTTTGATGCCAATGGTGGAGTCTTTGAACCGCTATTGGGCGAAGAGGATGCCATTATTTCGGACTCACTTAATCATGCTTCCATTATAGATGGGGTTAGATTATGCAAAGCTGCTCGCTATCGCTATCAAAATAGCGATATGAATGATTTGGAACAACAGCTAATAGCTGCCAACAGTGCAGGATCTCGATTTAAGATCATAGTTACAGATGGGGTCTTTTCTATGGATGGACTTGTGGCTCCATTAGATAAAATTTGTGATTTGGCAGACAAGTATGATGCCTTGGTTATGATTGACGAATGTCATGCAGCTGGGTTTATCGGAAAAACAGGTCGAGGAACCCTCGAAGAAAAAGGCGTAATGGATCGTATAGATATAATCACTGGCACCTTGGGGAAAGCACTCGGTGGTGCAATGGGTGGCTATACAACAGGAAAAAAGGAAATCATCGATATGCTGCGACAACGGTCAAGACCTTATTTATTCTCAAACTCACTTGCGCCAGCCATTGTAGGTGCATCTATTAAGGTCTTTGAAATGTTAACGAATGATACCGCATTGAGAGACGCATTGGATGAAAACACAAAACACCTTAAGGCGGGTCTAAAAAAGGCAGGTTTTGACGTTATAGATGGCGATTCAGCCATCGTGCCTGTAATGTTGTATGATGCAAAATTGGCTCAAACCATGGCCAAAATGTTGTTGAAGGAAGGCATTTATGTTATTGGATTCTTCTTCCCTGTTGTACCTAAAGAAAAGGCTCGAATTAGGGTGCAACTTTCTGCTGCTCACACAAAAGAGCATTTAGATAAAGCCATTGCAGCCTTCATTAAAGTGGGTAAAACCTTGGATATTATTTAAAATCAATCCAAAAACGCATATTTTGAGGCAAATAATCAATATTTTTATATATTTGTCTTTGTTAATATAATTTAACAACTTACTTTTGTTCACAATTAACACTTAAAAATTAAATTATTAGAATATGAAAAATCTTAGCAGATTATTTATTGCGACGTTGCTTTTATTAAGCTTCAGCAACGCTAATGCACAAGATGAGAATAACCCTTGGGCTATAGGAGTTGGTGTCAATGCGGTTGACTTTTATCCTGTTGGAGAAAATGCGCCACTTGGCGGATACTTTGACGAATATTTTAACGTCAAAGACCATTACAACTTTATACCTTCTTTATCTTCAGTTTCTGTGTCTAGATATTTAAGTAGTGGTTTTTCGATCACTGCCGCTGGAACAATCAACGAGATTGATAAAATTGGTGATTCATCAGCTGATGATTTATCGTATTATGCAGTTGATGGTACTATTAAATATAGTTTTGGTAGCCTTTTAGGCACCTCTTGGATCGAACCTTATTTAGGTGTCGGTGGAGGTTACACTTGGGTTGACGATATCGGAGCTGGTACTTTAAATGGTACTGCTGGTTTTAATTTCTGGTTTACCGAAAACGTAGGTTTAACTGTACAGTCATCTTACAAACATGCATTTGAAGATTATTTAGCTAAACATTTTCAACATACAGTTGGTTTAGCACTTAAATTTGGTGGTAAAGATACCGATGGTGATGGTATTTATGATAAAGATGATGCTTGTCCTGAAGTTCCTGGTTTAGCTGCTTTCAACGGTTGTCCAGATTCTGATGGTGATGGTATCGAAGATGCTAAGGATGATTGTCCTAATGAAGCTGGTTTAGCTGAATTTAACGGTTGTCCTGATACTGACGGTGATGGTGTTCCAGATAATAAAGACGCATGTCCTACTGTAGCTGGTTTGAAAGCATTGAACGGTTGCCCAGATGCTGATGGCGATGGTGTAGCTGATAAAGATGACGAATGTCCTACTGTAGCAGGTCCTGCTGCCAACAAAGGTTGTCCTTGGCCAGATAGAGATGGTGATGGTGTCTTAGATAAAGATGATAAATGTCCAGATGAAGTTGGTACTGTAGCAAACAATGGTTGTCCAGAAATTAAGCCAACTGTTGAAGTTATGAAACAATTAAATGATTATGCTAGAACTATCTTGTTTGATACTGGAAAAGCAACGTTCAAAAAAGAATCTATCCAAACTTTAGAGTCTATGAATGCTATCTTTAAAGAATATCCAAAAGCTGATTTCTATATTGATGGTCATACTGACAGTGTAGGTTCTAATAAATCGAACAAATTGCTTTCTGAAAGAAGAGCAAATGCTGTGAAAGATTGGTTACTTGCAAATGGAATCGAAAAAGCAAGATTGGAAGCTAGAGGATTTGGTGAAGAAAATCCTATTGATTCTAACGATACTGCTGGTGGAAGAACCAACAACAGACGTGTTGAAGTACTGCTTAAGAATTAAGTATCTAAAATAAAAAAGTTGAAAAACGCTCCGAATATCGGGGCGTTTTTTATTTTTATACTATGACAAGTTTTATAGAAGAGGTTATAGTTGATTTACAAAAAAAGAATGTTGATTTTTCAAAACTCACATTTATTCTACCGAGCAAAAGAGCCGGTGTCTTCTTAAAATATCATCTTTCTAAAAGTCTTCAAAAAACAATTTTTGCACCTACGGTCCTTTCTATTGAAGAGTTTGTAGAATCTATTTCAGATTTAAAATATAGTTCAAATGCCGCGCTGCTCTTTGAATTTTATGACACTTACCTGAACATAACACCAAAAGATCAGGTAGAACCATTTGATTCCTTTTCTAAATGGGCTCAATTACTCCTTCAAGATTTTAATGAAATAGACCGTTACCTAATAACTCCCGATAGACTATTTGACTATTTAAATGCGATAAAAGAGATCAACCATTGGTCGCTGGCCGAAGAGCAAACCGAATCAGTCAAAAATTATATTTCATTTTGGAACCGCCTTAAAACTTATTATCATCTGTTTAGAGAACAATTAATCGATAAAAAATTAGGGTATCAAGGTCTGGTGTATCGGGAAGCAGTCGATGGTATTGAGCATTATAGTGCTTCCGCTCATGGCGCGCAGCATGTGTTTGTTGGTTTTAATGCCCTAAACAAAGCCGAAGAAATTATCATACAGGCACTATTACAACAAGATTTGGCTTCCATTTATTGGGATATCGATGAAACCTTTGTAAAAAACCCCATTCACGATGCAGGTTTATTTATACGTTCACATCGATTGAATTGGCCCTATTTTAAAAAACATCCATTGAATTGGATGAGCTCGTATTATGAATCTGAAAAGAGAATTGAAGTTATAGGAACGCCCAAAAATATAGGCCAAGTAAAGTACATAGGCGAATTACTCGATAAATTTCGAAAAACTCATGTAAATATGCAGAATACTGCAGTTATCCTTGGCGATGAAAATTTGTTGATGCCTTTATTGAACAGCCTTCCAAAAGGAATCAATGAGATTAATATTACGATGGGTCTTCCTTTGAGATCC
>JBGSXJ010000167.1:0-9850 GCA_041751535.1 Aquaticitalea sp.
TTTTAACATGCCTGAAGGTTTAAAATCCAAATCCTTCAAGTTAGAAAGCAATCGCTCAAGTGCCAAAAAGGTAATAAACGATTGTAAAACAGCTCGGTCCATCAAAGGACTGGAATAAACGCTGTGTTCCTGGAAGGTAAACAAATTAAATACCAGCAAATACACAAAATAACAAAAATAGATAATGAACTTGATGTTGTTTTCCGACAGAAAATAATCGGTCAATTTATTAAATTCCAAACGTTTAGGCGCATTAGTTTTGTAGAGTCTTACGGGTGAAAACCAGTATGTAAGGTACTTTAGTTGTTTGTTCATCAAGGTAGCCGTGATAACGCCAAAAGTCACAATCAGGTAAATATGTGTCGTTATCTTTAAGTCCAATAGCCCAGTTGCCCGATCCATCACATAAAAAATCAACGGAATCGCCACCGCGACCAACATGTAGATAAACAAATGCACCTGCAGCACAAAATAGGGCATGGCCACTGGAGCAAAACCCAAGATCATCCGGAATGGCAGTGTCAAGAGTTTATTAAAAGTAATTAGGATTGGATTGTTGGTTTGATTTCTTAAAACGTAGGTAACTATGCAGATCAATAGATAACCCAGCAGATACAAGTACCCATTTTGCAACGTAATAATGAGATAAATGATGTAAAATAAACTCACAACAAGACCTAAAATAAAGATGCCCGATGAGATAATCAGGATCAATGAAAATAGTTCTTTGTTGATGTTTTTCATTAAGGGTATTGAAGATTGAATTTAGTTCTTTAATACCTACAAATGTATATGAAAAAACAATAATAATTTATGAATGTATTTGGAGGTTTTATAAACTTCGCTGGAATAGTGATAGCTGTCAGTATTCCAGTGAAGCATTAAGGAAAGCACATTTTTTTTACTTGTTTTTCATATTTTTTTAATTCCATCACTATCCATTACCTAGTGCAAATCAGATTCAAACAGAGCTATATGCTAAAAGACTTAAAAACACTTTAGTCACTAACTCTAAATTGCATTTCCGAAACCGTCAGGGAAGTCGAATTTCCATTATTTGATTTGATAAATACCTCGATATAGTCATTGGTAACCATATCCACTTCAGTATTGAAGGTAATCTGAAAAGACTGATTATTTGTAGCAGTACCCATGGATGCTGCAGGGAGAGGAATTACAGTTCCATTTTTTGCAATAGCTATCGTAAAACTGGAACTATTTGATGGTGAAATTGCTCCTATTACAACCAGAACCCGTCCTACCAAAGGTTCTCTTCCTATGTATGTAAGCTTGTTATTTCCGGTTGTAAATCGCTGTTGCTTAATCATTGTAGTTGCTCCTGCAATCTTATAAAAAGTACCTGAAACAGGCAGGCTGGTCGCCGTTGCATTGCTATTAAAATATATAAAACTGTATGCCCTGGTGTCAGGAACATTCGTATTCTGCTGCATTTTCCATCCGGGAGTGTAAGAATCCAAACCACTTAAAGGAGTTGTTACACCTCTGAACATATTTGTTGTTAATCGCCCTCTATCTACTGTAGCGCCCACATTTAATTTTATGCCGGTTTGCCCTGAATAAATAAAGTAATTGTTTGCCATATCAATGTCATCAACTGTGAGACCTGATAATAGCTCAATTCCAGAACCACTGGTTATGCCCACGACAAAGCAATAAGAAGCTGTGAATTTGCCTACATTTCCGGTGACTTTTAAACCATCTGTAACGTTCCAATAGTTTTGAATAAAGGTGATCGCCTTAAACCCTGAAACTTGTCCTACACCTAATGCGGAGCCAATCTGAACAACAGAACAGCCAGAGAAAATATTACAAAACTTTGTTCCTGTAGTATCTGAAAAGTCGTACGCTTTAGTGGTACCTCCAAAAGGTATGACGGTGAAATTCTGCATAAATATACTGGTGTTTGTACTTCGAAGAACGGCACCGCTAACTGAAGACATAACGCCATCTTTTTGTGGGTCGGTACCTCTAAGGCCTGCGCCATTTATAGTAATATAATTGGGACTAATATCGACCATACCAGAAAAAACATACATTTTAGTTGCATCTAAAGTAATGCCTCCACTGGCCGGAGTTGGAAGATCGGAAAGTGAATAAACAGATACAAGGTTAGAGCTGGCAGAAGGGTTTGTAGAAAACAAAAACGATTTCCAAACGCCATCGATGTAAATATCTGTTGATTTGTTGGTTATGTTATAAATCTGTAATGCATCTGCAGGTGATGCAATTGCATCTCTTTGGGCCGTAGTCATTCTAGGAATAAGCAGTCCAGCTGTAGTAGATTCTAAATCCAAAATAGAAGAAGCATCCGGTGTTTCAGTTCCAATACTTACTTGTGACATAGCAATGGTGCTTGTCAAAAAACAAATCATTGAAATAATTCCTGTTAATTTAAAATAGTTAATTTTCATAATGTCTTAATGTTATTTATAATTTTAAATGTTTTATAAGTTCGTTAAGTTTCATATTTTAGAACTTATGCTCAATTGGTCAAAAGGAGAATTTTGTTTTTTTGTTTGAATTCATCTTTTGTAATTAGCTTATTTGATGACCACTTTCTTGGTTTGCTCTTGTTTTCCATTATTTAACTTAACTACATAGATGCCGCTATTTAAGGTGGACGCCTCTATTCTGTTGGTTTCCGATCCTTCTTCTAAAAAGGAGGTCAAAACCAAGCGTCCTAGGATATCATAAATTAATACATCTGTATTTTCCAGAATCAGCCCTTCAATAAAGATAGTCTGCCCACTTGCATATAGTTTTAATCTGTTGCCGTCAGGTTCAAGGGTAGATAGCGTTCCGTTATTAATTCTCAAGAAAAAGCGTCCTGTACCAGAAATAGCAGAATTGGCTGTAAATGTATAATTACCAGTATTTAATAATGTAAAAGTATTGGTTAAGTTATCCTCTAGATATACTTGGGTTTCTGCTTCTAATGTGGAGCTCTCAATACTAAATGTTACATGACTTCCTTGCGAGGTTTTTAGACCTAAGGGAATAATCACGTCATTTAAGTCGATAAAACCAAGACTTTGGATGGCCATATTTCGACCAAGGTTGTTTTCAACTAAACGAGAATATAACAGCAGATTAGAACTAGTGCCGCTAAACATAGCAGCATCATAGCCGGGGTCTAAACCTAAAGTTGAGTTTTCATTAAAGTAAATCTCTGTGGCGAAATTAGCAGTTGCGTGTTCAGCACGCAATCGCAACATTTGGTTTGGGATTGCATTTCGGCCTAAAATGAAATCATCTGATCCAGTAATTGTTCTCATGGCCAAGGTAAATGAGATTTGATTTGTTGGGGCATTAGGGTCATTTGCAACCAAAAACCCCTGCCCTGGAGCAATATTTACAGTATCATTGATCAAGTTATTAATGATAGTGAAGTTGCCAATGGTGCCCGAACTTGGTGCAAATCCACTATTGTAACCGTATATTGCGGTTGCACTAGGGTCTAATACCGCCGAATTTTCGACTAAAAAATCTTGGGAATTAATATATGTAGGATAGGGATTTCCTATTAAGTTCCAATTATTATTACCACTTGTGGAGATGCTTACAGTTTCTGGATTGACCGATACCTTACCAGTAAATCTTATGGTCTGTCCGCTATAAGTAGCACATCTGTAACCAAGCCCTCTTTTAAGTAGAACACCGCCGTCCACCGTTGAATCATAATTTATGTAGGCTTGGACGGCATTATTATAAGGGCCAAATGCAAAAAGGGTAGGAGTGGTCGTTGAGTTAACAATGATGTCTGAATTTGGTGTGACACCAGCATCTGGGCTATAATTCAAAAATTCTGCAAAAGTGACATCTGCAGTTTCTTTTACAGGCAAAGAGATTAAATCATTACCGCCATTAGCGGTTGAAGTTCCAACCACATTTACGTAGCGATCGTAATTAGCGATCGTAGTTGTACCTAACGCTCCATTTACTAGCAAGCAAGCATATTTGTCTGATGTGGATTTAAGATTAATATTAGGGGCATAAAGAGTGGTGCCAGATGATATGGTAACTGAAGTGCCAGCACTTACAGTCATAGTTGTGGATAAGTTTTGAGCTTTGGAATTAAAACAAAGGACAATCGATAAAAATATAAAATAAAGATTTTTCATGCTATTAATGGTTTTGGATCATTCGATCGATTAACATCTAAAACTCTAATTTGAACTTTTTAAGGTATGCTGCTATAAAGTGAAAAGCATGGTGATGTTAATATGTGGTAATTGTGGATTATCATGCAAATCTAATCTATTTATCGATTAAAAATGTATTATAACGAATATATTTGTTTTGTTTACCATATTTTAATGGATCCCATGATCATTAGGAACGGTAGTGTCAAGATTTTACCAAGCGTGATCAGAACGGGGTTATTGGTTTGTTTTCTAATATTATGAGTCAGAAGAAAGACGATAACATAACCCAAAAGGTATAAATAGCCATTATGTTGTTCAATAATTAGATTTAGAACGTAAAATAAACCCACTACAAGACCTAAAACTAAGATGCCCGATGAGATAATCAGGATCAATGAAAATAGTTCTTTGTTGATGTTTTTCATTAAGGGTATTGAAGATTGAATTTAATTCTTTAATACCTACAAATGTATATGAAAAAACAATAATAATTTATGAATGTATTTGGAGGTTTTATAAACGTTTTTGATTTTGAACTACGTGTCTCGGTGCTTCCTACTTCAAGTTCAAAACTTCGCTGGAATACTGATAGCTATCGGGATTCCAGGAAGGATTAAGGAAAGCACATTTTTTTTACTGGTTTTTCATATTTTTTTAATTCCATAACCATCCATCACCATCCATCACCTAGTGCAAATCAGTTTCAAACAGAATTTTATGGTAAAAGACTTAAAACTAGTTTAATCCCTAATTTTAAATTGCATATCTGCAATTATTAATGGTGTAGTGCTGGAAGTTGTTTTGATATATACTTCTACGTAATCATTTGTAACCATGTCAACCTCCGTAATCAAAATCAATGAAAAAGCCTGATTATTAGTCATGACGCCCGTGCTCATGACTGGACCGGTAACAATTGAACCGTTCTTGTAAACTGCAATTGTAAACTCGGCAGAGTTGGCAGGGGATTTACCTGAAACTATAATATCAATACTTGCAACTATAGGATCCTTTCCTAGAAAGGTAAGTCGGTTACTTGCAGGAGACGAAAATTTTAGGAGCTTATTAGCAGTGGTGGTCCCAGCAATTTTTACATAGGTATTATTTGTAGGAAGCGCCGTGGACGTGGCATTCCCGTTCATATATATATAGCCGTAAGCGCGGCTGTCCGGGATATTTGTATTTTGCAACATCCTCCAGCCGATATCGTAGGGAGTCAATCCCAGCAATGGGGTACCAACACCTCTGAACATATTTGAAGTTAATCGCCCTCTACCTATAGTAGAACCAGCATTCATTTTCAAGCCAGTTTGTCCTGTATAGAAAAAGTAATTACTTGAAAGATCGACATCTTGAATAGTTAGACCCGACAAAAATACTATGGCCGAACCACTTGTAATGCCTTTCATGTAATTTAACTGCATGGCAAATTTACCAATGTTTCCCGTTAATTTTACACCATCGGTAACATTCCAATAGTTTTTCCCAAAGGTGACAGCCTCAAAACCTGAAATTTGGCCAACTCCTAAAGAAGGTATTCCCACCTCAACAACCGAACATCCAGAAAATAAATTACAAAACTTTGTGCCTGTACTATCTGAAAAATCATACGCTTTGGTAGCGCCGGTTAAAGGAATTACCGCAAAACTTTCCATATAAACGCTGGTATTTGTACTTCGAAGAACAGCTCCAGCAACTGATGACATGACTCCATCTTTTTGTGGATCGGTACCCATAAGTCCTGCCCCATTCATAATAATATAATTGGGGCTAATATTAACCATTCCTGAAAAAATATATACTTTAGTTGCATCTAGTGTGATACCACCACTTACCGGAGTTGGTAAATCTGCAAGTGAGTACACATAAAAATGGTTAGAGTTTAAAGAAAATGCAAAAGATTTCCAAACACCATTGCTATAGATATCTGATGTATTGCTGGTTGTGTTATATATCTGTAATCCTTGAGCGGGCGTTAAGATATTATTTCTTTCAGTGGTAGTCATCCTTGGCATTAAAATTCCCTTTTTTGCATTTGCACTTAAAGTGGATACATCAATATCTAACATTGCAGAGGCATCTGGACTGGTTGTCCCGATGCCTACCTGTGCAATGCCAGCACTAATTTAGAAAAAATGACCAGAACTTCTGTAAAATATGCAAGATTTTCTAAACAGCATTTATCTAGCCAATTCTAATTCAAGCTGTTATGCGGTTGTATTTTTATTAATTCGTTAAACAGTTGTGACTTTTTAACCTTCGGATTCTTTTCGTCACTGTTATATTCTGTAAATCCAAAATAATCAAGAAATCTTTCAAATGTTCTTAAAATATAAGCTCGTTTTAGATCATTTACAAATTCTAATTCAGGATTATTACTTTTAAAATCTAAAGCTTTTAAGTATTTATCTGCATAAAATTCAGGGCTTCTATATCCATTGCCATATTTATCAAGTAAAATGAGTGTGAAACCAAATCCAAATTGCCCTATTTTTTCATCATCATAACCATCAAAATAGGGCCAATTGAATTTTTTCGTAAAGGTCTCAAATATGGTTTGAAATATAAGATCATTTTTATCAACGTGTTTAATTCCTTTTTTTGTTAAGGATAATTTATTATTACGCTTTTTAACTAAATCTGATAATTCTACCAGAATTTTGGCCAAGTTGATAGATGGCACATCAGATTCTTTATAAAGTTTAGAAATCCCTTTTTCAATAAAAAAGTCTTTCAGGTATCCTTTTTTATAAAGTTCAGCTACTATCGTTGTCGGTAAAAATCCTTTATTGGTTAGTTTTAATTCTTTCTGTTCTTTTATGAGGATGAATAGAAATTTCACTTGATTGAAAATCGGAATATTTCTATAGACACTGTCTCCTTGTTTTAAAATTTGTACTGGACTTTTTGGATCAAATGTATTGTATAAAATGAATTGCATTTCATTTGGTGAATAACCTTCAAATTCAGCAATTGGTTCGTTGTTTCTTTTGTTAATTGCTTGTAAAACGTATTTTTCAATAGAGTCCATTTTAATAAGAGTTTTGATGTGTTGTGCCCCTTTACGGAATTTTTTATGATTAAATAACTAATATTGCAAACCGGACTGACCGACAGGCAGGCAATTACTTATAGCCATAGTTGTGCCTGCCTGCAGTAGGCAGGCTTTCGTTATTTGTCATTCAATTACTTACTTAAAGCTTTACTAATTTCACTATTCATTTTCATTAGACTTTCTAAAGTTTCAATAGCATATGAAGTTTTAATTTTTAATTCAACTAATATTTGATTGAATTCTGTAGCTATTTCTTGAGATTCAAGTCTCTCATTTCTAATAATGTTGTTATCAAGAAGAGAATAAAATTTATATTTTTCCGATTGAAATGCTGTATTACTATCGTATATCCCATAACGAGTAAAAAAAGGAATAATTATTTCATCTTTAAAATCATTAAACTCCAGTTTTGCGTGTAAAACATAAGATTCAATATTCGCTTTTTTATTTATTAGTTCTGTGATGTTATTACTAGTAATTTCAGAGATGTTGTTTTTATGCTTATTTGTAACTATAAAATCAAACATGTTATGCCATCTTAAAGCCTTATATCTATTACTAGTTGAATCAGAATTTGCCTTACCAATATTGTTCAATTCGCGATGTTCGTTTTAAATGCAAGCTAACGTAGGTATATACACCAGTACATATTTCTGCATTATTTTTATGTGTTCAATTGTATATACCCATCCATTATAGGAGATATACACATCAAAAAATAATTATGAAGCCAAGTAAATCAATATAATCTAAAATTCCTATACGTAGAACTAGGTAAATTAAAAACAACCGTATTGTGAATTCCATAAAACGGCTTTTGGTTTTTTGGAGCATGTATTGAGGTTAGTTTGATACAAGTTGGTAATTTCTGCCCTTTAATTGCCATTGCTATCGGCATAGGCTAGTGCTTTTCCGGTGTTGGAAGTAGTGATTTTTATAAAAGTCAGATATAATTATAGATATTCCCACAATTTTTTTTCATTCCATATTTTTTTTGCTTTATCTGAACCATTGTTCATACTCTTTTTTATCCAAGTTGCAGCCTTTTTTTTATCAGACATAACACCTTTACCAAAAAAGTACATTCTTCCAAGTTGAAATTGGGCTTGCTTATTTTCTTGCATTGCACTTTTTTCAAACCAATAAAAAGCTTTTTCTAAATCTTTCGAAACTCCAGTTCCAGCAGCGTAATAGATAGCTAAAGCATATTGAGCATCAGGTAATCCATGTTCTGCACTTTTTTTAGTCCAATAGACACTTTTCTCATAGTCTTGGGTTAATCCATATCCTTTATAATATCTAGCACCAAGTTCAATTTGAGCTTCAGCATCTTCATTTTCCGCTTTATAAATGAGAACCTTTAACTCGGACTCATCAATAATCGCTTTTGTTTCTCGTACTTGGCTATGAGATAAATAAGATTGGAAAGCTACAAGAATAAGAAAACATATTTTTTTTATCATAGGTTTTAATTGTGATTTACATTACTACCAACATTTGGTGTATGATTAGTTGCGCCTGCCTGCCTGCCGGCAGGCAGGTGGTTTAGCATCTAATTTAGTAAACAAATACTTGCCAGAGAAAATTCCGAAGGAATTTGTTCTTATTTCAACCTTTCAAGTACGCCTTTTCGCTTCACAATGTTCTTATAATCCCATTGGATTTCTCTAGATTTTTTAAGCCATTGTTGCAGTTTGGTTATATCGATTTCATCAGCCGAAGTATAGAATATGGAAGCGTCTTTAAACTTTTCGCCTTTGGTATTCAAATCAGTTTCTTCAAAATCGGCACCGCTCCAAAACCTCAATCGCAACCCTTGCTTTTGTTTGCTATAGCCAACTATTGGGTTGGCTTGCAAAAACCATACAGGATGTCGATGCCAAATCTTATGTTCGGCCTCTGGTAAGACTTTGCATATTTCAGTGTACAATAAGTCGCAAATGGTATGATCTTCGGCATTAAGAGTCGTGTGATATGCAAGGATGTGTGGGTCCATCAAATATGATTGTTATTTTAATCCACCAAAATCTCCAAAATCTGAATGGCAGCTTCACTAATCTTGGTACCTGGACCAAACACTGCAACAGCACCAGCATCAAACAAATATTGGTAATCCTGTTTGGGAATGACGCCACCGACAATGACCATAATGTCATCTCGGCCATAGTTTTTGAGTTCTTCTATGACTTGTGGTACCAATGTTTTATGGCCTGCTGCCAAGGAGGACACTCCTAGAATATGAACGTCGTTCTCCACAGCTTGTTTTGCTGCCTCTTTAGGTGTTTGAAACAAAGGACCGATATCCACATCAAAACCAACATCGGCATAGCCTGTTGCCACGACTTTGGCACCGCGATCGTGACCATCCTGTCCCATTTTTGCAATCATGATTCGAGGACGACGGCCTTCTTGCTCTGCAAATCGGTCGGCCAATTCGCGGGCTTTTTTAAAGGAAGCATCGTCTTTTATTTCTTTACTATACACACCAGAAAAGGATTTGATTTGTGCCTTATAACGTCCAAACACCACTTCGAGCGCATCACTGATTTCACCCAATGTGGCGCGTTCGCGGGCAGCTTCGACAGCTAAAGCTAATAAATTTCCTTGGCCTGTACGCGCAACTTCGGTT
>JBGSXJ010000168.1:0-4469 GCA_041751535.1 Aquaticitalea sp.
CGGTCGGTAAGGAGTTTGTAGATCGTAGAGCCAAAGCTTTCTGCCCAAGACTCTTTGCTGCGGTGTGTTAAAATAAACTTCGCATTAGGATAATTTGTATACAGCTCCTTGTAAAAAGCAGCGGTAGGCCAATCAACTGCGCTCTGCATACCTTCATAGACGGCTTCGAAGTTGGTAGGATTATTCAATACCTCATTCCATAGAGGCAGTTGAACTGGCATGTTTTGAGCCACACGTTCCATGTGGTGGCAAGGACCAAGTTGTAGTTCTTCCAATGCTGTTTTCAATGAATAGGTTCCTGTTCTGCCAAGACCTAATCCAATAACTTTTAATTCCATGATTATATTTTTTTTTAAGCTGATTTTTATTTTTTATTCTTTATACACTTCCATCTCAATTTCAATGAGCAATTCAGGCAGTGCTAATTCTTTTACGCCGAGCCAGGTACCGGTAGGGAAGTGGTTTTTATATATTTCGGTGCGGTAGGCGGCGTGCTCCAGAAATAAGGGCATGTTGGTGGTGAAGACGTCTTCTTTTACTACATCATCAAATGTGCATCCGTAATGTTTGAGTATTTTTTCAAGATCGGAATAGCAGTTTTTCATTTGTTGTGCGATATCGCCCACTGCGGTTGGGTTGCCTTCATCGTCTATGCTTACAGCTCCTGAAATTTTGATGTGGTTGCCAATTTTTACAGCATGTGAATAACCATAGGCTTTTTCGACTTCGGGACGTAATAAAAAGTATTCGGGTTTTTGGTTAGAATTTTCCATTTTAATAGTTATTTAATGTTTCTTTTGCGGGTCTGAATCGAATTCCTAAATCGTTTGTTGCCAATTGATTTTGATAAATAATTTTTGATTGGTTTTTAGGCTCTTGTTGGTTTAGCATCAAGCTCATATCGCTAACCGAATAAGTTTCGCTACTCAACAAATAGTTTTTTCCGTGCAAACCGGAAATTGTCGCAGCATTGTAAACGGCTTGCGCAACATCCCTAACATCTACTGTTGCCATATCGGCATTGGTGTCATAGAGCATTTGTACAAATGGATTGGGGGCAATTTTGTTTTTAAACAGAAACTGTAGCCCGGTTGAAGTGGAATCTTCCCTATTTGACAACGATTTTCCCATGACTCCCACAGGTGAAACCGACGTTATCTCGAACGAAATTTGTTGGTTTTCTTTGATGAATTTTTCTACGGTTTGATTGGCAATAAATTTTGCCTGTGCATACGGATGGCTTTCCTCGCTTATAAAAGGGGCGTCTTTTTCGCTGAAAGTGTCACTTGTGTTTTTACCTCCGGCAGGCAATGGGAAATTGGTATTGAATGCCGCTACAGAAGCGATCAAAACCACTTTTTCGATGCCTGGAGTTTCCTTGATGACATCGAGAAAATTTTCTGTGCCCTTGATTGTTGGGTCGAATAAATCCTTTTTAGGATCTTCAACATTGAGTTGAAAAGGTGTTCCGGAATGTATCACGATATCGCAATCATTCACAAAATCTTTTAATGTCGGTTTATCTTCCACATTGAGTTCGCTGATGTAAAGGTTGTCAGCGTTTTTGAGCGCCATTAAGTGCTCATATTTATCTTCACGAGAAATGTCGGTTGCCGAGACTTTAACCTCATAACCGTTTTCTAAAAATTGCTTGGTGATGTAGCTTCCTATAAAGCCAGAACCACCTATGATTCCTACTTTTTTCATCAGTTCTTTGACATTTGTTTAATAACGGGTAAATAGAAATCGATGATTCACGAGTTCCATTTCAAAAAAATATAATTGTACAAGTTATGCTTGGAACCTAGGGCTTAGTTTGATAAATCTTTAAAGGGATATTGTATATGCAACAACCAAAATTTGGTGTCTCTTGTTAGATCATTCTTTGATTGATGTAAAAAATAAACAGGCAGGTGGCAATAGTCTTGGTAATTTGACTTTTTAAAACACTAAAACTGAAAATCGATTGATCGCCATTGCCAAATTTATCCCCACAAATTTGTCTGCCTGTTTAGGTTATAGTTATTCTACTAAAGAATCATTAGCAGCAGCTGCATCATTTTCCTGATTTATTAAATCAGTAACAATTTCAGAGTTATTCCAATAGCCAAATTCCTTTACAATTTTTCCATCTTTAAATCGTGCTGTGAGATGAAAAGGAATGTCATAAACTTTATTGTTGGATTTCATAGTTCCTTTCCATATACCCCAAAAGTTAACCCAAGTTTCACCTTCATCTGTCACTACCATTTCGTATTCTTCTTTTTCGACTACCCAATTGAACATGGCTGCGTCTTCTTTGTTTTTTTCAACAACTTGAGAGATGGAGACAGCTTTTTCTTCGATTACGTTATTGGCAATTTTTGCAGTATCAGCGTAAGATTTCACCATTTCGGCCCAATTCATTTTTTTGTAATCATCCATTACCTTTTTGTAGGTGTCGATTTCCGGTGATTGTTGTGTGTAGCGTGTGTCTTTTTGATCACAAGCCATAAACAAGACTATTGCAAGTCCTAATAAAAATAATTTTTTCATAATATCTTGATCGAGTTGATTAGTTACTTAATTCGCTGTTTAATGTAAAAATGTATGACCAAGAATCACTCACTGCAGCACGCCATTTTGAACGCATTTCGTCTGCTTTTTTCTTTCCTACGGCATCCTCATATACTTTGGCTGGACTGTCTCTTGAAATATCCAAGTCAGCATATCCTTTGTATGGCGAGGAAACCATATAATCGGGAGCATCAACCGCACCACCCATATAGCTATACCACCAAGCTCTATAAGAACCTTCCTTGTTTTTTACAGATCCGGTCACAGCTCCTATCACTTCCTTAAAATCCAGATCATTTTTCACTCTATAAAACGTCACCCAAACGAGTTTCATGTCTTCGTTTGGACCTCTACTGAATTCAGGCATGGATTGGGCAATACTGTAATTGACTTTTTCTACATGCGGCATTATAAAATTGACCAAGGTCATATAACATCCTTCACCTGCAGCATCTTTTTTGTCCATTTCGGCCCAAGTGTTCATAATGCCTGTCATCACATACACATTGCCTTCACCTTGGACTCGTTTCCAAAAATTCCATTGATCGGCACCTTTGTTTTTTAGGTAGCATTCTTTCCAATTTTTTACACCTTCAACAAACTGGACGTCGTGTCCTTGTTTTACGGTGATTTCAGTGACGTTCATTAACGTCTTGTCATTGTTTTGGGCCGTCAGCATAGTGATGCTAAAAACCGCTGCAATTAGTGTGTTGGTAATACATTTGATTGTTTTCATAATATTAGATTTTAATGGTTAGTATTGATATTATTTATTATTCTAGGAACTTGACAACTTTTCCATCCTTTAGCCACCATAGGTGATGAAACTCGGAAGAAATAGTTTTGGTTTCTTTTGATTTGCGACCCTGTAGTATTCCTGTTACTAAAACCACATTTTCTTCAATTTCCTGAATATTTATGTTCTTGAAGATGATGTTTTGCCATTCATTTTCCAGTAGTGTATAAATCTCCTTAAGCACTTTGCTATCTGAAGCATATCGTTCAGTTTCATTAAAGTTATCTGTTGATTGGTACCACTTCATGTCTGGGCTCCAGTTCGCAATAAGTGACGGTGAGTCATTGTTTTCGATAGCACTATAGATACGATTAATGATCACCACATTATGTTTAGCCTCCTGTGCATGCGTTTGAAACACAACACAAACTACGATACTTATGAGCCAGTTAATTTTTTGTGATTGCATGATTTTGACTGTTTGATTCTTCTGTTAATTTGATGATATTGCCATCCTTTAACCACCATTCATGTCTGAATTCTGTGATAACGAATTCACATTCTGTCAACTGACGACCTAAAAATTCACCCGTGACCAAGATTTTATTCTCATTGAGTTCCTCGAGCTGGAAATTGTTAATGCTGATTTTTTCCCAGCGATTTTCAAGTATTGCAAGAAGCGAAATCTTGTGTCTACTTGTTGTTTCATAAGCCATTTCAGAATTTTGATCCTTCATTAAAAACAACAATTCGTCCGTAAGTGATGAGTTATCATTTTTTTCGAGGGACTCATATACACGTTTTACAATAACCAGATTGTTTTGATCGCTTTGCGCCTGAAGATTTACCGTAAAACATAGGTATGTCAAAAACGCAAACACTAAAATTTGGTAAGATCTCATTAGAATGTGTTGATGTATAAACCTCACAGACACTATCGGTCTATGAGGTTTAAAGGGTGGTTGGTTATAGTTTTGCCGTATAGCCCAAATCTGGTCTCATCCTTCCAGTTTTTGTCTCATATTTATCTAAAAGGACAAACATTTCGTTCATTAACTTTTTGCCTTCTTCACCCAAAAGTACTTCAGTCTCGTCCGAAGTTTTTTCATAGGATTGTGCGTCCTTTGCAGAAATTGAAACAAGAAAATATTCGTCCATATTTCCAAAGCCACTATGG
>JBGSXJ010000169.1:0-9117 GCA_041751535.1 Aquaticitalea sp.
GGACTCTTCACTTTATTCACGATGGTTTTCGGGAATACTTCGAGATAAAGTGTTCTGTTTTTGTCGGCTTCTTCACCTTCTTTCGCGCAATATTCCAAGAAATCATCACGCATTTCGTGCGATAATTCAAAAAATCGATTGGATGTATTGAGTTGAGCTCCACGCCCTTTTATGGTAGGATTTGGGTCCATTTTTATGATTTTGATGACAAACGAGGTTTGAGATTAAGCCATAAAAATACAATCAAATAAAGCTATTGGTTGCTACAGATTGTAGAAAGTACACATTACGAAGTACGAAGTACAAAGTACAAAGTACAAAGTTTTAAGAATGTAACCTATTCAGCAGGTTAAAGTTCAAGTTCAATTTAAAATTCACTATTTCCTCAACTCATAAACATTCTGAAAAATCATAAATTGCAGATCTCCTTTATGACAGGGATAATTCAATAAAACAGTTCTATTTCCCCGGAAACTCTGCCTTCCGTTTTTGCAAAAAAGCTGTGGTTCCTTCGGTAAAATCTTCAGTTCCGAAACATTTTCCAAATTGTTTGATTTCCACTTTATAGCCATCGACACCATCTTTGTAATTGGCATTGATCGCTTTGATTGCTGCTTTAATAGCAACTGAAGAATTTCGCATAATCTTATTGGCAATTTTTTCGCAGAATGGCATTAAATCTTCTAGCGTGGTAACATGATTCACCAAACCGTAATCCAAGGCCTGATTGGCGTCAATCATTCCTGCGGTCATGACCATTTCCATTGCCCGGCCTTTACCTACTAATTGTGGTAAACGTTGTGTACCACCATACCCTGGAATGACTCCAAGAGACACTTCTGGCAAGCCCATTTTGGCGTTTTCACTAGCAATCCTGAAATGACATGCCATGGCCAGCTCCAATCCGCCGCCAAGCGCAAAACCATTGACTGCCGCAATAACTGGTGTGGTAAGATTCTCTACAAAATCAAACAGCAACTCCTGACCTTTTGCAGCCAGTTTTCCTCCGTTTTCGACATCAAAATCCGCAAATTCACTGATGTCTGCGCCAGCAACAAAAGCTTTATCGCCACTTCCGGTGATGATAATGACTTTAGTGTTTTTATCTTTATTTGCAACCTTAAAAGCGTTATGAAGTTCGTTAATTGTAGCCTTGTTTAAGGCATTTAACTTGGAAGGACGGTTGATGGTGATGCTTGTAATGCCTTCATTTGTTTCGGAAAGGATGTTTTGGTAATTCATAGTGAAAAATCATGATATCCTGACTTTGCAGGAATGGTTATTCTTTAGGAAAGGACACCTTAAAAGTTGTCCCTTTTCCGAGTTGAGATGTAAAGGTAATACTTCCATTATAAGTTTCCACAATATTTTTTACCATGGCGAGTCCCAGACCCATTCCGCTACTTTTGGTGGTAAACTTGGGCTCAAATATTTTTAAGTTGATTTCGTCAGAAACCCCAATACCGTTATCAGACACCAAGATGTCTACATTCTCATCTTGTGAAGTAACACTTACATTTATTTTTGGCTTTCGCCCTTCGGGAATGGATTGAATGGCATTTTTTACCAAATTGGTAACGACGCGAATTAATTGGGTTCGGTCAAATTTAGCAATAATCTCTTCTTCTTCCGCATGAAAAGAGATATAACCCTCACTGAAAATATCAACCGCCAACCTTACAATATTAACCACGTTTAGGGTTTCGTTTTGTTGTGCTGGCATTTTGGCAAAATTTGAAAATGCCGATGCTATCGAGCTCATCGTGTCAATTTGCTGAATTAAGGTCTTGCTATATTCATCTACCTTTTGGTGAATTATTGGGTCGTTCGGATCAAATTTACGCTGAAAACTCTGCACGCTCAAACGCATAGGGGTGAGTGGGTTTTTGATCTCGTGAGCCACTTGTTTTGCCATTTCTCTCCAAGCCTGTTCTCTTTCTGATTTTGCCAATTTTACGGCACTCTCTTCCAGTTCATCAATCATACTGTTATAGGAATTGACCAAAGTGGCGATTTCTTCACTCGAAGAATCAATTTCGATTTTCTTATTCCTTTTTTCAAGTCGTGTGGCGGTGAGCTTATCACTAATGGTTTTTAGCGATTTTGTAATGTATTTTGAAAGTAAAAAAGCAATGCCAATGGCAATTAATAACATTACGAAATAAGCGTAGCCCAAACGTGCAAAAAACTCATGCAGCTCTTTGTTCAGAAAGTCATCGTTTTCTAGGTAAGGTAAATTTAAAATGCCGAGCGGTTTAAATTTCTGATCTGTAATGTAGGTATACGAAGATCGGAACGTTTCGCCATTCCTGGTTGTTTTCTGGACATAACGGTGAGATGCTGTGTTAGAAATACCATTGAGAATGTCAGCACTTAAACAATCTGGAACAGAATCGCCTTCAATATTAGCTTTTGAGGAGATCAAAAATCCCCCTTCGAGATCATAAAGATTTACACGCAGCTGATGAATATCAGCAATTTTATAAATTTCATCCTTAAAAATTAAAGGTATTTTTTCAGTTGTCACCGGATATGTGGTTTCCCTAATAGCAAATTCGATATTGCGACGAATATTTTCTTCCTTACGTTGCAAACGCTCTTTATGGTAATCTTGGGCTTGTTGTCTATATTGATAGATTGTAACTCCTGCAATTAATATTGAAGCCAATAACACCAGCAATATCATGGCAAAAAAGATACGAACTCGTAAGGATAGTTTTCTGGTTCTCATTTAGACTAACAATAGGCCAAATATAGCAATAATCAAGCCAAGTCATTTAAGCATCAGGATTTTTGGCCCTGATGTTTTTGTAGATTTTAAAACCCAATGTCAGTAGAATTCCCAAAACAACGATGCCAACTACGCCGAATATCCAGTTAATGGAACTTTTTAAAATGACCAAGAATACCACCGAAAAAAGTATAAAGGTTGCACCTTCATTCCAAAGACGCATAAAGTTGGAGGTTTTTTTCACTTCATCGCGCTGCAGTTGTTTATAAAATTGATGTGTTTTTAATTGATATAAAATCAACAAAACAACAAAGGCCAATTTAACGTGCATCCACGGTTGCTGCAGCCAAAAGGGTTGTAAAATAAGCAACCATATTGCAAAAATAGTTGCCAAGACTGCTGATGGCCAGGTAATGATCGTCCATAAACGTTTGGCCATCAATTTTAATTGTTTTCCTAAAATTTCTTTATCTGGTGATGGTTTATGGAACGCCTCAATTTGATACACAAATAGTCTTGGAATATAAAACAGACCCGCAAACCATGTGATGACGAAAATAAGGTGAAGTGATTTTATATAATTATAATATTCCATTAATGATTGATTGCGATAGTGTCTCGACTCCGCTCGACAAGACAGAGTCATATATGTTTTTGAAGTTCTGTCACTTCGAGCGGAGTCGAGAAGCTATTTTACTTGATTTTTTGAATTAGACTCATTATTACATATTGAAAGCTCTTTCAACATTTCATAATTTTCATTTGCCAAAGCTAATTTTTTCTGCCGACTCCATTTTTTAATTTTTGTTTCATAAAATTCTGCTTGCTCATATTGCATAAACTCTTGATGAAATATGAGATTCAATGGTCTTCTGTTAAAAGTATAGCATCCTTTATTTAAACCTAATCTGTGTTCTTCCAAACGCCTATCAATAGCATTGGTCATCCCTGTGTAAATTGAACCGTCCGAACATTTGAGCATATAAACGTAGTAGAATTTCATAACTAATTTTGTTAAGTGTCTCGACTCCGCTCGACATGAAAGACATTCAGGTTTTGTTAATCTAATTAATTTAGGTTTCTCGAATCCGCTCGACAAGACAGAATCCGCATTTATCTTAAAATTCTTTCACTTTAAGCATTATCGAAAACAAAATATATTTTGTTTGAAGATAGCAAATTATTTGCCGGGAAGCATTCTGTTCTTTAATCCTCTACAAATAAATAATTCAAATCTTTGGTGTTGAAAGCTGCATTAAATGCTGTGATTTCATCACTCATGAGTTTATTGAAAGCATCCAACTGTGTTTTGATCTGTAGGGTCAATTCGTCCTTTACCGCTATATCTTGGTCCGTTGGTGCAAAATCGCCCATGCCAACCAAGGCATTCAAATGCCCTAATTTATTGGTGAGCTTAATGGGGAAATTCAGTGGGTCCTGTCCGCTTTTATTTTGAGTTTGATATAGCGCTTCTTCTATTTTGGTAAATTCATCTCTGAGTGTTTTTGATTTTTCCAAAAGTTCCTTGACACTCTCATTATTCTTATATTGAGCTTCAAAAGCTGTTAATTGCTCTCTAATGTTTCTGATTTTCTTGATGGATTTGTGCGCAACATCCATTGTTTTGTTAACGTCGGTTATAAATATGAATTGTTTGTCCATATCAGCTTGCGTGCTTTCGGCACGTGGATTGGCTAAAATAGTAAACGATTGATTTTTAATATCATCATTCACTTTAAGGCTTACTTTATAGTCTCCAGGAACAGCTTTTGGTCCATCTAAACTTGCCCACCACAAAATCATACCATCCAATTTCTCCGCGCCATCATAAGTCATATCCCAAACAAACTGATTCATTCCTTTTTTTAATTCTAGTTTGTCTTTCTTTGTATTGCTGGTAGAAAATGTTTTGATGGTATCTCCTTTTTGATCAAAAAAAGTGAGTGAAATGGTATCCTTTTTTTCATCATAATCCTTTAAACTAAAATAAGTCATAACGCCATTTGGATGATTGGTTCCAGAGGATTTACTTCCTTGTCTGCTGCCACCATCCATGCGATACGTATTTTTTGGTTTGAACAACCTTGAAGTTGAAGTTGAAGTTGAAGCTGAATTTGAACTTGAATTATATAGTTGATGAAGAACCGATAGATCATCGATAATCCATAGACTTCTTCCTTGGGTTGCGACAATCAAATTATTGTCTTTGATGGCCAAATCAGTAATAGGAACGACTGGTAAATTGAGCTGAAATGGTTTCCATTTTTTACCATCATCAAAACTGATGTACATTCCAGTCTCTGTACCAGCATACAGCAACCCTTTTTGTTTTGGATCTTCCCTTACTACTCTTGTAAAATGTTCGGGGTTAATTCCGTTGGTGATTTTTGTCCAAGATTTTCCGTAATCTGTTGTTTTGTATAAATAGGGTGCAAAGTCTCCTGTCTTGTATTTAGTACCCGCAACGTAGCATGTTCCTGAATCAAAAGCACTTGGCTCTACGCTGTTAATCATCATCCATTCTGGCATGCCTTTTGGCGTCACATTATCCCAAGTCTGTCCACCATTTTGGGTGATGTGGATGAGTCCATCATCACTGCCTACCCAAAGTAATCCCTCTTTTAATGGCGATTCTTGAGCCGCAAAAATGGTACAGTAATATTCCACCGACGTGTTGTCTTGAGTTATCGGTCCGCCGGAAGATTTTTGTTTTTCAGGATCGTTCCGAGTTAAATCAGGACTGACTACTTGCCAAGATTGACCTTCATTTTCAGTAACATGAACATGTTGGGAAAAGGTGTATAACCGATTGGGATTGTGTTTTGAGAAAAGGATAGGAAAATTCCACTGAAAACGATATTTCATCGCTTCGACGCCCGCTCCCATCGGATTGTCTGGCCATACGTTAATTGCTCTAACTGTTCCTGTCTTATGGTTGACCCTTGTTAAAAAACCATCATAACTACCACCATAAACAATATCATCATCTTTTGGATCTACTGCAATATGCGCTGATTCGCCTCCCGCAGTTTCTTCCCAATCATCTTCAGAAATAGAATACCCATCCGATCGATGTGAAATGCGAATGGTTGAATTGTCCTGTTGCGCAGCATAAATACGATATGGAAAATGATTATCAGTGGTGACACGATAAAATTGTGCTGTTGGTTGGTTGTGATAGGTGCTCCAAGTTTCTCCACCATCATAGGTTATTTGTGCGCCACCATCATCGCCAATGATCATTCGGTCAGGATTTTCAGGAGCAATCCACAAATCGTGGTGATCTCCATGAGGTGCATTGTAAGTATCGAATGTTTTTCCACCATCGGTGCTTTTGTGATAACTTACATTAAGTACATAAACGGTATTGACATCTTTTGTATCGGCATACACTCTGGTATAATACCAAGCTCTCTGACGCAGATTGCGTTCACTGTTAACCTGATTCCAAGTGTCGCCACCATCATCGCTTCGGTACAAACCGCCTTTTTCTTTATGTTCGACAATAGCCCATACGCGTTGGTTATTTATTGGAGAAACCGTAACACCTATAATGCCCAATACGCCTTCCGGAAAACCTTTTTTTGTTGAAATTTCAGTCCAAGTTTCGCCTCTATCTGTACTTTTCCAAAGTGCAGAGCCAGGGCCGCCAGAGCTCAAACTATAAGGTGTGCGTTGTACATTCCAAGTTGATGCATACAAAATTCGGGGATTGGTAGGGTCAATCAATATATCGACGACACCCGCATTTTCGTTTGCAAATAATGTTTTTTTCCAAGTGATACCTCCATCTATACTTTTATAAACACCTCTGTCTACTGTTGGTTTGTAGATGTTTCCTAAAACCCCTGCAAAAACAACCTCATGATTAGTAGGGTCAACAACAATACGAGGAACATGCCGCGAATTTTTTAATCCAGATTCTGTCCAGGTTTTTCCTGCATCGGCACTTTTCCAAACACCATATCCTGATGACACATTTCCACGAACTGTTTTCTCTCCACCTCCAACATAAATGACATTGGGATCACTTTTAGAAACCGTAATGGCTCCAATACTGCCTCCAAAAAATCCGTCAGAAATATTTTCCCATGAGCGTCCTCCATCTATTGTTTTCCAGACGCCACCCCCTGTTGCTCCAAAATAATAGAGATTCGGTTGGTTGGGAACACCGGTAACGGCAGCACTTCGCCCACCTCTAAACGGTCCGAGTAATCGATATTCCAAAGCCGTAAACTGGGATTCGTCAAAGTCTTGTGCATTGGTGATTGTGCATATTCCGATAAAAAAAATGCCAATAAATTTTAGGGTTCTAAATCGCATCGTGTTGAAGAAATTGGTTATGAGTTACTAAAAATAAGGAATATTCTACGATTGAATGTTGTTGGAAATCAAATTCTTTTTAATCTCACGATTTAAAAAATATCCTGTGACAATCGTTGCCAGAACATCGGAGATAGGAAAAGAAATCCAAACACCCAATTCACCATAAAATTTAGGTAAAATCAAAATTAGCGGTATAAAGAAAAATCCTTGTCTACACAGCGTCAGTAATAATGCCGGAATCGCTTTCCCGATGGCCTGAAAATAAGCAGCGCCAATCAACTGCAATGCGATAATTGGTGTGGCTGCAAATACCCATCTCATATCACTTGGCGTTTGGGCAATGACCTCTGCATTGGTTGTAAACATTTTTGTGATGGCTTCAGGAAAGCTCATCAACAGGATAAATACCAAGGTTGCCAAAATTGCTGCATATTTGATAGCCGTGTTGATTGTAACCCTAACACGATGATAATTCTGTGCACCATAATTGTAGCCAGCTATCGGCAAAAACCCTTGTGTAACACCAAGCACGGGAAACATGGCAAACATGAGCATACGACCCACAATAGCATAAGCTGTTACGGATGTTTCTCCTCCCAGATCGTACAAAATGTTGTTCATGAATAAATAGGTAATACTAACCACGGCCTGTCTTGCCAAGGTTACAAATCCTAGCGAGCTGATTTCCTTTACCACAGGCAAATTCAACCCGAAATGCGAAAAACTGATTTTAAGTTCAGATTTTTTCGACATAAAAAACCAAAGAATATACAGAAAGCAAAGCCCATAGGATAAGGTCGTGGCCCAAGCAGCACCTTCCATTCCATAATCGAGAAGATTGATAAAAATATAATCCAACAGCAAGTTGCTGACCGAAGGAATCATCATGGCGTACATGGCGAATTTTGGCTTGCCTTCTGCTCTGATGACCGTGTTGCCCATCATGCACAACGCCAACAAAGGCACTCCGTAAAGAACTATGGTATAATAGGTTTTCGCTGGTTCAAAAATTGCTCCTTTACCACCGAAGGAATCGATAATGCTGTCTGCAAACAGCAATCCAAAAAAAACCATCGTCAAGGAAAGCAATAAGGTAAGGGTAATTTGATTTCCAAAGGTTTTAAGCGCTTTCTTATAATTATCAGCTCCCAAAGCTCTCGAAATAATAGACGATCCGCCAATCCCAATGGACATTCCCAATGCTGCAATAAAAAACGAAACCGGAAGTACTACATTTATGGCTGCAATGGCTGTAGAGCCAATCCATTGACCAACAAATATGGTATCGACCAAAATATTGAGCGACATCACCAAAATTCCTATCGATGCAGGAAGTGCTTGCCTAATAAGCAATTTGCCAATTGGTTGTGTGCCTAAATCATTGGAAGATACACTTGCCATTATACCGTTGCGGTTTCAGTTTTTGCCCATTCATCAATCCATTTATTAAGCAAGGCAACCCACTCATCGTCATCATTTAAACATGGGACGGTCGTAAAATCTTTACCTCCCATTTCATGGAAAATTTCCTCACCTTCCATTGCAATTTCTTCTAATGTCTCTAAACAATCACTCACAAAAGCTGGTGTAACAATGGCCATATTTTTGACGCCTTGTTTTCCCAAACGTTCAATGGTTCGGTCTGTATAAGGTTGCAACCATGGATCGAAACCTAACCTGGATTGAAACGAAGTGGAATAAGTTCCTGCTTCAAAATTTAATTTTTCGGCAACCAATCTTGTGACTTCCTTACATTGATGTTTATAGCAAAATTCATGCGCTGGCGATGGCGTTTTACAGCAAAAGCAATTTTCGGAATCGCTCGGTTTGCAATGTGAACTGGTGACATCACTTTTACGAATATGACGTTCAGGAACACCATGATAAGAGAACAACAAGTGGTCGTAATTTTTATCTTGCAAATGTTTTTTAATGGAATTGGAAAGCACTTCAATATAATCTTCTCTATTATAAAAAGCTGGTAAGTCGGAAATTTTAAGATTTGGAAAATGCTGTTTTCGGATGTCTTCTGCCAAAACCAAGATCGTTTCTGTAGTTGC
>JBGSXJ010000170.1:0-2492 GCA_041751535.1 Aquaticitalea sp.
ACAAATTTTTAACTAACTATCCTTATGAGCAAAGATTTCCCAGAAAAACCAAAATCTGATGATATAGATATTATTGAGATCTTCAACCTGATTGGCAGGGCGATTAAATCATTTTTTGATTTTATTTTTAAAATATTTGTATGGCTATTTAACCTACTTATCCTTTTTGCATTATTTATCAAAAGAAACGTTATCCTATTATCTCTAGCCACTGTCGTGGGTGTGGTGATAGGTGCTGTGTCAGATTTCTATCAAAAATCATACTATACCTCGACGATGGTCGTAGAACCAAATTTTAATACATCAACTCAATTAATTGAATATATAAAATTGTGTTCACAGTTGGCTAGAAGCAGGGATTCTGTCGCACTGAGCGAAATTTTAGAAATTTCACCGTCTGAAGCGTCCAAAATAAGATCTATTACAATTGAAGCTAAGAATAATAATAATATGCGATTAAAATTATTCAATGATTTTGTAAAAACAGCCGATTCAACAACTTTAAAAAATGTCACTTATAAAGAGTTTGAAGAGAACCTCACTATGTCAGATTATGAGCATTTTTTTATTGTTATGGATGCCAAAGAAAAATCTGTTTTTAAAAAGGTAGAAAATAAAATTTTGAATATTCCACTTAGCCCTTTTACTGTTAGCATGAAGGAAACCGAATTGCAAAATCTCACTTTACAAGCTACTAATTTAGAGAAGTCTTTAGAAAAAATAGATTCTTTAAGGTTGGATTACAAAAAAATCATGCTCGATGAAGAACAGAAACTAAATAGACCTGCTGGCACTGGTACCACTTTCTATATGGGAACAGAAAATATTAGGACCACAAATGAGCTTGTATTATTTGATTTAGAACGGCAATATTATACCGCTATAGAGGAAATCGCCATTGAAAAGGCGCAAAAACAAAATTACATCAATGTCATTTCTGGATTTCAGGATATTGGAGTACGAATGAAAAAACAAAACAAGTTTCAATATGCGCTAATTGCGTTAGGACTGGCATTCCTATTTCTATTGTTGATAGAAATCAACAAATTTTTGATAAATCAGGAGACAAAACTTAAAAAACATGCGTAATATTTTGATCACGGGAGGTTCCGGATTTATTGGCTCACATGTAGTCCGCTTATTCGTTGAAAAATATCCTAACTATCACATTTTCAATTTGGACGCATTAACCTATGCGGGCAATTTAGAAAACCTTAAGGATATAGAAAACAAGCCCAACTATACGTTTGTAAAAGGAGACATTACGGACGAAATTTTTATAGACACTCTTTTTGAAAAGCACAAATTTGAAGGCGTCATTCATTTGGCGGCAGAATCGCACGTGGATAGGTCCATCAAGGATCCATTGGCATTTGTAAAGACCAATGTTATTGGTACCATGATCCTATTGAATGCCTTTAAGAACATTTGGAGTTCTGATTTTGAAAATAAACGATTCTATCATATCAGTACCGATGAGGTTTATGGAACTTTAGGAGCTACGGGATTATTTACCGAAACGACGTCTTACGACCCAAATTCACCTTATTCTGCCTCAAAGGCAAGCTCTGATCATTTTGTGAGAGCTTATGGTGAAACGTATGGGTTGCCGTATGATATTTCGAATTGTTCAAATAACTATGGGCCAAATCAATTTCCGGAAAAACTCATTCCGCTGTTCATCAATAACATCATTCACAATAAACCGCTTCCTGTTTATGGCGATGGTAATTATACAAGGGATTGGTTGTACGTTATCGATCATGCGAGAGCCATTGATATAGCTTATCATAAAGGTGAAAATGGAGAAACCTACAACATAGGTGGCTTTAACGAATGGAAAAATATCGACTTGGTTAAACTACTTTGTGAACAAATGGATATTGAGTTGGGAAGACCAAAAGGAACTTCAGAAAAGCTGATTACCTATGTCAAAGACAGACCTGGACATGATTTACGCTACGCCATCGATGCTACCAAAATAAAAAACGAACTTGGCTGGGAACCTTCCTTGGATTTCGAAGAGGGTTTAAAGAAAACGATTCGTTGGTATTTGGACAATGAAGAATGGCTGAAGAATGTAACCAGTGGAGCATATCAACATTACTACCAAAAACAATATCATTAATAAATGAAAGGAATCATATTAGCTGGAGGTTCTGGCACGAGACTGCATCCGCTAACATTGTCTGTAAGTAAGCAATTGATGCCTATTTATGATAAACCAATGATTTACTATCCGCTTTCAACCTTAATGTATTCAGGAATTAAGGATATATTAATCATTTCAACGCCCAAAGACCTTCCGCTTTTTAAAAAATTATTGGGAGATGGCATCAAATACGGATGCAATTTTCAATATGCCGTACAGGAGTCGCCAAATGGACTTGCAGAAGCATTTATAATTGGAGAAGAATTCATTGGGAACGATAAAGTCGCTCTTATTTTAGGGGACAATATTTTTTACGGATCGGGTTTATCAAAATTGTTGC
>JBGSXJ010000171.1:0-4222 GCA_041751535.1 Aquaticitalea sp.
AGAAATAGCTGAAATTTTGAACATTACCGAAATCGCTTCACGAACGCAATTATCAAGAGGAAAAGTAAGATTACAAGAACTATTAACACCTATAAACAATGGCACAAGATCTTAAAAAACTTTTTAAAGAGGATCGTCTGAATATCCAAAAGGGGATGCCAGAAGGCCACGAATCCCGATTTTTAGAGAAACTAGAGCGAGAGCTTCCTGCAACATCAATCAAAAAACGTTACAGTATCTGGAATATCGCAGCAAGCATTGTGGTGCTTTTGGGCCTGACTTTTGGAGCGTATCAAGTGTTTAACGGTCCGGAAGTTGTCATACAACCAGAAGAGACGGTTGCCACTTTAAAATCACTTGGGGATGTGTCGCCCGATTTAAAAAAAGTCGAGGATTATTACATAGCCAATATCAATCTCGAATTGGCCAATGTAAAGCTGACACCCGAAAACAAAGAACTGTTTGATAGTTACATCGTACGCCTAGAGGAATTGAATATCGAGTACAACCGGTTATCGGTGGAGCTGACTGAACATGGACCCAACGAATTGACCGTAAGCGCCTTGATTGATAATTTGAAATTACGTCTCAATTTGTTGTATCGTCTTAAAGAACAATTAAAAGAATTAAACACTTCTGAAGAACATCAGATATTAAGTTAAAACCAAGAAGATGAAAACAATACAAACAATAGCCTTCGCTTTTTTTGCAGCGAGCACCTTGAGTGTCACAGCGCAACAAAAACTGCAGAAGTTTACAAAATCGGTCAACACCAATAGCGATGTGACCATTAATTTAAACACCAATCACACCAACATTGAAGTTGATACATGGAGCAAGAACAGTATTGAAGTGGAAGCCTATATCGAAGGTGAAAAACTTTCAAAAGAGGAATTGGAAAAGGAATTGAAGAATTGGGACATTACGATAAGTGGCTCGGGTGATGTGGTGACCATCACTTCTAAAGGGTCTCAAAATTCGTGGGATAATTTTGGCGCGTTTGATGCCACGTCCTTGGATGCCCTTCGGAACTTGGAGATTGAATTGGCAGAAATGCCTCCAGTACCACCTGTGCCACGCATACCTGAAGTTCCACAAGTGCAGGGAATACCTCAAATGCCAGAAATGCCGAAGATGCCCGAATTGCCAGAATTACCTCATGGTATAGGAGCTGTCAACTTTGATTATGATGCCTATAAAAAAGATGGCGAAGCCTATCTTGATAAATGGAGCAAAGAATACGAAACTAAATATGGCAAAGAATACAGGGAAAAAATGAAAGCCTGGGGACGTGACTTTGGTAAAACTGATTTTAAAGCCTATTCGAAAGAAATGGAAGCTTGGGGAGAAAAATTTGGAAAAGAATTTGGAGAGTCTTTTGGTAAGGATTATGAAAAGAAAATGGAAGCTTGGGGTAAGAAATTTGATGAGCAATGGGGAAAGGAATATCAAGAACGAATGGAAGCTTGGGGCAAAAGGGTAGAAGCACAAATGAATGCAGTGGAAGGCCGACAGGCAGCCATGTTGGATCGTCATGCTGCGATGGCCGATCGACAAGCAGCCTTTGCAGATCGTCGTGAAGCCATTGCCAAACGTATTGAAGACAAAGTCGATACCAAGGTTAAGAAAACGATTAAGATAAAAATGCCTAAAAAGGCCAAATTAAAAATGAATGTGCGACATGGCGAACTTAAATTCGCCTCTATTATTACCGATTTGCGCGGTGATATCTCACATTCAGCCTTAACAGCAAATAGCATTGATGGAAGCAAGACTTCCATCAATGTTTCTTATTCTCCAGTGCTAATTACCAATTGGGTTTTGGGCGAACTGAAACTAAATTATGTCGAAAAGGCACAAATAGCGAACGTACACCGTTTGGTCTTAAGCTCCAATTCGTCAAATATTGATATCAATAGTTTGATTGGAAATGCGGTGATTGATGGAAGTTTTGGCGAACTCTCCATCAATAATATTCTGCCGTCGTTTAATAATTTAAACATTGTGTTGGAGAATAGTGAAGCATTTTTGGTGCTACCAAAAACAGCATATAATCTACAATATAAAGGCAGCCGTTCAAAATTGAAACACCCAAAAACCAATAACAGTACCGCGACCACTTTTTCTTCGGGGGATTTGACAAGTAGTAAAACCATCGTCATAAATGCCAAATTCAGTGAGGTCAACATGCAATAGACTCCTCAATTCCTATAAAAGCAGGAATCTTCACTTTTAAATTTCGCTTATAGAGGTCAAATGAATATTTTTGGTGAAATGTTTCTTCATGATCTCAACTGATTTTTCTTCTTTTTTAAATTGTATCAGCAGTAAGCCACTTTCGGTTTTGGATGCATCCATTCCTTTACAAAAGTATATTCCTTTAGATCTTTCTGCAACCAATACGCAACTGCAGCAGGTTGATGTGAGTTTGTCGTCGGCATTGGAGCGATATATCAATTCTCATGTTCAAACAACTAAAAGTTTGGTCGCGTATGGTGGATATAACGAACGCCGAAATATTTATCAGCGAAGCCAACATTTTAAAGATTCAAACCCTTCTACCGAGCGCAATATACATTTAGGAATGGATTTGTGGTTGTCAGCTGCTTCGCCTGTTTTTGCGCCTTTGGATGCAAAGGTGCACAGTTTTAAAAACAATACCCATTATGGTGATTATGGTCCGACACTTATTTTAAAACACGTAGTTAAGGAGGTGGCTTTTTATACACTTTATGGTCATTTGAGTTATGATTCTATTGCATCTTTAGAAGTGGGCCAACGTTTTAAACAAGGCGAGTGTGTTGCCAGATTGGGAGATGCTTCCGTGAATGGTGATTATCCGCCGCATTTGCATTTTCAGATTATTAAGGACATTGGGGATTATGTTGGTGATTATCCTGGTGTAACGAGTGAACTTGATTTGGGATTTTATTTGGAAAATTGTCCAGATCCTAACTTGTTGCTGAAGTTGGGGTGAGTGTATATTTTAGAGTAATTCTATTTGAAAAGCAAAAACTAATACTTTATAAGTGGTTTTAGGAAGTGGTTATTGGCAGCAGTTTTTATTTTGCAATCAACTTTCTATTTAGGCTTTTATCAATTTAAATAGAAATTCTATCGATTAGTTTAAAGATTACCTTTTATAGGATATTTTTATCTTTTTTCAGCATATTTAAACTTCTCGAAATTTGAAGGAAACTCGTTTGTTATTTCTAATTTGTTAGATGTTATAGTAGGCTTGATATTAATGACTTTAGTGTCTTCATCAATTTCGACTTCGTGTTCACTTCGCATATTTACCACATCAATGTGTAAAACCTTGAATTGGTGGTTACCATTATTAAGGTTGATAATCACATATTCGCTTGGTCTAAGCTGTCCCATGGGTTTATTGTCTAACCAAATATTCAATCTGGCCGTATTATCCAATTTGTGCAAAATATTTGCTCCATTGTATATTAAGATATTTCCATTACCCAAATTATCTAGTGCAACATTTTCAATATCGGTTTTAATAAACGTGTATTCGGAAGGTATTGGTTTTAAGGCACAAGCATTAAGTAAAGCAAATAACAGTAAAGCACCAATTATATTTATAGTTTTCATTTTTTGTAAGTTATGATTGTGTTAGTTAGGGCATTTTGGCCAATTACGATACACAATAGCAAATTTTGATTGATTCGCTTTCTCGTTGAGCTATTTTTGCTGTCGGAAAATTAGTGATTATTTTTCAGAATTTTAAGTAAAAAATCATACGTTCATTTCGAAACCTCCGAATGTAAATGTTTTTATTTTTGTAGTTAATAGTTTAATTCTGTTAGTTTTCGGTCTGTTTTGCTATTCTACTAGTTCCATTAAAGAGAAGTGAAGCATTTACAGATTTTGGATGCTTCAATATTCTACTAGTCACTCTAAAATTAAAAATGTGTCAATCGGCTCATAATCAAGGATTTTTTCTTTGATCGTATTACATTTTCATACATTCAATCCAAAAAAAAAGCACCAACCAAGGTTGATGCTTTTTATTAAAATGATATTAAATATTATATTAAGTCGCAGTGGCCACGACACCTAATGTATACAATTGATCCATTGTTGGTGTTTCGCTTCCGCCTGCTGGCTCTAAAGTGATACCAAATGCTTCACTGTCATTTAGGTTTTGTAATTCAAATATCTTATTGTCATCCTGCATAAAGTTGTCTATAGTTCCTAAACTTACAGG
>JBGSXJ010000172.1:0-4830 GCA_041751535.1 Aquaticitalea sp.
TAAAATTAGATAAGGTCCAATTTCAAGTGCGCAAAGATACAAAATAAAATAGAATAAGTTATTTAATATCGTCTTTTGATGGTTTTTGAAAGATGTGACAATTCCTACGGCATTAATCAGTAAAATCAAACCAATACAAATAAATATCAGGGTCTTTGAAGGTGAAATGCTATAGATTAAAATCACGTTCATTGGCAACAGCACAAATCCGCTAAAATTAAGGTAACTCGTTTTTTGAAACAAATAAGAATCGATGAGTTTATCAATTTCGAACAGACTAGCGACAAGCCTTTCCAATAACACTTTTATGAGTACCAATGACGCAACACCAAAGAGAAGTTTTGAAAAATCTAGAATGTCAAATGTCACAGATGTCACTAACGTGGAGTAAGCCAAGTAGCCAAATATTGAAAGTGAAATGATCAGGTTAAAGAACATCAAACTGTCAAAGCCGTCAATAAATTTTTGGTCCCTTGAGTAAATTTTCAAATATTTGGAATTCCCCAAAACGGCTGTAAAATCATTAAATCGCACCGAGAACAAATGCTTGGATAAGGCAATTGCTATCAATCCCAATAGGATAAATACAGTAAACCATTCGTTGGAAATAACATCTCGAAGCATGCCTACAAAATTATAAAGAAAATTAAACTCTTTAACGTTTATTTATGCTTAATCACATAAAATTTATACTTTAAAAAAACTTACTTTTGTCTCTTGCTACGAGTGCTATAAAGCGTAGTAATAAATTTTTATACATGCAGGATGCCGTAGTCATCATACCAACCTTTAATGAAATTGAGAACATAAAAGCCATTATCAGTGCAGTATTTGCACAAGAAATGATCTTCCATGTGCTTGTGGTTGATGATAATTCTCCCGATGGAACTGGTGCCGAGGTAAAAGCAATGCAGCAATTATACAGAGATCGATTGTTTTTAATTGAAAGAAAAAACAAAACGGGTTTGGGCACTGCTTACATAGAAGGTTTTCGTTGGTGTTTAGATAGGGATTACAATTATATATTCGAAATGGATGCCGATTTTTCACATAATCCATTAGATTTGGTAAAACTGTATGACGCATGTCATACGGAAGGGGCAGATGTGTCCATCGGATCGCGCTATGTTAAAGGCGTGAATGTTGTCAACTGGCCCATGAGCCGTGTATTAATGTCTTATGGCGCATCAAAATATGTACGTTTTATCACTGGTATGCCAATCTGTGATACCACTGCCGGATTTGTCTGTTACAAGAGGAATGTTTTGGAAACAATCGATTTGGCTAGTATAAAATTTGTTGGGTATGCTTTTCAAATAGAAATGAAATTCAAGGCATATATTAAAAAGTTTAAAATTGTGGAAGTGCCTGTAATTTTTACAGATCGACGAAAAGGAAAATCAAAAATGAGTGGAGGTATTATTTCGGAGGCCATTTTTGGGGTGCTAACGATGAAGTTTAAGAGTTTAGTTGGAAAGGAATAAGTCATGCAAGAAAGAAGAACATTAATCAAAAACGCCAAAATCGTTAACGAAGGTCAAATCTTTGAAGGCGATATCTTGATTGAGGGTGAATACATCAAAGAAATTTCAGAATCGATAAGTGCAAAAACATCTCAAGATATTATTATTGATATTGAAGGAGGTTATGTCTTTCCTGGCGTCATAGACGACCAAGTACATTTTAGGGAACCAGGATTGACTCATAAAGGCACTATCGAAACCGAATCGAGAGCTGCCGTGGCTGGTGGTGTGACCTCTTTTATCGAAATGCCCAACACAGTTCCGCAGGCAACTACCATTGAAAAACTGGAAGAAAAATTCGACATCGCATCCAAAACCTCCTATGCCAATTACTCCTTTATGTTTGGTGGTACCAATGATAATTTGGAGGAGATATTAAAAGTAGATCCCACCAAAGTTGCTGCCCTGAAATTGTTTTTGGGTTCCTCTACTGGTAATATGCTGGTCGATGATCCGAAGGTGCTCGAAAAAATATTCAGTAACACCACCTTATTGATTGCTGCTCATTGCGAAGATGAGGCAACCATAAAACAAAATCTCGAAACGCATTTAAAGAAGTATGGTAATGACATTCCTATGGAATGCCATCCTATCATTAGAAGTGAGGAAGCTTGTTATATTTCGTCATCAAGAGTTATTGAATTGGCAAAAAAGACAGGAGCGCGTTTGCACGTTTTTCATTTGTCCACAGGAAAGGAAACGAAATTATTCTCAAATAAAATTCCATTAAAAGACAAAAAAATAACCGCAGAGGTATGCATTCATCACTTATGGTTTTCGGATGAAGATTATAAAACCAAAGGCACACTCATCAAATGGAATCCAGCCATAAAAACAAGTAAAGACAAGGATGAATTGTGGAAAGCACTTTTGGACGATCGCATAGATGTTATCGCCACCGACCATGCACCACACACTTTAGAGGAAAAGAAAAATGTGTATACAGATGCGCCCTCCGGAGGACCTCTTGTACAACATGGTTTGATGTCCATGGTGGAAATGCACCATAGAGGCAAAATATCCTTGGAAAAAATTGTCGAAAAAATGTGCCACAACCCAGCCATCTTGTTTCAGATAGAAAAAAGAGGCTATATTAAACCTGGCTACTTTGCTGATTTGGTTATCGTGGACATCAACAGTCCGTGGTCAGTAAAGAAGGAAAATATTCTTTACAAATGCGGTTGGTCGCCTTTTGAAGGCACAATTTTTAAGTCAAGAATAACCCATACCTTTGTTAATGGAGCTTTAGTTTATAAGAATTTTAAGATTTTTGACGTTCATTCGGCAAAGCGACTAACCTTTAACAGATGAGAAACTTACTTATCATGTGCATTTTAGTTCTTCTGGTAAGCTGTTACAATTCCGACAGACCGAGCAAGCCAGATGGATTAATTTCAAAAGAAAAAATGTCTGCGATTATGTATGATGTTTTTTTATTGAATGCCGCCAAAGGAATCAATAAAAAAATTTTGGAAAAAAATGGTATATCGCCACAGGAGTACGTCTATAAAAAACACAATATCGATAGTTTGCAATTTGCGTTGAGCAATAATTATTATTCCTATGACACGAAAACCTATGAAAAAATCATGGAAAATGTCAAGATTAAAATTGAAGCTGATAAAGTTATTGTGGACGCCTTGAGTGCAAAAGAAAAGAAAACAACAGATTCTTTAAATAAAATAAGGATAGATTCTTTAGGCAAAGTTAAACGAGAACTGAAACTAGCTGACTCAAGCTTTAGAAAAATTCGGGAAATAACCAAAGAATCCAATTAGCGCTTTCAAACTTTCCCATTTACGTCATTTAAAAAGTGGTTACCAACAGACGCGATGGTTTCATTGATTGGTTTAAAATTAAAATTTAAGGCCTTCTTGATCTTTGAAGCATCATAGCTTGTTTTTGAAAGGGCTGATTGCGCCATTTGTTTGGATAATTTTCTTCGCTTTCCATTAAGTGTATGATTGAGCCAATCAAGACGCCAGCCTAGTTGTAATAACCATTTTTTTGCTTCTTTTTGAGCTGGTTTCACGCCTAACACCTTGGCCATTTTCTGCTGAAATTCCCTAAAGGATAAATTTTCTGAAATGACAATAAATGAGTCGTTTTTAATATCGCTATCCATTAATTGAATCATGATGCCAACAACATCCTCAACACCCACATAAGCCGTTATTCCATCGGTATAATACGGAAATCCCTTGTAGATTTTGGTAATAAGGCTTCCGCTTCCCCCTCCTTTCCAAAATCCCGGGCCCAAAATAACACCAGGATTAACAATAACGGCATCAACACCTTCCTGTGCGCCTCGCCATACTTCAATTTCAGCCCCATACTTTGTGATGGCATATACGCTATGATCTTCTTCAGAATTCCAAAGGGTATCCTCTGTAATTAATTTGTTTTCGTCCAGCTCCTTTCCGATGGCAGCTATTGAGGAAACGTAGCAAAGTTTTTTAATACGGTTGGCGACACAAAGATTGACAATATTTGCCGTGCCTTCAATATTGATTTTTCGCAACTGATGGTATTTGTCGGGTTCAAAACTCACCATTGCAGCACAATGATAGACGTATTCAATGTCTTTAAAAGCATTTATTAAGGCCGGAACGTCATTGATGTCCGCTTCGATCCATTCAATTCGGTTGTAAAGCGTCTCAACATCATTTTTGTAATATGAAAACACTTTTTTAACCGCTTCAAGTTTATGAGCCCTTCTGTAAATTGCTCTTACGCGTACGTCTGCGGCTGTCAGTGTATAAAGTAAATGCGAACCAACCAAACCTGTTCCACCAGTAACTAAAATCATACAACTAAATTAAAGAATTATTCGGTAGTAATTGTGTATTGATTTTTATCTTTGGCAAAAATAAATTTCAATATTAAAGACATGGCAAACGCATTTGTTGAAGAATTACGCTGGCGAGGAATGGTTCATGATATTATGCCTGGAACTGAACAGCAATTGAATAAGGAAATGACCACGGCGTATATCGGTTTTGATCCTACTTCAGACTCGCTTCATATCGGGAGTTTGGTACCTATCATTCTGTTGGTTCATTTGCATAAATCAGGGCATAAACCCATTGCTTTGGTTGGTGGAGCAACAGGGATGATTGGTGATCCGTCCGGGAAAAGTGATGAGCGTAATTTATTGGATGAAGCCACACTTAACCATAATGTAGTAGGAATTAAAAATGTGTTGTCTCGCTATTTGGATTTTGATTCCAAAGAAAAAAATGCGCCGGTTTTAGTGAATAATTATGACTGGATGAAGGATTTTACCTTTATCGATTTTGCACGTGAT
>JBGSXJ010000173.1:0-6067 GCA_041751535.1 Aquaticitalea sp.
ATATCAATAACAAAAAAACAATATCTGTCATTGAAGACATATTGAATTCGGGTGTTACTTTATTTCTTCCTCTTAAATTCATTAAATAGGCTCGTTTAAGTGATCTAAAAATTCCAATGAATTCGCTTCCATTTGATACACAACCTTATCGGTTTTAACCACTAAATGATTATAGGCCATATAGGCAATAATACCCACGATAAGCCCTGCCACTGTTGTGGTCATTGCGGTATACAAACCACTTGCAAGAACATCCATTTGAATGGTGCCTCCTGCATTGGCAAGCTCAAATATTGCTAGAATCATTCCAACTACTGTGCCAAGAAAACCAATCATCGGCGCCACACCAGAGATGGTTGCGAGTATACTGACATTTTTTTCCAAACCATAAATTTCCAGTCGGCCGGCGTTCTCAATGGCAGTATTTATATCTTCCAAAGGTTTTCCGATTCTACTGATGCCCTTGTTGATCAGTCTTGATACCGGAGTATTAACCTGTGCACACAAAATTTGTGCAGAATCCGTCTTTCCATTGGAAACATGGTCTTTAATCTGGTTCATAAAATTGGCATCAATTTTTGAGGCTGCCTTAATTGCAAAAAGCCTTTCAAAATAAATGTAAACAGCCACCACAAACAATACAAATAATATTGCTATTATGATCATGCCTGCAGTACCACCACTGCCTATCAATTCTATAATGGATAATGTTTTTTGAACAGACTCTTCATCCTGAAGAATTTCTGCCCCTTCCTGAATATTACCTTGTAATATCATATGCAATTTAGTGTTTTAATTAGTGTATTAACGTCTAAAATATAACTTAAGTATATTGATTACATTATTGTTCTTGTGAACATAAAGGTAATAGCTCCTGCCAAAAATCCAACCAATGCCAACCAAGAAATCTTTTTGAGATACCAAAAGAAATCAATTTTTTCCATTCCCATTGCAACAACACCTGCAGCGGAACCTATGATTAACATGCTTCCACCAGTACCAGCAGAATATGCCACAAAGTGCCAGAGTTCGTTATCCATTGGTTCTGAAAACATTCCTAAACTCGCGGCTACCAAAGGTACGTTATCTATAACTGCTGATGCAACACCTAATAGCAAAATAACCAAATCGGAAACACCTGTGTGATGCAATTCTGTCCCGATCATTGGGGTGGATTCTTTTAATACAACTGCGAAATCAAATAAAAGTCCTAGGGATTCCAACGCAGCTACGGCCATTAATATACCAAGAAAGAAAAGAATACTTGGCAACTCGATTTTTGCCAAGGAACTATGCACAGGACTGTGCATTGCATGAGCGTCACTTTCTTCTGAATCAACCCTGGAGATGGTAAATTTAGAATTACTATATATTTCTGCAAATACAGCAACAATTCCCAAAGCAAGCATCATGCCTACATATGGCGGCAAATGTGTTATAGTTTTAAATATTGGGACAAATACGATTGCCCCGAGGCCAAGATATAACATCACCGCACTAAAACGTCCTCTTGGCCCTTCTTCTACATTGGTATCAATATCCAATTTCCCTTTGAAAACCGGCAAAAAAGAAGCTATAAAGGTCGGTACAGCCATACACACTAAAGAGGGTAAAAATAAATATACAAACAAATGACTCACGGATACTTTTTTGGCAATCCATAGCATAGTTGTAGTGACATCTCCAACTGGAGACCATGCGCCACCTGCATTGGCGGCTATAATGATAAGACCTGCATACCATATTCGCATATCCCTGTCTTTTACGATTTTTTGTAGAATGGAAATAAGTACAATAGTTGCTGTAAGGTTATCGATAATAGCAGATAATATAAAAGCCAATATTGCAAATATCCATAAAATGCGTCGTTTACTTTTGGTTTTTATAAATCCTTTGATAGTAGAAAACCCATCAAAATAATCAATGATTTCTACAATGGTCATTGCACCAAGCAGGAAGATCAATATTTCAGCGGTCTTACCTAGATGATGTAATAGGCTTTCTTCCATAATGTGCATCTTTTCGGATTCAGGCAACGTCCCAAATCCTTCAACAAGTGCATGATTGGCCGAATCGAACCATTGAGGGAACGATTCCAGACCCAATGAAATCAGGGCCCAACTAATGGCCATCATTACCAAGGCTGGAATCAGTTTATCTATTTTAAGGTTGTGCTCTAGAGTAATGGCTAAATAGCCAATTATAAATACTACAATTATGATTGTTTCCATTGACTATAATTTAGATAAGTTGACTTAATGCTATTTCAAATGCCGTCTCACTTATTCCGGTTTTACTTTGATTCTTTTGATACACTTTCTCTATCGCTACTTTAATCCTATTGGACGTATCACTAAAAATAGCTTCATCCGTCATTTGCACCTTTTGCTCCATAAAATAGGCAAATACTCTCGCCATTCCACAATTGGAAATAAAATCGGGAATTAAACTTATTTTATTATCTGTATACTCCATAATGGGTCCAAAGAAAATTTCCTTATCTGCAAAAGGCACATTTGCACCACATGAAATGACTTCCAAACCAGTGTTGATCATTTGGTCGACATGCTCTTTAGTGATTAATCTGGAGGCTGCACACGGTGCAAATATTTCGGTCTTTAATGACCAAATGCGCTCATTGATTTCTTGAAAAGATATGAGATGATCACTGATTAAGGTGTTTCCAGATTTGCTGAGATATAGATCTGTGATTTCGTCAAATGTAAATCCTTCTTCTTTGATCAGACCCCCAACAATATCGATAATTCCAACTACTTTAGCGCCCATTTGCGCCAGATAGAACGCAGCGGCCGCACCTACATTACCAAAACCTTGCACAATGGCACGTTTACCAACAATACTATCGCCATGAACATCATAGAAATGTCTGGCGGCTTCTGCTACACCATAACCAGTAATCATGTCGGCAACTGTATATTTTAGACGAACGTCTGGCGAGTAATTTGTGTTTTCGATAACTTTTATGACTCCGTGTCTCAACTGACCAATTCGGTTAATCTTATCAGCTATTGTCGGCTTAAAATGACCTTCAAAAACTCCTTCCTGCGGATGCCAAACACCACTTTCTTCGGTAATTGGTATCACTTCGTGGATTTCATCAACATTCAAATCACCACCGGTGCCATAATAACTTTTCAACAAAGGCGAAACGGCTTTATACCAACGCTCCAGAACGCCTTTTTTTCTTGGGTCGTGCGGATCAAAATTGATTCCAGATTTGGCGCCTCCTATTGCAGGTCCAGAGACCGTAAATTTAACTTCCATAGTTTTAGCAAGCGACAATACCTCATTCATATCCAGACCTTTTCGCATTCGAGTTCCACCGCCAGCCGCTCCTCCACGTAGAGAATTGATCACGGTCCATCCTTCAGCTTCGGTTTCGGGGTCTTTCCAATTAAATATGATTTCGGGTTCTTTGTCTTCGTACTTTTGAAGTAAATCTTTCATGCAATCATTAATTCTGTCACAAATATAAAAAACAATAAATCCATAAGGTTTAATTTTTCAATAATTTTATGTAGAATATACTTTGCCCGAACTGTGATTTTTTGAAGCTCCCGTAACGCTGCTCAAGCAATTAACCTCGTTGCGAAGTTTTAATACCCCAAGAATTCCAAAAATAAGAGCTTCCTTAAATTCGAGAATTGATTTTTCGGGAATAATAATTGTGCTTTTGGTTTTTGATTTCAACCTATCAATCAGATAGTCATTATAAGCCCCACCTCCAGTAATTAGGACGGTTGCATTTTTATGGAGATTGATTTCTTTTGAAATTTGATCAGAAATATGTTCTGTAAAAGTGCTTAACACGTCATTTATAGAGAGATGAAAAGAATCTATCAATGGAAAAACTTCCGTTTTAACCCATTCCAAGCCCAATGATTTTGGATGCTGTTTATGATAAAAATCCAGATCATTTAAACGTGAAAGCAATTGATGGTGAATGGTTCCTGAAGAAGCAAGTTGGCCTTTATCATCATAATCTAAACCAGTTTCACTTGCATAATAATTCAATACAATGTTTGCAGGGCAAATGTCATAGGCAATTCTTTGACTGTTAATTTCTGTCGAAATATTTACAAAACCACCAAGATTCAAACATATGTCGTAGTTTGAAAATAATAGTTGGTCGCCAATAGGCACCAAAGGGGCGCCCTGACCTCCAAGCGCAACATCTTCTACCCTAAAATCGCATATCACCGTTTGTTGTATTAAACTCGCTATCTTCGGCAGATTTCCAATTTGATAAGTCATGCCATTTTCAGGCTGGTGCAGTGCCGTGTGTCCATGGGAACATACGGCATCTAGAGTTGTAATCTGATTCTTAACTATAAATTGATGTATTACCGTGCTTAAGTACGACGTATAATCCTCATCCAATAGCTTTAACTCTTCAATTGACATGAATACTAATCCTTTCAGTTTTACGATCCAATCGTTACTATAAGGAATCGTTTCTGTTAACTGCATGCTGAAATGCCATTGTCCATCAAAATCAATATAGACATATGCCAAATCAATTCCATCCAATGAGGTACCAGACATCACTCCAATAACTTTGTATCGATTTTTTATCATTTGGTAAAATTACAAATCCTTATTGAATACCTTCTTCGAAAACGTTATCTTTGCAATCATTTTATTTTTAATAAACAATTAAACATTACTATGGATTTTACCCTTACCGAAGAACATCTCATGATCCGCGATGCTGCTCGCGATTTTGCTCAGACTGAATTACTTCCTGGCGTTGTGGAACGCGATAATAAACAGATATTCCCACAAGAACTCGTAAAAAAAATGGGTGATTTGGGGTTTATGGGAATTATGGTCGATCCAAAATATGGAGGAAGTGGGATGGATACTATTTCTTACGTATTGATAATGGAAGAACTTTCAAAAATTGATGCTTCAGCTTCGGTAATTGTGTCAGTAAATAATTCTTTGGTATGTTACGGACTTGAAGCCTATGGTAGTGAAGAGCAAAAACAGAAATACTTGACAAAACTTGCAACTGGTGAATTTGTCGGTGCATTTTGTTTAAGTGAACCGGAAGCAGGTAGTGATGCAACATCACAAAAGACTACAGCAATTGATATGGGAGACCATTATCTTATCAATGGTACAAAAAACTGGATTACCAGTGGTGGTCGTGCCGATGTATATTTGGTGATTGCACAAACTGATAGAGATAAGGGCTCTCATGGTATCAATTCTTTTATTGTTGAAAAAGGAACACCTGGTTTCGATATTGGGCCAAAGGAAGATAAATTAGGAATAAGGGGCAGCGACACACATACACTTCAATTCAATGATGTGAAAGTCCCGAAAGAAAATAGGATCGGTGAAGACGGCTCTGGATTTCGATTTGCAATGAAAACACTTTCTGGAGGGCGCATTGGAATTGCGGCGCAAGCTCTGGGAATTGCATCTGGAGCTTACGAACTGGCTTTAAAATATTCAAAAGAGCGTAAAGCTTTTGGAACAGAAATCTGTAATCACCAGGCGATTGCTTTTAAATTGGCTGATATGTATGTTGATATTGAAGCTGCTCGTCATTTGGTGATGAAATCCGCATGGGATAAAGACCATGGCAAAAATTATGATATATCGAGTGCAATGGCAAAACTATTTGCTTCAAAAATAGCAATGCAGCATACTGTTGAAGCAGTTCAGATTCATGGCGGAAATGGTTTTGTGAAAGAATATCATGTGGAACGTTTGATGCGAGATGCAAAAATTACGCAGATTTATGAAGGCACTAGTGAAATACAGAAAATTGTTATTTCGAGGAGTTTGATAAAATAGGATTCTAAAGTTTATATTTTATTCTTAAAAAAGAAGCCTGACGTAATCGTCAGGCTTCTTTTTTTTAATATTTTGAAGACCATTAATTTGTACGCGAGCTTTAAATTGTTTCGCACCTGGTCATAAAAAAAGGTCCCCAACAAACGAATGTTGGGGACCTGAAAAAGGCGACGACCTACTCTCCCACATAACTGCAGTACCATCGGCGCAAACGGGCTTAACTTCTCTGTTCGGAATG
>JBGSXJ010000174.1:0-2631 GCA_041751535.1 Aquaticitalea sp.
TCAATATTTTGATGTGTACGAGATGACAGTCTCCGATTTCAAATCTAAAATGATCTATCAGAATACTGATGGAATGAACCTTAGTGGTATTTCCAATGACAAAAATTACATTGCCTTGGCAAAATCTCTCAACACCAACGACAGCGATCTGTACATTTATAACGTTAAAACCAAGGAGAAAACAAAGGTCAACGACAATCAGAGTGCCAATTCTGCACAGGATTTTTCAAAAGACAATTCCGCATTTTACTACACTACCGATGATGGCGAGGAATTTGCTTATTTGATGAAGTATGATTTAAACAGCAAAGAAAAATCATCCGTCATAAAAAAATCGTGGGATATTGGTGGCGTAGGCTTAACCGATAAAGGAAAATACATGGTAGTTTATGTCAATGAGGATGGCAAGAATGCAATTGAAGTTATTGAAACCGCGTCCAACACACCAATTGCATTGCCAGATTTCGGCGATCAAAGCATTACGAGTGTTGGATTTAGCGATGACGAAAAATGGATGCGCATGTATGTCGGAGGTTCTAATTTACCATCTGATTTATACACCTATAATTTTGAAACCAAGGAGCAACACAAAATTACCAATGTCTTAAATGATGATATCCATCCAGAAGATATGGTGACGGCAAAAGTGATTCGATACAAATCGTTTGATGGCACCGAAATACCAGCCATTTATTATGCACCTCATCAAGCCTCCAAAGACAACAAAGTTCCAGCGATGGTTTGGGTACATGGCGGACCTGGTGGACAATCGAGACAAAATTTCAACTCACTGATTCAATACATGGTTAATCACGGTTATGCTGTTTTGGCGGTGAACAATCGTGGAAGCAGTGGCTATGGTAAATCGTTCTACCAAATGGATGATTTAAACCACGGAGAAAAAGATTTGCAGGATTGTGTAGAAGGAAAAAACTGGCTGGCAACACAACCTGAAATTGATGGTGAAAAAATAGGCATCATGGGTGGCTCTTATGGAGGTTATATGACCATGGCAGCACTTACTTATGCGCCAGAAGAATTTGATGTTGGGGTTAATATATTTGGAGTTACTAATTGGATCCGCACCTTAAAAAGCATTCCGCCTTATTGGGAATCCATGAGAAAATCATTGTATCTTGAATTGGGCGATCCGTATACAGCGGATTCCGTTAGGTTAAAACGAATTTCACCATTATTTCATACTGAAAAAGTCACTAAACCACTAATGGTATTACAAGGCTCTACAGATCCAAGGGTTTTACAAGTTGAATCGGATGAAATCGTTGAAGGCGTGCGTAAAAATGGAGTTCCTGTGGAATATGTGCTATTTGAAGATGAAGGCCACGGATTTATCAAAAAAGAAAACCAAATTGAAGCTTACAGCAAGATTTTGGAATTTCTGGATCTACACTTGAAAAATGAAAAAGCACCAAAGGACGGTGAAACGCCCAAAACAAAAATAGAAGCGGAGGAATGATCTAATTATTTCTTTACTTTAAGATATTGAAACAAGAAAACCTCCAAGCCGATAGACTTTGAGGTTTTTTTATTGGTAGCAAATCGATGCGCCTTATATAATCTCAATGGACTTTGAATGTTCAATGGCCTCATTGCTATATTTATAATAACAGGTCGCTACATTTAGGCTACCTATATTATCCATAATGTCTGATACATTATGTTTCATTTTTTTTGAAGACTGCCTAATATATACAGCCTTGATACTTTTTGGAAATATTTTGCATATACGCTCATAAATATAGGGATCCTGTTGACTGTCGTCTCCAAGCAGTACATATTGCAAATGTGGATAAAAAGAAATAATGTCCTTTATTTTTTCAAATTTATGGTCGTGGCCGCCCCTTCCGGTCAATAAAAAATCAGATATACCAGATTTTATTTTTTTCAGTTTGATGACCGCTTTCGGCAATTCATGTAAATCGGCGAATGACTCAATGAATTCATATAAATTCCATTCGCTGCTGGAGACATAAAAAAATGAATTGGATGCAACTTCGTTCGTTTGCCCATAAATACTTAAGGCCTTATAATGAGCAACGACATCGTCAAATATCTTTCGACTATTTAGATTTCTCAATAAAAGCACATAGAGTTTTTTAAAGAAGTTATTGCTGTAAGAAATCAGGAAGGTGTCGTCAATATCAGAGATGATTCCAAGTTTACTTTTAAACGGCTTCAATATTTCACCACAATTAATAATTCCAAAATTGGAGAGCCTACAAGTTACTTCATATGGATGCCATCCACTCTCAAGATATTCATCAAAAGGAATATCAAACCTAAAATATCCATCATTTAAAGTCTTGGTTGTTACTTGGGTGTTTTTAAACCTTAATGTGACTTCAACATTTGGGTAAGGCTTGATTCGAAACATGTGAATGACCGCAACGGCATGATGGATTCCCTTTCTGTCTAGTCGATACTTATCTGGTGCCCAAGATTGAAAAACATGCCCAGATACAATGAGCTGCTCATCATTTACATACCCTCTGTATAATTTTAAATCTAGTTTTATCAATTCACATTATATTAACTCATATTAACCTACAAATTACTTAATTTTAATCTGATTTTAAACTTTATGAACTCAAATAACAAAGTTTTGTTGGT
>JBGSXJ010000175.1:0-3135 GCA_041751535.1 Aquaticitalea sp.
TTTAATACATTGTGTCACAATTATTGAAATTGTTAAAGTTAAGCAAATTAAGGAAGGCAAGGAAGGTAAAACACTAAAATTAAGTAACGGTTTAACCCTTCTCGAAATAGAAATGGTAGAAAATAACATTACTGTAGATGAAATACCGTTAGGGGCTGAATTAATAATTAGATATACTCCGAATAGTAAATTGATTATGAGCTTTAAACTAAAAGAAACGCCCTTAATTTTATAAGGTGACGTCTAATAAAAATGTAAATAGTTGATAATTAGACTAAACAAATAAAAAAACAGAAATAGTACCTAGATACAGTTTTGCCAGCTAATATAACTCAAGGTATTACGGACGAAAAAAATAAACGGCAGGCAACATTAGCTATACACGAGTGGGGGTTTCGATAGCAGGCCAAGCTTAAGTGGTTTCTGGAAGCTTTATCTCCGAGGATAGTACTCTGCACCTCAATCCCCACCCGCGCATAGCCCTGTCCGTTACCTGCAATTAAAAAAAACGACAGAAAATGAAACTGACAGAAGATAAATTTCCAATTTTGAGTTGTGTAGAAAACAATATTCTATCGGACAAACTTCACGAGTTTTTGGACAGACAAGTTCCCGACAGAAAAGAACAAAAGGAAATGCTAAGCAGTTTTCCATTTTTTGTAAATAAGAGACTTCAGATAAACTACATTTCAAAGTCTATTCACGAAAAACTACTTGACACTTCAAATTTTATAAAGGCAAAAGACCTTTTAAAAGGTTCACCTGCTACGGTTGGATTATTACTGCTTCCAGAAACAATTTATCCTGACTTTACAAACGTCCCTGATTATGTAGACGCTGACCCAATTGATTATCCGATTAACGCAATTTTGTATAGTTGGTTAAATATGGATGACCACGACAAAATATCCAACGCATACACTTTAAGCGACTTAAAGAAACGAATTAGTGAAGGGGAAACACCACCACAAGGAGCAAATTGGAATAATTTGATTGAACAGTTAGAAAGTGGAGAAGAAGAATGGGGCAATAATGTTGACCGTGAATTGCTTATAATGCCAATTTACAATGACGGAACAACTCAAGCAACTAAACAATATGAACTTCAAAGTAATGATGAAATCTATGGTTGGGAATATAGCGAACAAGAAGGCAGAAGTTGGTATGGCAAAATTCACGATTATGTAATGTCATTTATTTTATTCTACAACTATACTGATACGGAAACCAAAATCATTCACGGAATTGATAGTGGCGAACAAAGACGAGTTAAACTAAATGGAGAAAAGTTTATCAACAGTTCAAAAAATGACATTGAAATAATTGATAGTTCTTACTTCACAAAAATTATTCGGACGGGCGAATTTGGAGTAAGCGGACACTTTAGAGTTCAAAGACACGGAATTGAAAATAGTGAAGCCAAAATAATATTCATTGATGGATATAAGAAGAATGGATATACGAGAAACGCAAAAATTGAAAAGAAATAAAAGCAGGTAACAATGTATATAAAAAATAGGCGAAACAGTAGTAAAATCAAGGCTTTAGGCTCGCATCAAAGTTTGTGTTTAACCGAAAGTTTGGTGCTTCGAAATCGCCTACTTTTCATATACTAAACGTTGTAACACATTTAAAAAAAGTTTTTTACTTGGAAAATAAGTACAAAAATATAGCTGGAATTTTACCGACAATTGGAATTTTTATCTTTGTCGGACTTTATGTTTATTCTGCAAAATTATATTCTGGAGGTTCTCAAGCAAATTTAAACTCAGTCGGATTTGACTGGATTAATAATTACTGGTGTAATCTAATGAACGAAAATGGAATGAATGGACAAATGAATCCCGCCAGACCTTATGCAATAACAGCAATGATTATTTTGTGTGCTAGTTTAGCACTATTTTTTATACAATTCGCACAAAAATTTGCCCAAAACCGATTTTGGAAATTTATCATCAAAATATTCGGAATTTTAACAATGACATTTGCTGTTTTAATTTTTACTAAGTATCACGATTTAATGACTACATTATCGAGCATATTTGGTGTTTTTGTAGTTCTCGGAATCATTTGGGAAGTGTATAAAAGCAGCTTGAATCTCTTTAAAATTGGCGGAATAGTTTGCGTATTACTTTTAGGAATAAATAACTATATCTATTACAGCGGACATGGAATTGAGTATTTGCCATTAATTCAAAAAATTACATTCGCTGTGGTTCTAATATGGATAATAGGACTGAATTATAAACTGACCGAACGAAACGTGTTACAACAACGGCTATAACAAATAGGGTGTTAAGTGCTGAATTCATTGGCTTGGGAGTGTTTATGAAGACCGCCAAATCTTTTGATTTGGCTTTTAGATAAAATAAGATAAAAACAAAATACAAAAGCTTTGGCTAAGGGCTTGGCGGAAAGGTCATCACTTATTACCTGCCCTACTTGTCATAGCCCAACCGTTGTACAGCATTTGAAAAATGATACGAAAAGTTAAATACACATTGACTGATTTACAAAACTCAACGGACGAAAAACTTGTCGGTTTGATTTATGAAAAGTCCGCGGAATTAGAACTTGGAACATTTGGACAAAGTCTTGAAATCGCTGACCCAGCAATGGCGGAATTTCAAGCAATGTGGATTTTGGAAGGAGAAGTTCAAAATGGCGGATACGACCAATTTTTTCTTAATAATGGACTCGAATATGGGCAAACAGCTTTAGCTGGATTTGAAAGAATTGGTGCAACTGATTTTGCAAATTTGACCGAAAAAGCAATAGAAGTCTATAAAAAGCAAGATTCCGAATTTAAAAATAAACGCAATCCTGACTTTAACGAATTGGACGATGAATTTTATGATTTAGATGGTTTAGAAAAACTACAAGTAGCTTACATCCGACAGAATTATGAAAAATTTATAGTGGAATAAAATAAAAACGCTGTACAACACCGTATATAAGCTATGGCTTGGTCAGTCCACACTTGGAAAATCCTGCGGATTTTCCAAAGCCAGTTTTTATCAGGAAAGGTCTGTGCCGAGACACGCCACAGCTCATATACATAAACGTTGGCATTAATTTGAGAAAAACAGTTTACATATCGATTTTCCTGCTTTTTAGCATTAGTTCATTTTCACA
>JBGSXJ010000176.1:0-4060 GCA_041751535.1 Aquaticitalea sp.
TACCATTCCGAGGCAAAAAATCATCATAGGCAGCAAAACATTCTATACCGATTCTTTGCGTGTTGAGGTCAACAATATTTTGATAGACACGACAAAACAAGGCCTTTATGACATAAAACCTTATATTGAAGTTGACAAAAGTAATAGCAATTGGTGGATAACAGCGCTCATCATATTAGGGATTTTAGCTTTGATAGCATTTCTCTTGTATTGGTTTATATGGAGAAAAAAACCATTGACAGAAGCAGAGGAAAACGCTTTGCTACCGCCATATGAACGTGCAAAATTGGCATTGAAAAAGTTGGATGAAAGCGATTACCTGCAACAATCAGAATTAAAGGGCTACTATTCCGAACTTACTTTTATCATTAGAAAATACCTCGATGAAAAAGTCTATGACAGAGCTTTGGAAAGCACAACAGACGAATTGGTGTCGCGATTGAATCTTTTGAAAGATGGCAATCAAATTGAATTGAGCAAGGAAGATATCAGAAATATCGAAACCATTTTAAAGCGAGCGGATTTGGTGAAGTTTGCAAAATCGGCACCAGATATTGAATTGGCCAAAATAGACAGAAACACAATCGATATCGAAATAGATCATGTAAAAGAAGCGCTTCCCGAAGCTACAGAAGAGGAAAAACTTCTCAATCAACAATACAAAGAAGCACAAGAACGAAAAAAGAAGCGTAGAAAAATCATTATCACCGTCGTAGTTGCCGTTTTGTTGCTGATGAGCACCATTGCAGGATTTGTCATCAAATATGGCTATGATTTTGTAAAAGACACCCTCGTTGGCAATGATAGTAAGGAACTCCTCGAAGGAGATTGGGTTAGCAGCGCATATGGAATTCCACCAATTTATATAACCACTCCAGAGGTTTTGCAACGGATGGAATCACAAGAGATAGACAATATAAGTCAAGCCAAAACCACCTTATTTGGTTATGGTACGGTGTTAAGCGACATTAATATCGCATTAAGTACAAGCAAATACAATCTGGCCGATTCTACTAAAATTGATATTGGCAGAGCCATTGAAGGCGGATTGACCATGTTTGAAAAAAATGGAGTCAAAAATATAATTACTAGACAAGAACAGTTTATAACGCCAAATGCTGCAGAAGGCATTAAAGTATACGGCACGGCAGATTTTCCGCAGCCATTAACAAACGACTATAAAAAGGGTAATTATGTCATCATGCTTTTTGCGACTAAAGATGTATTACAAACCATAATGTTGGCATGGAAGGCAGATGACGTATATGCCGATGAAATCATGGAACGAATCTTGAATTCTGTCGAACTTAAAAAAGAGGAATGATGTTGGAAGGGATAGAATTTTTAAACAAGCAGTTTTTTTGGCTCTTTTTATTGTTGCCATTAGCAGTCGTGTGGTACGTATTCAAGAACAGGAAACAAACTGCAGAACTTCGTATTTCTACTCTAAAAGGCTTTAAGTTAACGAGTAGTTGGCTTCCAAAAGCTAGGCATATGTTGTTTGTAGTTCGTTTGCTGGCTTTGGCTCTTTTAATTACTGCAATGGCACGACCGCGTACAGTGGATGTTTCTTCCAGAACTAAGACCACTAGAGGAATTGATATAGTTATGGCCATTGATGTATCAGCCAGTATGTTGGCAAAAGATTTATTGCCTAACCGTTTGGAGGCCTTAAAGAATGTCGCTGCCGATTTTATCAAAGGAAGACCAAATGATCGAATAGGCATTGTGGAATACGCAGGCGAAAGTTATACAAAAACGCCTATCACTAGCGATAAAGCCATTGTATTGCGCTCATTGGAAGATGTCAAGTACAACACCATCATTGAAGGTGGCACTGCCATAGGTATGGGTTTGGGAACATCTGTAAACCGTTTAAAAGACAGCAAAGCCATAAGTAAGGTCATTATTTTACTCACAGATGGTGTCAACAATTCGGGACAAATAGACCCAAAAACGGCAAGTAGTTTGGCAGTTGAATACGGGATTAAAGTATACACCATCGGATTGGGAACTAACGGAATGGCATTATCTCCTATAGGGATTTTGCCTAATGGAAGCTTTCAATATGGGAGAATTCAAGTGGAAATTGATGAAGCTTTGCTTAAAGAAATCGCAAATGATACTGGAGGAAAGTATTTTAGGGCTACCAACAATAAAAAGTTGGAAGAAATCTATGATGAAATAAACAAGCTTGAAAAAACCGATGTTGAAGAGTTCAAGTTTTATAATTACGAAGAAAAGTACCGACCGCTTTTGTTGTTGGCGTTAGGCTTATTGTTTTTTGAGTTTTTGTTACGTTCTACAGTGTTTAGGAGTTTTAATTAAAAGAATTACGTAAGAAAAGTTGATATCAATTCATTTAAAATAAATTTAATATCCTGTATGTGATACATTAAAAATGATCAACTTACAGCCACTGAATAATAAATAATGCAATTAGACGAGAAAATATGGTTTTGGGTTTTAGGGATTATTCCGGTAATTATCCTCATTTTTCTGGTATTGCAATTTTGGAAATATCGCACACAGAAAAAATTTGCACATAAAGCACAGTTTAAAAAGTTAAGTCCAAATTTCTCGCTTTTTAAATCCATTTTAAAGGTCATTCTATTGTGTTTGGCATTTGCGTGCTTGGCCATTGCTTTGGTAAACCCCAAAATCGGCACAAAACTTGAAACAGTAAAACGCGAAGGGGTTGATATCGTATTTGCTGTTGATGTCTCCAAAAGTATGTTGGCAGAAGATGTAGCACCAAATCGATTGGAAAAAGCAAAACAATTGGTCACGCAAATCATCAACAATTTAGCCAGTGATCGGGTTGGAATTATCGCATACGCAGGCAAGGCTTTTCCACAGTTGCCAATTACCACAGATTATGGTTCTGCCAAGATGTTCCTGCAAAGCATGAACACAGACATGTTATCATCACAAGGAACCGCCATCAATGAAGCCATTAATTTGGCTAAAACGTATTATGACGATGACGATCAAACCAATCGGGTTTTGATAATTATTTCCGATGGAGAAGATCACAGCAACGTGGCTGCAAGGGTTGCGGAAGAGGCTAGTGAAGAAGGTATCCGTATTTTTACCATTGGCGTAGGGGACGTCAAAGGCGGTCCGATACCCGAAAAAAGAAACGGTGTGGTTCTCAATTATAAAAAGGATATGAATGGCGAAACGGTCATCACCCGTCTCGATGAAGAAACCTTAAAGACCATAGCAAATGAAGCTAATGGCGTTTATATTAATGGAAATAGAACCAGCATGGTGGTTGAAGAGATTCGTGAGATTTTGAACACAATGGATAAAAAAGAATTTGAGGCCAAGCAATTTGCCGACTTCGAATCGCAATTTCAATGGTTTTTGGGCGCTGCCATATTCTTGTTGTTTTTAGACATATTTTTATTGGAACGCAAGACCGCATGGCTAAAACGCTTGAATTTGTTCAATGAAGCCACGTAAATATTTTAAGAAAACATTATAACTATCGTAAGGTTAGATTTTTTAGTTTTATAAATTAATTGAAATGAGAACATTACTTATCATATTACTAATTTTTACAAACTTTTTTTCGTTTTCTCAAGAGAAGGAAAAAGAGAGGCAAGATCTGTTGGCCCTTAAGAAAGCCACTAATTTTGTTTATGAAGGGAATGAACTGGCAACCGACGAGAAGTATGTCGCGGCCGAAATGGAATATCGAAAAGCCATTTCCGAACAGCCAAATAATGTTGCAGGTACTTATAACCTCGGCAATTCCTATTACAAAAAAGGCAATTATGAAGAAGCCTTATATCGTCAACAACAAGCAGCCAAAAATGCCACGAGCAAAGCTGATAAACATAAGGCTTTTCACAATATCGGCAATATCTTGATGAAAAATAAACAATGTAAGGAAGCAGTAGAGGCTTATAAGAATGCATTGAGAAACGATCCTTCCGATGACGAAACCCGTTATAATTTTGGTTTGGCAAAAGAATGTGCCGAACAACAAAAAGATGACAATAATAAAGATAAGGACAAAGAGGAAAAGGACGAAGATAAAGACGAAAAAGAT
>JBGSXJ010000177.1:0-4841 GCA_041751535.1 Aquaticitalea sp.
TGTGGAGATGGTATAAATGATACATCCAATTCCCCAAAGAAAGGCGAGTAGTGAAATAGAAAATACTATCCACCATGCTTTATTGGCTTTTCCTTCAACAGGTCGTGCAACATCCACACTCACGTCATGGAATGATTTTTCTCCTGTAACTAAAGGTCTTCTAATAGGTGCTTCGTAATGAGACGCCATAATTCGTTTATAATTTCTAAATTAATTTAAGCTTCCGTTGTATTTCTCACTTTGACGTGGTACTGTACGTTTGGTTTTGTTCCAACGCTTTCCAACAAGTGATACATACGATTATCTTCTTTAAGTTTTGCAACTTTACTTTCTTTGTCATTGATGTCACCAAATACCATTGCTCCATTGCCACAAGCAGAAGAACAAGCCGTTTGGAATTCGCCATCTTTAATTTCACGTCCATCACGCTTGGCATCAAGGATTGTTTTTTGTGTTTTTTGAATACACATCGAACATTTTTCCATTACACCACGCGAACGCACTACTACATCTGGATTCAATACCATACGTCCTAAATCGTCATTCATGTAGTAATCAAATTCATCATTCTTATTGTACAAGAACCAGTTGAATCGACGCACTTTGTAAGGACAGTTATTTGCACAATAACGTGTACCTACACAACGGTTGTAAGCCATTTGGTTTTGACCCTGACGACCGTGAGACGTTGCTGCCACTGGGCAAACGGTTTCACATGGCGCATGGTTACAGTGCTGACACATGACAGGTTGAAACGCCACTTGTGGATTGTCCATTGCAGCTGTTTCCATTTCGTTAAAACCTCCTAAAGAACCTTTATCGCCAAACAAGCCAGAGAACTCATCCTTTTTGGTATTGTCTCGAGCAAAGGTGTCTTCTGATGAATAATATCTATCTATACGCAACCAGTGCATATCCCTACTGCGCCTTACTTCAGCTTTACCAACAACAGGAACGTTATTTTCAGCGTGACATGCGATAACACACGCGCCACAACCTGTACAGGCGTTTAAGTCAATGGATAGGTTAAAATGATGACCAATTGAGCGGTCAAATGAATCCCATAAATCTACATCTGGTGATGTCACTGGCGTTTCAACGTGATTCAAGGAAACCATAGGAATTGCATTCCAATGACTCTTATCTTTTGTGTTGAAAATCTCAAGTGTAGTTTCGCGGATGATATCTCCACGACCCATCAATGTATTATGTAACTGAACACTGGCAAATTCATGTTCGCCGCCAACAACTTCAATAGAAACGTTGGTTTGTGTTGCATTAAAATCTTTATAAAACTTGTATGCGTTAGTTCCGGTTTGCATTTCTTCTTTCAAACCTTTTTTGCGGCCATATCCGAAAGACAATCCCACAGAACCAACAGCTTGACCTGGTTGAATAATGGCTGGCATGGTCTCTTTAACACCATTTACAGAAAGCTCAACTACACTACTATTGAGTCCGCCATCAGCAACATGCCAATTTTTGATGCCCAATTTTTCGGCATCAGTTTTTGATACGGTCAAATAATTATCCCAAGACACTCTCGTGATAGGATCAGGGAATTCTTGCAACCACGGGTTGTTGGCTTGTTGGCCATCTCCCATACCTATTTTGGTGTATAAGGTCAATTCGAGACCTTCTGAAGTGGAAGTGGACAAACCTCTTGCAGCATCTCCACCAGATACTGAAGCGACAGGTGATGAAGTAGCACTTGTTTCTACAGCAGAAGAAGTCATTTCTTCACCTACGATCGATGCGATAGAGATTGAACCTCCAGCAACAAAAACACCATCATGCAGCGCATCGTTGAATGAATTTCCACCCAAAACGCTTCCATTCCAAGTTTCCTTGATAAAATCGTGATAGGTCAAATCACTTCCAGTCCATTTTAATAAAGCCTCTTGAAATTGACGTGTGTCAAACAAAGGGCGAATGGTTGGTTGTGTTAAGGCAAAATGGCCTTTCTTAAGCTCTACATCTCCCCAAGATTCTAAATAGTGAGGTGTTGGAGCAATATATTGAACAGCAGATGCTGTTTCATCAGCTTTCAAAGCGAAAGCTATTGTTAATTCTAATGATGTATTTTTTAATCCTTCAGCAAAATCGGAAGCATTTGGAAGCGTATACATCGGATTGACACCGCACATGATCAATGCGCCAACCTTTCCAGCTTTCATATCTTCAACCAAAGCTAAAACTGCCTTGCGATTACCTTGACGTGTCGTAATTGGTGTTTTTGTATCAAATGCTTTACTGCCTAGAGCCGCATTGATTTCCAAAGCAACTGTTTGCGCATTGACATCATTGATACCTGTGACCAAAACGCCATTGCTTCCTGCTTTTTTAAGTTCGGAAGCTGCTTGTTGAACGGCTGCGTCAATATGAGCTGGCAAATCTGTGGCAACGGATTGGCCAGTGATATAACCGTATAATTTTGCCAACGCTATTCTTTGTTGCGATGGTGTCGCTGGAATACGTTTGTCAGCATTCGCGCCTGCAAGGGACATATTCGCTTCAAATTGAATGTGCCGTGACATTTTGCCGTCCTTTGGAATACGTCCTTGTCCGTAACCTGATTCGAAACCACCACCTTGCCAATCGCCCAAAAAGTCAGCACCGATAGAAACGATGGTTGAAGCTTTAGAGAAATCATAATTGGCTAATGCACGTTCGCCATATTTAGCTTGGTAAGCATCGAGTGCAGCAGATTCTGATATAGCATCATAAACTACGTGACGCACATTTCCGTACTTTTCTTTGAACGTTGTGATCAACTTGGCGGTAGACGGACTCGCAAAGGTTTGTGTCAATAACACAATTTCTTTACCACCAACTTTTAGGTCCGTTAATTTTTGATTTGTTTCCGTATCAAAAGTATCCCAAGATATTTTGGAATCGCCTTTCATCGGCGACTTTACTCTTAAGCTATCGTATAATCCCAAAATAGAAGCATGTACTCGTGCATTGGCATGAGATGAGCCTAATTCATTGTTTTCAACTTTAATCGGACGGCCTTCTCTAGTTTTTACAAGAATACTTGCAAAATCAAATCCATCAGCAATGGTAGTAGCATAGTAATTGGCAACACCAGGAATAATACTTTCTGGTTGTACCACATAAGGAATAGACTTGATGACTGGACCCTCGCATGCCGCAAGTGATGCAGCTGCAGTACTAAAACCGACATATTTTAAGAAATCACGACGTGTAGTGGAAGACGCTTCCAAAGCCGATTTATTTCCTAAAAATTCATCTGTAGGAATTTCTGAAACAAACTCTCTTTGTTTAAGCGCCTCAACAATAGAGCTGTTTTCGTTTAGCTCTTCAACACTTTTCCAGTATTTCTTGTTTGATGACATATTCTTTATTGGTTATATAATTATTAGTTGTTAGTTATTAAAATGGTTTCTAAAACTAAAACTCTATCTTTTAATTATTAATAATGGCACTTACCACACTCTAAACCTCCCATTTGTGCAACGGTCAATTTATCCACACCATACTTTTTGGACAGTTGTTCGTGAATTTTGGTGTAGTATGCATTGTCTTCCACCTTAACGTTGGTTTCTCTATGGCAATTGATACACCATCCCATGGTCAATGGTGAAAATTGATACATTACTTCCATTTCCTGAACTGGACCATGACAGGTTTGGCATTCAATACCTCCTACAGTAACGTGTTGTGAGTGGTTAAAATACGCAAAGTCAGGCAAATTGTGAATACGAATCCATTTTACTGGTTGTGCATCGCCTGTATATTGTTGTTCTGCTTGATTCCATCCTACTGCAGCATATAATTTTTGAATTTCCTTGTCATAAAAATCTTTGCTGTATTCTTCAGTGGCGGTTTCTGGTGCGACTTCTGAAATTGATTTATGGCAATTCATACACACATTCAAAGATGGAATTCCAGAGTGCTTACTAACGCGTGCAGAAGAGTGACAATATTTACAATCTATTCCATTGTCACCTGCGTGGATTCTATGAGAATAATGGATAGGTTGTACTGGCATGTAGCCTTGGTCAACACCAACCTGCATAAAATAACCATACACAAAATAGGCACTGGCCAATAATAAAAAGATAACGCTCACCAATACCAAGAATTGATTTTGTACAAATGCTTTCCAAAGTGGGGTTCCTTTTTCTTTAGATGGAACCTCAACGCCTTTTGCTTCTGCAAAACGATTTAATGTTTGTCTTACCAAAACTAAGGCCATTGCCAATAATCCGAACAATAAGGCTAATGCTCCAAGAATGAGTTTATTTGAAGTTCCACCATCACCTTGGCTACTACCGGATGTAATTTTTTCATCAGGAGGAGTAACCGTGGGCTCTTCCGCTGTGTAAGCTAATATATCACTAATATCCTGATCGGACAACTGCGGGAACGCTGTCATGGCAGTGCCATTGTACTCGTTATAAATCTTGTTAGCGTAAGCATCACCGGATTTCACCATGCCTGCACTGTTACGAATCCAAGCATTAAGCCATGTTCTGTCTAAACCTTCTGTTTCTGCAAGACGCTCCTCTACGTTGCGCAAAGCAGGACCTGTCATCTTTGCGTCCAATTTATGACACGCAGCACAGTTGGCATTATACAAAGACTTTCCTTTGACGGGGTCGCCTTCTTGAGCTTTAAGTGAAGTAGAAAACGTGAGTAAAATAAGAAACCCTAAATGTAGAACAGTCGAGGTTAATTTACGGTGTATCACCTGTTTCATATTGTTAGTTGAATTATCTTCTAAACTTTGGTATGATTTTTTCATTAAAAGAAAAAAATACAGTTATAAAAATCTCCCGCAAAAGTAATACTTAAAGTCGATTTGGGAAATGTTA
>JBGSXJ010000178.1:0-18361 GCA_041751535.1 Aquaticitalea sp.
GCATAATGCTGGGTGGTTTTTAAAGATTTGTGACCTAACATTTTGCTGACTGATTCCATTGGCACTCCATTAGAAAGAGTTACTGTAGTCGCGAAGGTATGGCGAGCTAAATGCGTGGTTAAGTTTTTATTGATTTCGCACAAATCTGCAATTTCCTTCAAATAGGCATTTGACTTTTGATTGCTCAAGACTGGAAGTAATACACCTCTTGTTACAGCTTCGGGATGATTCTCGTATTTTTTGATAAGTTCTAAAGCGGTTGGAAGCAGGGGAATGTTACTTCGTGTATCTGTTTTAGTCCGTTTGACTTTTATCCATTTATCGCCATCAATCCCGAACACTAAATTATCTTTGGTTAATTTTTTAACATCGCTGTAGGCTAATCCAGTGAAGCAACAGAACACAAATATGTCCCTTACTTGTTCCAAACGTGGTGTATGCAAATTTTTATCGAGCATTGCTTGTATTTCTTCTTCGGATAAATATTGACGTTCTACTTCCTTCAATCGAACTTTATAGTTTAGAAACGGGTCCCGATTAATCCAATTATTAGCCAATGCTATGCGAACAATTTTTTTAAAGTTCTTGATGTATTTGACTGTGCTGTTATGACCGCAGTTTCTGACGCTCTTTAGATAAAACTCAAAGTCTGTTATAAATTGATGGTCAACTTTTTTAATACTCACATCACTAACTTTGTACTGTATTTTGATAAAGTCTTGTAGATGTTTTGATACGGTTTTGTATCGTTCTAAAGTGCCTGGAGCAAATTCTCTTCCAAGTAATTTCTCAACTTGCTTGTTGTGATTTTCAAAGATAGAAATGAGTGTTCTTTCTTTGTCCTCAACTCCTAAAAGCTTATTCTTTAAAGTTTCCGATGTTACAGGCTTATTGTCCTGAATTAATTCTCTTTGACTTTGATAAACCTTTGTAGTAAGTGAATCTAAATAGGCGTTCAGCTCTCGGACATCTTCAGTTCTTCCAATCGCTTTGTTTCCTTCATTGCTCCAGCGTTCTGATTCAATAGTGCGTTTGCTGCTGATTTCTGTGCGCTTACCATCAATAGTAATTCGCATGTAAATAGGGCTTTTACCCTGTGCATCTACTTTACTTTTCTTTAAGTAGAATAATAATCCAAATGTTTTGTTCATTCTGGTGACCTTTAAAATTATACATTAATTTACGAAATAATAAGGTCAAAATATCTATTTAAACAACTGATTTATAAACAGTTATTAACAAAATAGGTGACCTAAATAAGGTTTGAAAAAGGTCACCGAATAGGTCACCAACAGAATGGTTTTTAATACACTTTTTGATGTTTTGTAGAAACTAAAAAGTCCCGTAAACATAGTGTTTACAGAACTTTGATTGAAATTTGAATAAATTTCAGCGGAGAAAGAGGGATTCGAACCCCCGGAGGTGTGACCCTCAACAGTTTTCAAGACTGCCGCATTCGACCGCTCTGCCATTTCTCCAGTAAATGCTTTTGGAGGCGAACTTAACCGCATTTGACCTCCCGATACTTCGGGGCTGCCATTTCTCCAGTAAATGCTTTTGGAGGCGAACTTAACCGCATTTGACCTCCCGATACTTCGGGGCTGCCATTTCTCCTTTAGCGAGTGCAAATATAGAACGCTTTTTTATTTCTTTCAAAGAATTAATCACATTTTTGTAATAATTTTAATGCTGTTATTGAATTTTTTTATTGCTTTCTCACGGTATCTTCGAGCGATGCTTTAATTTTGCATTTCAAAGTGATATTGACTATGGATATTATTAATAGTTTGCAATGGCGATATGCCACAAAAAAGTTTGATACAGACCAAAAACTCTCCAAAGATAAACTTGAAATACTCAAAAAGGCCTTCAATCTAACGGCGACCTCATTTGGTTTGCAAACCATCAAAATGCTTATTGTTGAAGATGAAGTGATTCGCCAAAGTTTGGTACCGCATGCCTTCAATCAACAGCAGGTTAGGGAGGCTTCTCATTTGTTGGTTTTATGTATCAATGAAGATGTGGTGGATTTGGATGTCGATAATCATTTTGACAATGTTTCAGACATACGACAAACACCAGAATCCATTTTATCTCCCTATCGCCACGATTTAAAGTCGATGATGCAATCCATGACTCAAGTACAACGGCAAGAATGGTCAATAAAGCAGATCTATATAGCACTTGGAACTTTAATGACCGTATGTGCGGTTGAAGAAATAGATTCCTGCCCTATGGAAGGGTTTGTTGCAGAGCGTTTTGACGAAATTTTAAAACTAAAGGCTAAAAATCTGAAATCTGTTCTACTGTTGCCTATTGGTTACCGCCACGAAAACGACATGTTCGCCGATTTTAAAAAGGTTCGTAAGCAGCTTAAAGACACGATCCTTGAAATGTAGTTAAAAAAATCATTTCCTTTTGATGGACTTGAAGTTTGACTTATATTTGTTTCATTCATAACGTTATAAATCATGCAAAAAACATTACTTATTTTGTCCTTTATCTTTAGTGTGTCTTCGGTTGCGCAAGATGTTCAATTAACTTGGCAAAAGGACATTAACCTAGCCACAGAAATTGCAAAATCAGAAAACAAAGCTGTACTTATCTATTTTAGCAAAAATGATTGTGAGGCGTGCCAAATATTTTATAATGACTTTTTCAAACAAGAGGCCTTCAAAAATATGGCTGATAACTTTGTTTTGTTGATGCTCGACGGTTCCAACCAAGATATAAAAACGACAGATTTGACAATTATAAAACAGCGAAGATTGGCAATGCATTATAACAAAGCGTCCAATTTTCCAGCAGTTTTGACAATTGATAAGGATAAAATGGAAATTGGGGAAATCCTTACCACTGTCGATCAAGAATCAATTCAAAATTATTTAGCTTTTTTACAAACGTTAAAGTAAATCTATATGCCAGGATTTGAGATGTTTGGGGATTTAGAGCGTAAAGAAGTCAATGATGTGCTCCAAAGCGGTGTTTTAATGCGCTATGGTTTTGACAGTATACGACAAGATCATTGGAAGGCAAAGGAACTGGAAGCCGAACTTCAATCAAAATTAAAAACAAAACACGTTCAATTACTCTCTAGCGGAACAGCAGCTGTTTCCGTAGCGTTGGCTTGTTCAGGTATTGGAGCAGGGGACGAGGTGATCATACCAACATTTACTTTTGTTGCCAGTTTTGAAGCCATATTGATGCTTGGCGCCATTCCGGTGCTGGTGGATATTGACGATACGCTTACACTCGATATTGATGCTGTAAGGCACGCAATTACTCCAAAAACTAAAGCCATTATGCCAGTTCATATGTGTGGGAGTATGGCGGATTTAGATGCACTTCAAGCGCTATGCAAGCAATTTGATCTGCGCCTTATCGAGGATGCTTGCCAAGCCATTGGCGGAACTTATAAAGGAAAACCTTTGGGTAGTTTTGGAGATGTTGGCTGCTTTTCATTTGATTTTGTGAAAACCATTACCTGTGGGGAAGGTGGCGCCATCATTACAAATAATACAGAGTATTATAAAAATGCCGATCAATTTTCGGACCATGGACATGATCACGTCGGAACCGATAGAGGTGCTGAAGAACACCCATATCTTGGATATAATTTTAGAATTTCCGAGCTTAATGCAGCCGTTGGTTTGGCTCAAGTGAGGCGTTTGGATGAATTTGTGGATATTCAAAAAAGGAATTATACCATTTTAAGGGATGAATTATCACAAATTCCAGAAATTACCTTTCGACGTGTACCAGATGGTGGTGTGGAAAGTTATGCTTTTTTGAACTTCTTTTTGCCTGATCTTCAAATAACTAGAGATGCTTCTGAAGCATTAAAGGCAAATGGTATCGATGGTTGTTTTCATTATTATGACAACAATTGGCATTATGTGCGTAAATGGCAGCATCTCAAAGAATTGAAGTCTTTATATCCATTATCAACCGAAGTCAAACAAGGTCTCAAGGCGCTTTCGGAGCGAAATTTTGACCAATCAGATCAGCACATAGGACGTAACATTTCCTGTTTGATAAAATTATCTTGGAGTGAAGTGGTCGCTGCAGAACGTGCTAAAAAAATGGCAAAGGCAATTATTAGCGTTTTGAAGCGCGTTAGCATTTGAGTTATACCTACCTTGCAACTTTAGATTAGTCTCTATATAGTTTTTAAAAAAGGAACTAATAATTGACGTATTCAATAATTTCCAAGCCATAACCAATCATTCCAACACGCTTGGTTTGCTGACTGTTCGAAATCAATTTCAATTTATGAATATTCAAATCGTGCAGGATTTGCGCGCCGATTCCAAAATCCTTGGAATCCATTTCGATACTTGGTGCTTTGACCACAGTGCCTTTTATTTGTGAATCCTTCAAAACATTCAGACGCTTTAAAATATTCATGGATTCCGATTGTTGGTTGATAAAAATGATGGCGCCTTTTCCGGCATCATTAACCACTCTAAACATATCATCCAATTTCTTATCTGCATTATTGGTGAGCGTGCCTAGAATGTCATTATTGACCAAAGTGGCATTAACTCTTGTCAAAACGGGTTCATTGTTATCCCAATGACCTTTGGTCAATGCAATGTGTATTTGATTGTTGGTGGTTTGTTGGTAAGCTCTTAAGCGATAAGTCCCAAATCGAGTTTCGATATCAAAATCTTCCTTTTTCTCAATCAAAGAATCGTGCTCCATTCTGTAACCGACCAAATCTTCTATAGAAATAATCTTTAAATCGAACTTTTTGGCAACTTCAAGCAATTCAGGCAAACGTGCCATAGTACCGTCTTCATTTAAAATCTCGACCAAAATACCAGCGGGCTTATAACCTGCCAAACGCGCCAAATCTACAGCAGCTTCGGTATGGCCAGTGCGTCTTAAAACGCCTCCATTTTTTGCCCTCAATGGAAAAATATGTCCAGGGCGACCTAGATCGTGAGGTTGGGTGGATTCATCAACGAGTGCTTTAATGGTCTTTGACCTATCGTGAACTGAAATGCCTGTTGTACAGCCATGTCCAATTAAATCTACCGAAACTGTAAATTGTGTATGATGCAACACCGTATTATTCTGAACCATCATTGCCAATTCAAGTTCTTGACATCGGTCCTCGGTCAATGGAGCGCAAATAAGACCGCGCCCGTGCTTGGCCATAAAATTGATCATTTCTGGTGAAACCATTTCCGCAGCGGCAATAAAATCGCCTTCGTTCTCTCTGTTTTCATCATCGACAACAATAATGACTTTACCATTTTTGATGTCTTCAATGGCTTCAACTATCGTGTGTAATTTTGTCGTTGGTTGCAATGTGGTACTTGTCATTTGTATTGAAATTGGATGCAAAGATAGGGCTTATTTTGTATTTTCTATGGCACTTTGGTTCAGGTCTTCACGTATTTTATTTCTTAAAAGAAAGTGTGAGACACCATAAAAAGGCAAACCGACAACCATCAGAAGTGAACTGACAGGCTTCACTTTTAAATTCAACTGTTTATAAAACGATCGCGTTTGAACAAATGTTACCACAAAATATATGACAAAAATGAAAAAGGAAATGAGGCTCAAATCGAGTGAAGTAGTAGCAAATTCAGGGAACTTATTATTTTTAAATACAAAATGTAAAACCAATAGTGCTGCACCAATGATATAAAAGATATAGGCGATTTTGGAATAATCGAGGCAATCTTTAGCTTTTATGGTTGATGTGATAAAAGTGTCATCTATTGCTATTCCATGAGTTCGAAGTTCTTCAATTGTGACCCCTGTTTTGATTAAAATGGAATAGGCTTTTGCCTTGCTAGTTATATCAAATTCAAAGGTCTCATAATTCTTGATAATGTCGACTAATTTTTCCGTTGAATAGCCTTCAAAATAATGGTAGCTTATATCCTTTCCGTCTTGATCAAATATTGCTTTAGGTTTTAATTTCAGGAATTTTTTTAAGGGTTCTAGATAACTGTCAAATTCAAATAGACCACGATCTTTAGTAGCTCGATTGGTCAACGAAATCCCTAGTGGAAGCATGACAAGTGTGGATAGCCAGGTAGCAAACATGGGACTTAAAGTGCCATCCTGCGAACTGTTTTTGGCAAAAATACCTATAAAATGATAGGTCAAAAATAGTAAGATAGCCACAATCATTGGCAACCCAAGCCCACCTTTTCTAATTAAAGCACCTAAAGGAGCACCTACAAAAAAAAGAATGATGCATGCAAACCCCAAGGCATATTTTTCATGAAGTGCAATAATATGCTTGTTTAAAGTTTTGTTCTTAAATTGAGAGCTTTGCTTTTTTGTATCGATAATTTGATTGGTACTGTTCACTGTATTCAATGCCAAGTTCAACATTTGGGATCTTGTATTGGTATCAAAAAGTTCCAAGACGTTTCCATTGAAAATGGTGTCTTTTTTTGGATTGATATTAACGTTTAAGATATTTATATTTGTTCTGGTATATAAAGTGTTTGAAAAACTTTTTGAATCTTTATTTTTATCTTTATACAGACTGTCGATTGTGTAGTTAAGACCGCTTACATTTAGCATGTTAAATCGATCGCTAAAACTCTTTTGTTCTAAATCAACTTCGTTCATGCCCTCGAGATCCACATTAATGGTGTACGTTTCAAAGTAACTTTTGGCATGCTGTTTCTTTAAATTTTCTCTTGGGTCTTTACTAAAAATCTCTTCGTAATAATGGCCATCAAATAGTACCAACTGCAAAATATTTGATTTCTCACTACTGATTAATTCACCTTTTTCAGCGATAATAACTTTGTAATTTCCGGTACGTGTGGCTGATTTCAAGTGCATGACCACTTTTTCCAAAAACTGACCTCGTTCGCCAGTCTTTTTGTCCACTTTAATATTGATATTTCCAATTTCATTAAACTGCCCTTCAGCAATGGCCATCGCTGGTTTTAACTGCGCAATGTTTTTACGAAGGTTATATGAGTTGTACTCTGCCCAAGGAATGGCGTTATTGGCAAAAAAGAAAACTGTAATAGAAAGTGCCACAATAAAAACACTCAATCCTAGCATGGCGCGCTGTAATGAAATCCCTGTAGATTTCATGGCTGCAAATTCATAGTTTTCAGCAAAACTACCAAATACCATGATAGACGCCAGCAGAATGGTCAAAGGCACCACTAGAGGAATAAGCTTGGGCATAAAATAGATCAAAAACTTACCGACGGTCATCATGTCGAGATCTTTACCTGCGAGTTCGCTGATGTAAAGCCAAACAGTTTGTAAAACAAAAATGAGCATGAGTATTACAAACACGCTCAAAAATGTTTTTAAGTAGGTCGTAAGTATGTACCTATCTAATATTTTCATTGGTTATTAAACAACCTTAATCCAATTTGTTAATGTAGTAGCCTTTGTATTTATCCTTATCAAAGGTAAATAAGGTTTTCGATATAGGTTCATTGGTTTTAAAAGAATTAACAGTAAGGGTTGTTTGTGTGCCGTTTTTACCTGTTTCTATCAGGTTGTAAATGTGTTTGGTTTGAGCATCAATACCAAGTAAAACACTTTTGATTTCAGAATTGGTGTCAATCGGGTTTAATTTTACATATTGAACTTTACGCCCATTCACATTTTGAACAATATCCATTTTGTAGGTGTAACCATTTTTATAAAAGGAAAGCATTTTACTTGGGGTAATCGTGTTCTCATCATCAGGATTGTTCTTTGAGATGGTCACTTCCTCATCTTCAGGGCTAATGGTGTATAAGGTTTTTCCATCAAAGATACGCGTGACACCAAGAATGTTCAACAAGTATTTTTCACCTTCCATAACCACATTGCCACGAGTTTCCTGATTGATATTTTCACTGGTGTTTTTAAGCACATACTTAAAATCAATACTGATGTTATTATAACTTTTCACTTTTTCGCTTACCTCATTCAAGAGGGATTTTGCTTTGGCTGCATCTTGTGCATAACCAGAAAAAGAAAATAAAATCATTAAAGCAATCACTACATTTTTCATAATTTTCAATTTACATTTTATTAGTTCGCTTCATTTGTCAATAGTTGATCTAGCGCAACCAAATCTGGGACCAATACTTGTCTTGCCTTACTGCCTTCAAAGGAACCTACTATTCCTGCAGCTTCCAATTGATCGATCAATCGACCGGCTCGGTTATAGCCCAATTTTAATTTACGCTGTAATAAAGAAGCAGAACCCTGCTGGGCGATGACGATGACTTCGGCAGCTTCCCTAAACAGTTTATCTCTATCGGCGATATCTATATCAATACTTGTGCCACTTTCCTCGCCAACGTACTCTGGCAATAAATAAGCATCTGGATAGCCTTTTTGACCACCAATAAATTCCGTTATATTTTCAACTTCAGGTGTGTCCACAAAGGCGCATTGTATACGGGTAAGTTCATTGCCCTGCGTAAACAACATATCACCACGTCCAATGAGCTGATCTGCACCCGAATTATCCAAAATGGTACGCGAATCGATTTTGGAAGTCACCCTAAACGCGATACGTGCAGGAAAATTGGCTTTGATTATTCCCGTAATGACATTTACCGATGGACGCTGCGTGGCAATAATCAAATGAATGCCAATAGCCCGTGCCAATTGAGCCAAACGCGCAATGGGTGTCTCAACTTCCTTGCCAGCGGTCATAATCAAATCGGCAAATTCATCTACCACCAACACAATGTAAGGAAGATACTGATGCCCTTCATTCGGATTGAGTTTGCGTGCCTTGAATTTTTCGTTGTATTCCTTGATGTTCCTGCAAAGCGCATTTTTCAACATCTCGTAACGGTTGTCCATTTCAATACACAGCGAATTCAAGGTGTAAATGACTTTGGTATTATCCGTTATAATCGCTTCTTCACTGTCAGGCAATTTTGCCAAATAATGACGTTCGATTTTATTGAAAAGTGTAAGTTCGACCTTTTTTGGGTCCACCAACACAAATTTCACTTCCGCAGGATGTTTTTTATAAAGTAAGGATGTCAAGACCGCATTTAAGCCTACAGATTTTCCTTGTCCTGTTGCTCCAGCCATTAAAAGGTGAGGCATTTTTGCCAAATCGACCACCATAGTTTCGTTGCTAATGGTTTTTCCAAATGCAATGGGCAATTCCATTTCCGATTTCTGAAATCGTTGTGAGGCAATTACCGAACGCATCGATACAATGGTAGCATTCTTATTGGGTACTTCAATCCCTATGGTTCCTTTTCCGGGGATAGGAGCGATGATACGTATACCGAGAGCTGCCAAAGACAAGGCAATGTCATCTTCTAGATTTTTGATTTTTGAAATTCGGACGCCTGCGTTGGGCACAATTTCATATAAAGTCACTGTCGGACCAATGGTAGCCTTGATATTGGCAATACCTATATTATAATTGTTTAAAGTTTCGACAATTTTATTTTTATTCTCTTCAAGTTCTTCTTGATTGATCGTAATACCTTCAGAATCGTATTTTTTTAATAAATCTAAAGGTGGAAATTGATATTTGCTCAATTCAAGGGTTGGATCAAACAGTCCAAAATCTTCTACCAGTTTATTGGAAAGATTATCAGTTTCTGAAGCTTCTTCTTCTATACGCGCTACTTGAATTTCAACTTCACTCTCTGACGGCTTTTGAATTTCTGGCTCTATTTTTTTTGCAGGCGCACTAATGGTTGGCTTGGAATGATTCTCGATGGTGGGTTCTGTTTTCACAGGCGTCAAATCGAAGGCCGATTTGAAGTTTTCAGCTTCGGCAGTCAAATCATTGTCAAGTGGCACATAATCTAAATTCTCATTGTCCAATTTATAATCGTCCTTTAAATCTCTTTTTGCAGATTTAAACAAATTCACAATATCCTGTCCCGTGACCTTAAAACGAATGGCCAAATAGGTAATTAATCCAAATAGCAACAGCAGCACGGTTCCGATAGCTCCAATATAGGCTTGAAAAAAGCTGTTCATTTCAAAACCAATAGTTCCACCCAGAACATCGTATTGATGAGCAAAAAATCCGAAGAAAATAGAAAGCCAAATAACAATCAGGATGCCCCACATCCAATGTTTCATTAATTTAGTCTTTTTAAGGTCGAGAGTTACATAAACACCGGAGAGAAATAACAGTCCAGAAAAAATAAAAGAAGCAATCCCAAAGCCTTTCATAATGAAGAAGTCACTGACCAAGGCGCCAAATTTGTTGAGCCAATTGTCGGATTCCACCGTTCTCGATGTGAATTCAGACAAGGTACTCTGATCTGCTTTTCCAGTAAAGAAGAAAGATAAAAAAGCAATAAACATCAAAATACCGAGTATAATCAATAAGCTTCCAAAAATCAGTTTTTGTTGGCTCGATAATTTTACCCCGAAATTTCGGGATGGTTTTTTAGAAGGTGATCCTGTACTGCTTTTAGTTTTAGTTTTCTTCTTCGCCATTAATGCGTTGTTAGATTGAAACAAAAATACAAATTACTAACGTTTATCCTAACGGAATAGCGAAGTAAATCGTATAATTTTAAAGCGGTTTAAAATAAACGAATTTAGACTAAGACTACATCATTTTTCTACAGATGCAATTAGAATATTTTAGGAATATAAATGATCATGGCCACTACCACCGCGGCTATTGAAGATATAAAAACAGCACCTGCAGCAATGTCCTTAATGCGACCAATACTAGCATGATGATCGGGATGCACAAAATCTGCTATGTATTCGATGGTTGTATTAATACCTTCAATACTCATGACTAGTCCTATCATAGCCACCTGAAACATCCATTCTGTTTTTGAAATTTCAAAATAAAACCCCACAACAGTCATAAAAGCTGCAATAAACAACTGAATCTTAATACTGGCCTCGGTCTTAAGTAAATAATAAGCGCCATTAAAAGCATAACGAACACTTTTAAGGCGGTTGATTAAAAATGTTTCTTTTTTGTCTGTCATAAGCCTTGCATTATGATAATGCGTTGATGGCTGCATCATAATTTGGTTCATCAGAAATTTCAGAAACCTGCTCTGTGTATATGACCTCGCCTTCCTTGTTAATGACGACTACACATCGCGATAACAAACCCTCGAAGGGACCATCAATGAAATCCAGATTGTAGGCTTCTCCAAAATTTCCATCTTTAAAGTCCGACAGACTTACGACATTATCAACGTTGTCGTTTGCAACAAAACGTTTAAGGGCAAATGGCAGGTCACGCGAAACACACAGCACTTTTGTGTCCTCTAGTTTGGTTGCTTGTCTATTGAATTGTCTTACGGATAAGGCACACGTATTGGTGTCTATACTTGGAAAAATATTTAGGATGAGATTATTGCCTTTAAAATCTTGAAGTGATTTTGTTTTTAAATCTGTGGATGTTAACTTAAAATCTGGAGCTTTTTCACCTTTTTTCGGTAAGTTTCCAGAGGTATTTGCTTTATCTTGTTTGAATGATACTACTGCCATAATTGTTCTGTATTTTGGGTGTTAAAATTAGTAATTATTTAAATTTATAGTATTAAAAAAAACATAATGTTTTTACAGGATTGATGGCCAGCTCATGGTGAATTGTTATAGACGCGACTCGAATTTTTACCAACAAATAAAGTGAACTTATTAAAGTTCCCAAAAAATCCTGAATAAAATTGTTATTATTGCCCAAGATAAAAGGACTATGTTAAAATCTATCGATTTGTTTTCAGGATGTGGCGGAATGACGCTTGGTTTCGGTTGGGCGGGCTTTCAGTCGGTACTCGCGTCAGACATTGACGAAAATTGCGAAAAAACATTCGCCACCAACTTTCCTGAAATTCCATTTTTATGTGGCGATTTGTCCGATTTCAAAAAGGAAGAATTTGATCTTTATATAAAAAACAATGGGATTGACGTCATTACTGGCGGCCCACCGTGCCAGGGATTTAGTTTGGCCAACAAGAGACGTAACAAAGTGGCAAATGACCCTCGCAATGGCCTGTTTTTTGAATTTGTAAAAGCTATTGAATGGTACAATCCCAAAGCATTTGTCATGGAAAACGTCAAAGGTGTTTTGTCGATGCAAAAAGGAAATGTCATCAAGCAAATATTGAAGGAATTCCAACACGCAGGAACATTGGGTTATAACGTCGAGTTAAAAATATTAAAGGCATCCGATTATGGTGTTCCGCAATCCAGGGAACGGGTCATTATAATTGGCATTCGAAAAGATCTTGGAGTACAACCAGAATTTCCAGTAAAAATAAAAGATAAAGAAGTAACGGTCGACCAAGCAATATCTGATTTACCACAAATTCAGGCAGGTGAAGGTTCTGAAAAAATGCAGTACGCCCTAAAACCTCAAAACGACTACCAATTGTTGATGCGCAATAATTCCAAAACCGTTCACAATCATATCGCCATGAAGCATACCAAGCGACTTATTGAGCGCTTTGAAGCTATAAAACCTGGTAAAAACCTGTTGGATGTTTGGGATACTCATGGCGCAGTGCAACGAGGGAATCCAAAAGAAAAATCGAAAGTAAAATTTAGCCAGAACAATTTGCGGTTGATTGCAGATAAACCAGCGCCAACGATTGCTGCATCCTTTCAAAGTAATTTTATTCATCCGTATCTCCATCGAAATTTTACAGCTCGGGAAGGTGCGAGGTTGCAATCGTTTCCTGATGATTTTGTTTTTGAAGGCATGCGAACCAAAATGAGTTGGGAAAAAGGATTGAGCCAATACCAACAAATAGGTAATGCCGTACCTCCATTAATGGCCTATGAAATAGCCATGACATTGAAAAAAGTGCTTGAAAATAAGAATTCAAACAACACTTTTCAAGAAACTCTGATCAAAGAAATTGAAAACCCAATTGTTTAGTAAGGGAATTATCGCAACTCCGCTCCAAGCTCTTTTTCAGAATTGGCCTGCAACTTGGTCATGATTTTGTCGATTTTCTGATCTGTCAATGTGCTATGTTCATCTTGAAGAATAAAACTCACAGCATAACTCTTTTTGCCTTTTGGAAGATTTTTTCCTTGATACACATCAAATAAATCGACATCCTTCAACAATTGTTTTTCCGTTTGAGTGGCAATTGTGTCTATCTGCTCAAAAGTAATGTTCTCGTCCACTAACAATGCAAAATCGCGTCGCACTTCGGGATATTTAGGGATATCCTTAAATTTAACACCGTTTTGTTTTGCCATCGTTATCACATTATCCCAATTAAAATCAGCATAAAACACGTTTTGAGAAATTCCAAAATGTTTCAGGACTTTTTTGTGAACCAATCCGAACTCTACCAATTTTGTTTTCCCTGACATAAGGGTAAGGCCTTCGCTAAACACATCATTTTGTAAAGGAGATGCCTTAATTCGAGATAAGCCCAATCGTTCCAAAATAGCCGTAATACTTCCTTTTAAAAAGAAAAAGTCACTTGGTTGTGTGCTTGCATTCCAGCGCTCCGTGGTTTTATTTCCTGTAACTAAAAGTGATAAATGTTTATATTCTTCGCGATTATCATTAAATTGATGATAGGTTTTTCCAAATTCGAACAATTTGATATCATAACGCCTTCTGTTGATGTTGTGAGAGATGGCTTCCAACCCAGAAAACAGCATACTTTGGCGCATCACACTCAAATCTTTGCTTAACGGATTCAACATGGTTACATTATGGTCATCTTGCAATTGTTCACTCAACCTTACATAATCGGGATTGGTCAACGAATTGGAAAGTATTTCAAAAAAACCTTGAGACGCCAACTGATTTCCAATGACATTCTGCAGTTTATAATCCTCAAATTTAGAAGAGTTGGAGATGCTGGCATTCAACTTTTCGGTAGTATTTATATTGTTGTATCCGTAAACGCGCAAAATTTCCTCAATAACATCGGCTTCACGAAGTACATCATTGCGATACGCGGGAATAGTTAATCCCAATCCGGTTTCGGTTACATTATTGATTTTTATGTCCAGAGACATCAAAATACGTTTGATGACATCCCTTGGCAGTTCTTCCCCAATCAATTTTTTGGCGTTTTCAAAACTCAACCGAACTTGAAAGTCCTCAATTTTTTTTCCGTAAACATCCTCAATCTCGCTCGAAATTTCTCCTCCTGCAACCTCCTGTATCAGCAGAGCAGCACGTTTTAATGCGTATTCTGTAATGTTTGGGTCAATGCCTCTTTCAAATCTAAAGGACGCATCAGTATTCATCGCATGGCGTTTGGCAGTTTTCCGGATACTTATTGGATTAAAATAGGCGCTTTCCAAAAAAATACTCGTCGTACCTTCCGTTACACCAGAGTCGAATCCTCCAAAAACCCCTGCAATACACATGGGGCTTTCGGCGTTGCAAATCATTAAATCTTCCTCGTGCAATTCACGTTCAACACCGTCTAGGGTTTTAAATTTTGTGCCTTGGGGCAGCGTTTTTACAATCACTTTATTTCCACTGATTTTTGAGGCATCAAAGGCGTGAAGCGGTTGTCCTAGTTCATGAAGAACATAATTGGTGACATCTACTATATTGTTTTTTGGTGTGAGTCCGATTGCTTTGAGTCTATTTTGCAACCAAGCAGGTGACTCTTTCACTTTAAGACCCGAAATGGTAAGTCCACAGTAACGTGGTGCAAGCGCTTTATCCTTGACTTCCACATCAATTTTAAGAGTTCTGTTATTCACATGAAAAGCGGATACGGAAGGCGTTATCAACTCCACATTCATTTCCTTTTGAACCAAACCAGCCTTGATATCGCGAGCCGTTCCAAAATGACTCATGGCATCAGCTCTGTTTGGTGTCAGTCCAATCTCGAAAACGTGGTCATTTTCGACTTTAAAAACTTTTGAAAGAAGTGTTCCAACTTGAAGGTTAGCATCCAATACCATAATACCTTCATGCGAAGTTCCGAGTCCAAGTTCGTCTTCGGCACAGATCATACCATGACTTTCTTCGCCTCTAATCTTTCCTTTTTTAATGATCCAAGCTTCGCCTTCTGTGGTATATAAAGTAGTTCCAATGGTTGCCACAGGCACTTTTTGACCCGCAGCTACATTGGTTGCGCCGCAAACTATTTGCAATGGTGGATTTTTACCAATGTCAACAGTGGTAATTTTTAATCTGTCGGCGTTGGGATGCTGTTCACAGGTTAAAACTTCACCCACAATAATACCTTCCAAGGCTCCTTTGACGGACTGATACCGTTCAATACCTTCCACTTCAAGACCCAAGTCTGTGAGAAGTTCGCCAGTGCGCTCTGGAGACCAATCAATGTTGATGAACTGTTTTAACCAATTATAGGATATTTTCATATGAAGATATTTATTGTTTTTCAATGGTCATATGCAATCGCACAATATTCATTGGTTTTTCTGCTTCCAAATCATGGCGATTTCATGCTTTTATTCAATAAGGGCGTAAAGATAATAATACTATATAGCAATAGAAATGCTAAATAATTTTTATTTGTAAGTTATTTGTTATTATTTCGGCTTTAGTTCAGTTAATCAAAAAATTATGCGAATATCTTTCTTTATTATTTTGGCCCTGATTGTTGCTTCATGTAATCCCGAATACAACGCAAAAGCACTCAAACAGGGTATTTGGCGCGGCGAATTAAAAGTTTCGGAAACGGAAACACTTCCTTTTAATTTTGAAATAACTGCAAAAAAAGGAATGAAAATTTTTAATGCGGAAGAGGTTATTTTAGTAGATGAAATTGAATACCGAAATGATTCCATTTTTATAAAAATGCCTGTTTTTGAAGGATATTTCGCTTTAACCATGACCGATACGTTAATGCAAGGCAAATTTATCATCGAAAGTTTGGACAGAAGCGTTCCCTTTAGCGCCCAATGGAATCAAAAGACACGCTTTGACATGCCTAAAGCTAAACCACAATCAAATGTCTCGGGTGTTTGGGAAACAATTTTTAGTGAAGGCGTTGCGGAAGATGAATATATGGCGAAAGGTATTTTTAAACAGGAGGGAAGCATCGTAACAGGAACATTTAGAACCACAACTGGCGATTACCGTTATTTGGAAGGTGTTATGGATGGTGATGAATTAAAATTATCAACCTTTGATGGAGCTCACGCGTTTTTATTTACAGCAACCGTGACTGATAGCACTTTGCAAGGACAATTTTATTCGGGTAATCACTGGAAAGAACCTTTTGTTGCCAAACGCAATGAAAGCTTTGAATTGCCCAATGAAAACGAAATGACCTTTTTAAAAGAAGGTTATGATCAGATCGCCTTTACATTTCCCGACGCATCGGGAAAAAAGGTATCATTGAGTGATGATAGATTTAAAAATAAAGTGGTCGTCGTTCAAATTATGGGAAGTTGGTGTCCAAACTGTTTGGATGAAAGCAAATATTATTCTGAATTCCACAATCAAAACCAGGATAAGGATATTGAATTCGTGGCTTTAGCTTTTGAGTATGCCAAAACCGAGGAGGCCGCATTAAAGAGTATTGCACGATTAAAAGACAAGGTAGGAATCGACTATCCGATTTTATTGGCGCAATATGGATCTTCGGATAAAGCAAAGGCACAAGAAAAATTGCCAATGCTAGATAAAGTTTTATCATATCCTACCACCATATTTATAGACAAATTAGGAAAAGTTCGAAAAATCCATACAGGCTTTAATGGTCCGGCTACAGGTGAAAAGTATGTTGAATTTAAAAAGGAATTTGAAGGGTTTGTTAATGCGTTATTAGCTGAATAGAAACGAGCTTATCCATGGATGCTTTCAGATTTTCCGTAGCTTTTGATTAATTCGCCTTCAAATTCCACGAGTTCCTTCCAGCGCTTATCTACATCAATATCTTTTCCGTATTTGCGAGCAAAGGTTATAAACGTTGTGTAGTGACCAGCTTCGCTTATCATTAGATCGTGGTAGAATTTAGATAATTCCTCATCATTAATTTCTCTGGAAAGCAATTTAAAACGTTCACAGCTTCTAGCCTCAATCATAGCGGAAAATAACAAACGATCCACCATACTTTGCAATCGTGTGCCACCTTTATTCATGAATTTATAAAGTTCATTTACATAGCTATCCTTACGTTCACGCCCCAATTTGAAACCTCGTTTTTTGATAATTTCATGCACCATTTCAAAATGTTCCAGCTCTTCTTTGGCCAATTCCAACAACTCGGTGACCAAATCAGGGTATTCAGAATTTAGTGTGATAATGGTAATCGCATTAGTGGCTGCCTTTTGTTCGCACCATGCGTGGTCTGTAAGGATTTCTTCAATGTTGGAAGCGACAATAGTTGCCCAGCGCGGATCGGTTTCTAGCTTAAGATGAAGCATTTCATTTGTTTTAGGCAAAGATACTTAAAGATACGATTTCCGAAGGGGTCAACTTATATAATTCCAAATATTCTTGTACTTCGTCAATTGTCCAGAAGTATGCCTCACAACACCATGTTCATGTAGTTTAAGAGAAGGGTCTTTAGTGAGGATTTTTTTAGCATGATGGCGCGCCAATTGCAAAATGTCCTTGTCTTTGATGACGTCTGCGATTTTTAAGTTCAAAACGCCACTTTGCTGTGTTCCCATTAAATCCCCAGGACCGCGCAAGCGCAAATCCACTTCTGCAATTTCAAAGCCATCATTGGTGCGCACCATTGTTTGTAATCTTGTTTTGCTGGCTTCACTCAATTTGTGGCCTGTCATAAGGATGCAATAGCTTTGTTCGGCTCCACGACCTACACGGCCTCGCAGTTGATGCAATTGCGATAAGCCAAAGCGTTCAGCGCTCTCAATGATCATCACAGAAGCGTTTGGGACATTTACGCCGACTTCAATTACCGTTGTGGCTACCATAATTTGGGTTTCGCCTTTGATAAAGCGTTGCATTTCGTAATCTTTATCGGCCGCTTTCATTTGGCCATGCACAATCGAAATTTGATAATCAGGCATGGGAAATTCCCTGACAATGCTTTCATAGCCATCCATCAAATCCTTATAATCCATCGTAGCGCTTTCCTGAATCAAAGGATAAACGATATAAACCTGACGACATTTAGCGATTTCATCTTTAATAAAACGAAATACTTTCAATCGATTTTTATCATAACGATGCACAGTTTTGATGGCTTGTCTTCCAGGTGGTAATTCATCAATAATTGAGATGTCCAAATCGCCATAAACCGACATTGCCAAGGTTCTCGGAATAGGTGTTGCGGTCATTATTAAAATGTGGGGAGGAATGAAAGCCCCTCTAATCTCCCCAGAAGGAAGACTTTTGATCTGTTTTTCAATATAAATTAAAACGTTGTCAATATCTCCGATGATTTGTTCGTTGGTAAATCGTATCACTTTAAAACCGATTTCATCTAGTATTTGAGTTCGTAAGGCGTCGGCTTCTTTTTGTTCGATG
>JBGSXJ010000179.1:0-1908 GCA_041751535.1 Aquaticitalea sp.
ATAAAAGTTACTAATTTTGGATTTTAACATTATATTTACATTTACAACCTCATCACTATTGAAGTCTACTAGATTATACTTTCTCGATGCCGTGCGTGCATTTGCAATATTGATGATGCTTCAAGGGCATTTCATAGACACTCTGTTAAATCCTATCTATCGCGATGATTCCTATCTAGCGTATACCGTTTGGTCTTATTTTAGAGGAATTACAGCACCTGTTTTTTTTACAATTTCGGGGTTGGTGTTTCTCTATCTTTTGTTGAAAGCCAATCAAAAAGGCGACGATAGTGTACGAATTAGGAAAGGCCTATCGCGGGGCTTTATGCTCATACTAATTGGCTATTTATTGCGTATCCCCTTCTTTTCTTGGCTAAAAGGTCAGTTTGACACTTATTTTTTGGTCGTCGATGTGTTACAATGCATCGGAGTCTCCTTATTACTCATCATTGGGCTGTACTATTTAGCTAGAAAAAATAGCCATTTGTTGTCGGTACTACTTTTTTCAATTGGAACTGTTATTTTTATTTGTGAACCCTTGTACCGGGATTTAAGAATCGATTCGATTCCGCTGGTTTTTTCAAATTATTTATCTAAAGCCAACGGCTCTATTTTTAATATCCTTCCATGGTTTGGTTATGTAGCTTTTGGTGGCTTTTTGGCAACTGTCTTTTTTAGGAGCTCACAGTCCAAACGTTTTAAACAGATCACCGTTGTGGCATTTTTCACCATAGGAACCTTATTACTTTGGTTTTCAACTTATGCTTTGCATAAACTATTCTATATTACTAATATTGAATTATTTGAAAGAGCAGCAAACTATAATTATTTATTTTTGAGACTTGGAAATGTATTGGTTTATTTTGGCACTTTTTATATGTTCGAACGCTTCATGAAACAATCAATTGTCACAAGGATCGGGGAAAAAACCTTGAATATTTATGTGGTTCACTTTATCTTGATATATGGAAGTTTTACAGGGATTGGCCTCAAGCATTTTTGGTACAAATCCTTGGAACCTTGGGAAGCAGTTTTTGGTGCCATTGTTTTTATGTTCGCTGTTTGCCTGATTGTTTTCCATATCGGAAAAACCAATGTCTTTATCTACCAACATCTTCGTAGAGTGTTGCATTTGGTGGTAAAGCCTAATAAAGAAGGATTGGAATCGGATGAAGAGTCAGATGAAGATTAATCTTTTTTGGATAAGAATTTTTCAACATTCAATTGGATACGTTCCTGAATATTTGATACATCTGCCTTCACAAATGGTTCTCCCATAATGTTTTCATAAAGTTCTATATACCGCTCGCTAACAGTTTCGATATAGGCATCTGTCATTTCCGGAACGGTTTGCCCTTTTAATCCTTGAAAATTATTTGCTATGAGCCATTGGCGGACGAATTCTTTGGAGAGTTGTTTTTGTTCTTCTCCTTTTTCTTGTCGTTTGTGATAACCTTCTGAATAAAAATACCTTGAAGAATCCGGCGTGTGAATTTCATCAATCAAGACGATTCTGCCTTCCTTGGTTTTTCCGAATTCATATTTGGTATCCACTAAAATCAGGCCTCTGCTGGCTGCTATTTCTGTACCGCGTTGAAATAATTTTCGAGTATAGTCTTCCAAAACTTCATAATCTTGCTTTGAAACAATTCCTCTTTTTAAAATGTCTTCTCCTGAAATATCTTCATCATGATCTCCCATGGCAGCTTTGGTTGCTGGTGTAATGATGGGATCTGGAAACTTATCATTCTCCTTCATTCCTTCTGACATGGCAACACCACAAAGCATCCGTTTTCCAGATTTGTATTCGCGTGCCGCATGACCTGACAAATAGCCACGAATGACCATTTCCACTTTAAAAGGTTCACACAAATGACCCACAGCCACATTGGGATCTGGAGTTGCGAT
>JBGSXJ010000180.1:0-4068 GCA_041751535.1 Aquaticitalea sp.
ACCAACAGGAGGCAATCGAGGTTCTTCAAGAAGCAGAATGTCCATGCTGCGACGTAAAGTGGCAGAACGATTGGTTGAGGCAAAAAACACAACAGCGATGTTGACCACATTCAACGAAGTTGATATGTCGCCAATATTTGCGCTACGTGAAGAATATAAAGAAACCTTTAAAAACAAACACGGCGTTGGATTGGGCTTTATGAGTTTCTTTACGTTAGCAGTAGTAAGAGCGCTAAAAATGTATCCTTCGGTTAATTCTATGATCGACGGACAGGAAATGATCACTTTTGATTTTTGTGATATCAGTATTGCGGTTTCGGGACCCAAAGGATTAATGGTGCCGGTAATCAGAAATGCAGAACACTTAAGTTTTAGAGGTGTTGAATCTGAAGTGAAACGTTTGGCAATCCGAGCGCGCGACGGACAAATTACGGTTGATGAAATGACAGGAGGTACTTTTACCATTTCCAACGGAGGCGTTTTTGGAAGTATGCTTTCCACGCCAATTATCAATCCTCCGCAAAGTGGTATTTTAGGTATGCACAATATTGTAGAAAGACCTGTAGCGATTGATGGACATGTTGAAATACGACCAATCATGTTCGTTGCACTATCTTACGATCACCGTATCATCGATGGCAAAGAAAGTGTTGGATTTTTGGTAGCTGTAAAAGAAGCTTTGGAAAGTCCTACAGAATTATTGATGGACAATGACGTAAAAAGAGCATTGGAGTTATAGATCTATTGACTCACAAATATAAAAGGCGTAATTTTTAATAATTACGCCTTTTTGCTTTATAAATATTTCTAGTTTAAAAAAAGGTTACCATTACATTGGCAGCAATAATCAATACAGCGCTTAAAATCAAACCAACAATTAACAGTTTATTGGTTAGGTTGAATTTGTTGTTTTGGAGGCTCATAGTATGGGTTTTCTAGGGCTTTGGGATAAAAAGTCCTGAATCAATGACAACCCAGAGCTTTTAAGTAATTACCCCTAATAATTAACTTACTGTAAATTTCGGTATTAAAAACATACCGAACAATACGTAGAACTACGTATTTTTTAGTCTTTTTTCGAATAATTTTTCCGCAAAACATTGATGTTATTTGATGGAATTGAGAAAGCCCTAAATGAATAAACATTTAGAGCCTTCAATTTTAATAATTCCCCCTAAGAATTAATAGCATTACAAATATCATCATTATAGATACATCAAACAATACGTAGAACTACGTATTTTTACGTAAGAAAAATTATACTTGCCAAAAAACAAAAAAGCGCTTCCTTTGAATAAAGAAGCGCCTAATTCTCACTAAAATTTAACTAACTAATAATAACTAAAAAAAATTGATAAGTATATTCATTGATATGATAAGCACCGAACTGATTACTAAACCGACGATAAAAAGTGTGTTGATAAGACTGACTTTGGACTTCATGACATTTTGAGAATTAGTCCTTTAGGTAAAAGCTCTGAATTACTAAAAATCCAGAGCTTTTAGAATCCTAAAAGGAAATTGATTAATAGCACTGTAAATTTCGGCATTAAAACAATACCAAACAATACGTAGAACTACGTATTTTTACTCAAAAATTCTTCATTTTCTTTTGCGAAGATTGCCAAGCTACTTCCTTTAGACTCAAGATCGAGTTTTCTGATAATATGGCTTTTGTGCTTCTCTACCGTTCTGTCGGATATGAATAAGATTCCGCCAATTTCTTTGGCTGTTTTATTTTGGGCAATAAGATGGAGTACTTTCTTTTCTGCAGGTGTAAGCAAATCCAATTCTTCGGGAGCTTCTTCTATTTCTAGATATTCAATCAATTCGGGACTGAAATAACGTTTTCCGTCCAAAACGGCAGCAATACAGTTTTCAAGTTCCACTAAAGCGAATTCCTTTAAAACATATCCATATACATGTAAGTTCTTCGCCTCTTGGTATATAGTTTGATCCTTTTCAAAAGTAATGAGGATGATTTTTGTGGATAAGTTTTGATCGATGCATTTTTTGGCGACTTCCAAACCAGTCATAAACGGCATTCTGATATCCAAAATAGCAATGTCGGGCTCATGATCTTTGATGAGTTGAAAAGCGTCCTTTCCATTGACCGCACTCCCCAAGACTTTATATTTTTTTTCTTTTAAAAAATTATGGAGCCCTTTAAGAATAAGGGGATGATCGTCGGCTATGATGATTGAGGATGGCATGCGTTATTAATTAATAGGAGTTCGAGTATAAAGATAGTTACTTTAAATTAATGAAGCGAATAAACCTACAATTTTAAGTAGAGATACTTCTTGTCATAGTCAATAATAGCCTTCGCTTTTTTTAAAATATCAGCTCCAATGATGCCGTCCACAGGTTTTGCATTAAAACTTGTCAATGCAGTATTGACATGCGTCAAATTGAACAGAATCAAGGGAACCCTATCCTTTTTCCATTTTCCGATTTTCACCTTGTTCCTTTTGGAGAGTTGCGTTATCATGTCCGTCGCACCTGCTCCTGCGGCCTTTACATCACTGTCCTTGGCCTTGAGCTTAAATATCTCAATCGCTTCAAAACCTACGCATGAGCTCGAAGCGCCAGTATCTAAAATGAACAATCCCTTGACGCCATTGATAGTGGCCTTGATTTCAAAATGATTGGTTTTAGTAAGGGTGAGTTTTATTTTAGTGTAACCTCTATCAAGAAGAAAGTCTTTTAATGGTGTCATTCGGTTGTCCTTATTATATGAATTGTGTTTTTCTAGTTTTGAAAAGTATGGAAAATTAAATAGTTGTCGAGTTCCATTAACATCAAATTATAAGTCTGTGAGCAGAAAATCCTTTTAAAACATTTATTTTTGCCCCATGATCATTACCGATACCCATACACATTTATATAGTGAAGCATTTGATGAAGATCGTAAAGAGATGATCAGTCGCGCGCTTCAAGACAACGTGTCACGATTTTTTATTCCAGCTATCGATTCAACACATACAGAGGCTATGCTTCAATTGGAATCTGATTTTCCAGACCATGTTTTTTTGATGATCGGATTGCACCCAACTTCCGTTAAGGATAATTATAAGGAAGAATTAGGTCATGTAGAGAATATGCTTGCCAAGCGACACTTTTATGCCATTGGGGAAATTGGGATAGACCTGTATTGGGACAAAACCACCCTTCCTATTCAAATTGAAGCGTTTAAACATCAAATACGTTTGGCAAAAACCTATCAATTGCCCATCGTGATTCATTGTAGGGATGCCTTTGATGAAATATTTGAAGTGTTAGGAAGTGAAAAAAGTGATGATCTTTTCGGAATCTTTCACTGTTTCACAGGAACTTTAGAACAGGCGAAGAAGGCCATTTCCTATCAAATGAAATTAGGTATTGGCGGTGTTGTGACCTTTAAGAATGGAGGCATTGATCAATTCCTGAATCAAATCGATTTAAAACACATTGTTTTGGAAACTGATTCACCATATTTGGCACCAAAACCATTCCGCGGAAAACGCAATGAAAGTTCCTATATAATAAAGGTATTACAAAAGCTATCGGAAATATATGAGCTTTCCGAAGAAAAAATCGCCGACATTACCACTCAAAATTCCAAAGACATATTCAAAATTTAATCATGCCACAACCACAGCCAACCATTTTATTGATTTACACAGGAGGTACCATCGGGATGATGAAAGATCCCGATTCGGGAGTTTTAAAGGCATTTGACTTTAGCAACCTTCTAAAAAAGATTCCCGAATTAAAATTGTTGGATTGCGAGATTAAAACCGTGTCATTTGAAAAGCCGATCGATTCATCCAACATGAATCCGCAATATTGGCTTCAAATTGCAGAGCTCATTGAGAGTCATTACGATGCCTTTGACGGTTTTGTGGTTTTGCACGGAAGTGATACGATGAGCTATTCGGCGTCTGCCATAAGTTTTATGTTAGAAAATTTGGCGAAACCAGTCATTTTTACGGGTTCCCAATTGCCCATTGGTGATTTGCGTACCGATGCCAAAGAAAATTTAATCACGTCAATACAAATGGCTTCGTTGCATCACAATGGAAAACC
>JBGSXJ010000181.1:0-3162 GCA_041751535.1 Aquaticitalea sp.
TTAACAGATGTTTTTATTGCATGGGGAACAGGAAAAAAAGACTTTTGTGAAGGTAGTGGTGGAAATTTCCAATGTCCGGCAACCCCATCTAAATGTTTTCAGTTACCGGGGGGCAGTTTTATAGCTATTGAAACTCCAAAACCCATTGATAATTTTATAAAGCTTTGTCCGGCCATTGCTGGAGGTACCACAGCCACCTTTAATTTAAATAATATTACTGTTACAAATTCTTCCAATGTAACCATTACCTGGTGGGAAACCTACACTGCTCCTTCTACATTTTCTAATTCAATTGGTTCTCCCGGAAGTTATAGCTCCGGCAGCAAGGATGTATATGCAAAGATAACCAGTAATACCGATGCAACTGTTTTTTCTGTTGCTACGGTTACGTTAACGGTTTATCAGTCTCCAACAGCTAATGCAGGAAGCGATGTGACAATAAACTGTACCACTACAAGTGCCACTTTAGGGGCCAGCGGTGGTGTTTCGTATTCATGGTCTCCTTCAACAGGATTGAGTGCCACAAATATTTCAAATCCAATAGCCACACCTTCTGTAACTACAACTTATACAGTAACAGTAACAGGTGCTAACGGATGTACAGCCACGGATGATGTAAAGGTTACAGTAGATAAAGCATCTCCAACTGCCAATGCAGGAAGCGATGTGACAATAAACTGTACCACTACAAGTACCACTTTAGGGGCCAGCGGTGGTGTTTCGTATTCATGGTCTCCTTCAACAGGATTGAGTGCCACAGATATTTCAAATCCAACAGCCACACCTTCTGTAACTACAACTTATACAGTAACCGTAACAGGTGCTAACGGATGTACAGCCACAGATGATGTAAAAGTTACAGTAGATGATACTATTCCAGATACCCCAACTATTTGTGTTGTGCAGCCTTCATTATGTGGGCCGGAAACAGGAAGTATCACAATTCTTGCACCACTTGGTGCTGTATATGAATACAGTATAGATGATGGAACAACTTGGCAATCAGATGTAGACTTTTCCAATTTAGCTGCAGGTTCTGTAACTGGGATTAAGGTTAAAAATATTAATACAGGTTGTATTTCAAATGGAGCTGATTGTTCTGTTTCTGATTGTAGTGCTCCGTCAGCAAAGTTAAGCGAAGCAAAAAGTAGTGAAACTATTATAAAAACTAATGAAACAACAATCAAAGCTTTTCCAAACCCCTTTAGAGACACTATTAATTTTGTAATAGAAGTTCCAGAGTCAGGAGATGGTAGTTTGGAGCTGATGAACTTAATGGGACAAAGAGTAAGAACCGTTTTTGACGGCAAATTTACCGCTGGAAAAAATACTTATGAAGTTAATCTGCCTTCGCAACAAACAAGTACATTGATTTATGTTTTGTGGGTAGGTGGTAAACGATTAACGGGTAAATTAATTCAAACGAAGTAATTGTTAAACTAAAACTCATTTTTTTGAATTAAAAGAATCCGTGGATCGTTGTCCACGGATTCTTTTAATTTTATACGATTCTGCAATAGATAAACATTTTTAATCTAATATAAATAATTTGGAGATTCAACCTAAATCTTTGATGCTTATGTAATGGATATAAGCTCTATATATAAAAGCACTATTCACAATCAACCTTGTGAAGAAAACTATTTAAAAAATGAATTTAAAGGATAAAAAAAAGAGCTTCAACTTATTAGTGGAAGCTCCTTGAATATATAGAGACGCATACTGCGGAATATTCTTATGATATAACTTATATACGTCTGACCATTTGACTTTGGATTTTACTCCACTTAATTTAGCACTATTTTAACAGCCTTTATTCGGTCACTTTGATGTTCGTAAAGTGAAGTTTCCAATTGCCATCTGGTCTTTTGTGTGATGTTGATATGATGAGTTTATTTAATTCTTCATAATCTTCCCAAGTGGTCATCATTGATGGTTCTTTTGCATTTCCTTGTCTAAAAACCCATTCTTTGATTAAAAAATCGTCACCATAATAAAAATCATAGGCATCTCCTGGTGTATAGCCGCCATCACCAATATAGGTCAATGAAATTTTATTCATTTGCCTTTTGCTTATGGGCGCTTCCGTTTTGACAGGTACAGAAATTATCGTACCCGAATCCCAAACCAATTGATACGGTGCCAAGAACCAAAATTTGTCATTTACAAACGCTTTGTCTGCATCTAAGGAGTTGTGGTCGATAGTTTTTCGATTGTATGAAATCGTGTCGTTTCCCGAAATTAAAATCACATCTCCTGTTTTTGGTTTCCAACTCCAAGAGCGTTCAAAATGAGTGGAATCTCTATCGACATTAAAGGTAAAATCTATTTGAGATACATCGCTCCAATAATCAATTCCATGTGCTTGAGCTATTTTTTCGGCAGTGTTTAATTCCCTTTCGATGGATTTGCCTTCTTCTTTCTTATCAGATTTACAAGACATAAAGCAGAGCAAGACACAGGCGTAATAAAGATTCTTTTTCATAATATATTTTTATCAAAGGTATTAATTATAAATGAGGAACTTAACTTAAATTTGGACTGTAATTATTATCAAATGAAGGATAACGAAGATTATTTTAAGGTCAATAAAACAACTTGGAATGAGAAGGTAAAAGTGCATGCAGAAAGTAATATGTATGATTTGAAAGCTTTCAAAGAAGGAGAATCTTCTTTGATGCCTTACGAACTGGAAGCACTTGGTAATGTCAACGGCATGTCTTTATTGCATTTACAGTGTCATTTTGGTCAAGACACATTGAGTTGGAGTAGGATGGGAGCCCAATGTGTTGGTGTTGACATCAGTGATGAGGGCATCAAATTGGCTAAAAAACTGAATGACGAACTGGGTTTGGACGCCCAATTTGTTTGCTGCAATGTTTTGGAGACGTCAAAGCATCTTAAAGATACCTTTGATATTGTATTTACCAGTTATGGTGTCATTGGATGGTTGCCTGACTTGAAACCTTGGGGACAACTCATCGCAGAAAAATTGAAATCTGGTGGCACATTTTTTATCGCCGAATTTCATCCCATTGTTTGGATGTTTGATTATGAAAAAGATAATAGGGCGATGACCTATGGATATATGCAGAATGAACCGATTTATTTGGAATATGAAGGCACGTATGCCAATCAAGATTCAAAAATGATGAGCAAAGA
>JBGSXJ010000182.1:0-31235 GCA_041751535.1 Aquaticitalea sp.
TCTAGATTCTAGCATCTAGAATCCAATTCCCTGTTAAAATATCGGGCCACTTTTAAGATACTTATCAACGAAAACGTTTGAGTTTTTATGGGACAGTTAAATAAACTGCAATACCTTGATAATTCTAATATTAGTTTAGTAGTTTTACTTTTCAAAAGTAAATTTACATGTCAAAAAACATAAAAAAGATAGGCGTCATGACTTCTGGAGGCGATTCTCCGGGAATGAATGCAGCCATTCGTTCGGTAGTGAGAACCTGTGCCTATCACAATATAGAATGTGTCGGAATCTATCGTGGGTACGAAGGGATGATAGAAGGTGATTTTAAACCCATGGACGCTCGTAGCGTTAAAGGAATTATCAATAAAGGAGGAACCGTACTTAAATCGGCACGCTCCAAGGAATTCAGAACGGTTGAAGGACGCCAAGCAGCGTATCAGAAATTGACTGAAGCCAATATCGATGCCCTTGTTCTTATTGGTGGTGATGGAACTTTTAATGGTGGATTGATTTTTAACCAAGAATTTGATTATCCCGTGATGGGAATTCCAGGCACCATCGATAACGATATTTTTGGAACTACGCATACGCTAGGTTTTGATACCGCACTCAACACGGTAGTGGATTGCATTGATAAAATCCGAGATACCGCTAGTTCGCATAACCGTTTATTTTTTGTGGAAGTAATGGGTCGGGATGTCGGTCATATCGCTTTGAATGCAGGAGTTGGAGCAGGAGCAGAGGAGATTCTGATTCCTGAAGAAGATTTGGGGCTCAAACGTCTCTTGGAATCACTTAAAAGAAGTAAACAATCAGGAAAGTCATCAAGCATCGTGGTCGTAGCCGAAGGTGATAAAATAGGAAAGAATGTCTTTGAATTGAAGGATTATGTCGAAGAAAACATGACCGAATATGAAGTGAGGGTCTCTGTTTTGGGCCACATGCAACGCGGAGGTTCACCATCTTGTTTTGACAGGGTTTTGGCAAGCAGAATGGGTGTAAAGGCCGTAGAAAGTTTGCTCGAAGGCAAAACGAATTATATGGTAGGGCTCTTAAATGACGTCATGTCTTTAACACCATTGGAACAGGCCGTAAAAGGAAAATCAAAAATCGATAAAGAATTGTTGAGGGTGTCAGATATTATGTCAACCTAATAATGAGTATATCGAAATAAAATATTTAATAATTTTTAAAAACAAGCACATGTCAGATTTAAAATTGGGAATCAACGGATTCGGAAGAATTGGAAGGATAGTATTTAGAGCAACACTTAAGAAACCAGGTGTTGAAGTAGTAGCAATCAACGACTTATTGGAAGTAGATCATTTAGCCTATTTATTGGAATACGATTCGGTACACGGTAGATTCGATGGAAAGATTGAAGTAAAAGATGGTAATTTGTACGTTGATGGAAAGAAAATTAGGGTAACAGCTGAAAGAGATCCACGCAACCTTAAATGGGATGAAGTTGGGGCAGATGTCGTTGCTGACTGTACTGGAATTTTCACCACAATCGAAACTGCCAACTATCATATTGAAGCAGGCGCTAAAAAAGTGGTCATTTCTGCACCAAGTAAAGACGCTCCAATGTTTGTAATGGGCGTTAACCATAAAGATGTTAAGGCAACTGATAAAATTGTATCCAATGCATCTTGCACTACCAACTGCTTGGCACCAATGGCAAAAATCATTGATGACAATTTCGGAATCGAAGAAGCGTTGATGACCACTGTACATGCTACAACTGCCACGCAATTGACTGTTGATGGACCTTCTAAAAAAGACTTTAGAGGCGGAAGATCTGCATTGTTGAACATCATACCAGCATCCACTGGCGCAGCAAAAGCGGTTGGCAAAGTTATCCCAAAATTGGATGGCAAACTCACAGGAATGGCATTTAGGGTTCCTACAGCAAATGTATCTGTGGTTGATTTAACAGTAAGAACCGTTAAGGAAACTTCATTGGATGCTATCAAAAAAGCATTTAAAGATGCTTCAGAAGGCGATTTCAAAGGAATCGTTGGTTATACTGATGAATTGGTAGTCTCACAAGATTTTGTTGGTGAAACCAATACCTGTGTCTTTGATGCGGATGCTTCCATTGAATTGAATTCAAAATTCTTCAAGGTAGTTGGGTGGTACGACAATGAATTTGCCTATTCTACAAAATTGGTCGAATTGGCACAACACGTTCATTCTTTATAAATTATAAATCACTTTTCCGTATAAGTTTGCTATATTTATATAGGTTTGGACTTATACGGATTTTTTTATTCAAATACCTATGATTTTAATCGTTGATAGTGGTTCTACAAAATGTGATTGGATTTGTGTAGATAACAATGGGAAACAACTTCTCGAAAAAATAAGAACCAATGGTCTCAATCCTGAAATTCTTAAAGAAAAAAAACTCTACTCCATCATCCGGAAGAGTGACGAATTGATGACTATAAAGCGTGATGTCACTCACATATTTTTTTATGGAGCTGGTTGTGGTACGGAAAACCCTCGTTTGCTTTTAAAGAAGGTGTTGGAAGATATTTTTGTCAATGCTCAAGTGGAAGTTACCGAAGATACGATGGCTGCCGTGAGGGCTGCATTAAATAGGGATGATGAAGCAGCGGTTGTATGTATTCTGGGAACAGGTTCCAACTGCAGTTATTTTAATGGGACACATTTGGAGCAGCGTGTCGTGTCATTGGGATACACCCTTATGGATGATGCCTCCGGAAACTATTACGGAAAACAGCTCATTAGAGATTATTATTTCAATCAAATGCCAGAAGCCATAAAAATTTCCTTTGGTGACAAGTACAACATGGATGCCGATTACATCAAATATAATTTATACAAAAATCCGAGCCCAAATGCTTATTTGGCAAACTTTGCGGAATTCATGTTTCTAAATAGGGATTCTAAATACGTTCAAAATATGATCAAAGAAGGGGTGAGCCTCTTTGCAAAAAACATGATCCTTCAATTTAAAAATGAAATCGAGAAAGTACCTGTTCATTTTGCAGGATCCATCGCCTTTTTCTCCCAAAAGGAAATCAAGGAAGTTGGGGAGGAAATGGGCTTTAAAGTAGGTAATTTTGTACGTCGTCCCATTGAAGGCTTGGTTACCTATCACACAAAACGCCTATAATGGAAATTGCTATCATTGCCCATGACGGAAAAAAAGCTGAAATGGTCCATTTTTTAAATGAGCATCGTTCCATATTGGAGCGAAAAGGTATTTCGCTGGTATGCACAGGAACCACAGGTGAAAAAGCTGAAAAAGCTGGGTTTGAAGTCACCAGGCTTTTATCGGGTCCGCGCGGCGGCGACGCCCAAATTGCAGCACGTGTCGCGGAAGGCAAATGTCAGATGGTAATGTTTTTTAGGGATCCATTGGAAAAACATCCGCATGAACCTGATGTGCTTATGCTCATGCGATTGTGTGACGTACACAATGTACCATTGGCGACCAGTCCTGCAACAGCCGATTTGTTGATGAGAGGCTTATGAATAAAAAAGCTCTGTTAATTATAAATTCGATTCTCCTGCTCTTCAACCCTGATAAAGGTGGTTCTTTTGGTCAATTCTTTTAAACGTTGAGCGCCCACATACGTGCAGGTACTTCGGACGCCACCAAGAATATCCTGTAAAGTGGCATCTACATTTCCACGGTATGGTACTTCAACTGTTTTGCCCTCACTGGCTCTGTAGTCTGCCACACCACCAACATGCTTATCCATGGCAGTTTCAGAACTCATCCCATAAAATTGTTTATAGGCTTTATCATCCCGTTGAATGATCTCACCACCACTTTCGTCATGACCGGCAAGCATGCCACCAAGCATCACAAAATCAGCACCAGCACCAAAAGCCTTTGCAACATCACCAGGCGATGTGCATCCACCATCACTGATGATCTGTCCCCCAAGCCCATGAGCGGCATCGGCACATTCTATGATTGCAGAGAGCTGCGGATAGCCAACACCAGTTTTCATACGCGTTGTGCAGACAGATCCTGGGCCAATTCCAACTTTAATGATATCAGCTCCTGCAAGCAATAATTCCTCAACCATTTCGCCAGTGACCACATTGCCGGCAATAATCACCTTATCTGGATTGTCATTGCGCGCCTGTTTAACGAAGTTTACAAAATGTTCTGAATAGCCGTTGGCAACGTCAATACAGATGAATTTTAAATTGGGATCGAGACAAAGAACGTCCTGCAGTTTTTCGGCATCCTTTTTTCCAGTTCCGGTGCTAATGGCGATGTATTCGGTAATATTTTTCGGGGCATTGGATAGGAATTCCGTCCACTGTGCAATGGAATAATGTTTGTGAATGGCAGTAAACAATCTCTGCTTAGATAATGCCAGCGCCATCTCAAAAGTGCCAACGGTATCCATATTTGCCGCCATGATAGGAATGCCCGACCATGTAATGGAACTGTGCAAGAATTTAAATTCGCGTTCAAGATTCACTAACGATCTGCTTTTTAAGGTCGATCGTTTCGGACGAATCATAACATCCTTAAAACCCAATTTTATATCATATTCTATTCTCATGGAAATGGTTTATTATGGTGACTTTCAAAAGTACGTTTTAGAAGATTATCTTCGTAAAATAATTAAAGATTTTATCGAATGGTTTATCAATTCTCATTTAAAGACATTTCAGAAGCATAACCTTATGAAATCAATCCTTTACGGCAATCATGCTAATCTCTACATTGACGAACTTTGGAAGGTTGGCAACCTCCACGGTTTCACGGGCGGGAGCAGAGTCATTATCAAAATACGTAGCATACACCTCGTTGATTAGAGCAAAATTGTTCATATCACTAATGAATATGGATGTCTTTACTACATGTTCAAAGGTCATGTTGGCAGCTTCAAGAACTGCATTTAGGTTATCCATCACCTGTTTTGTCTCGCTCTTAATATCTGATAATACCAATTGGCCAGAGTCTGGATTCAAAGCAATTTGTCCAGAAGTAAACAACATATTTCCAGTAAGTACAGCTTGGTTATAGGGTCCGATAGGAGCAGGGGCTTTTGAGGTATTGATAATTTTTTTCATTTGTAATTGATATTAAAATTGTAATTGCCTTTCATAACCAATCAAGCTGTTAATAACCACAACTATAATCGCTGATCTGGTCGTCTGCGTTGGTCATACTTAATGTCTTTTAATAAGTTCGATTTAATTCCGACAAAGAAATTCCAAGAACTACGGTCGCTAAACGGTATCCAACTAAAATTCATTCGCCAGCTCAATAAATCGCGCTCAAAACGCAATTGCGTATAAGTAAACCCTTGGTTCCTAAAATCATAACCAGATGATGCCCCAACCGTCCAACGTGGCGAAATATTTATATCTCCAGAGAACATCAATGAATTGGAGGATATTTCATTCTGCCGCGCATTGTTGGAATAATTGACCGCATACGCCAGTCGCACACTCCATGGGATTTTATAGTTATAAAGTTCGCTAGGCTCTTCATCCTCCTTGTCCGTATCGGTAAGCCTTGTGTCAGCAAAATCCTGGGGTTTCCCAAACAAATCATCGGAGCGGCCACCGCTTTGTAAGGACTCCATTTCCTCTTTAGGATCCAACCCAACACCACCAGAAAACGTAGTATTGGACAATGTGTAGCTAATATTTAAGTTGGCAGAGGTCATTCGGAATAAACTTCCGCCATTTTTAATATTTAATGTATTGATCTTTCTATTGTTATTGTCCAATGCATATGGATCTAATACCATTCCAAAGTTGATGCTCATTTTGTTATCTAGTATCTGCGTACCTCCCGAAGCCCTGATGGGACTGAATCGCAAGGAATCGCCTGCAAAGTTATAGGCTGATGAAAAATTTAAGTTGTCAAAAATCTTAATTTTTTTTGGCTCTGTGGCAGTAGAATCTTTGGGTCTTACCTTGGCCTCGATATTATTAGCCAAGGAAAAACCCATCGAACTTGAAAAATTTTTGTTCGGGCTTCCAAAGATTGAACTTTCAAAGCGGCTGTATTCTTGTCTGTTTGTCATGCCATCTGCGGTGATAATATCAAAAGTATCGTAATACTCGTCAAATGCAGGATTGATATTGTAACTGATGGCTGGTCTCATAACGTGGCGAATGGCCTGAATTTTTGGATCTTTTCCGGGTCTCTTAAAATCGAACATTCCATATATGGTCGTACCAACACTGGTACTAAAATTATAGGTCCTATAACTGTCAAATCCTCGTAAATCTTCAGTTATGACTTCATCCTCTTCCTCGTCATAAGTTCGCCTGATGGTATTAAAAGTCCAGTTTTCGTCAAAGTTTGTGCTCGCACTTAAACTGAAATATTTAAAAACTTTAAAATTTGTTGTAATAGGAATGGTATGCTTAACTCCCATCAGCGCGTCATCAAACATTTCTGCCGAAAAAAATAAAGAATCTGTGGTTTGAATACGATTTTCAGCCCTAATGTTATATTGGAAATTAATGTTTTCAATGATCCCCTTTTTGGTGCCTACACTGGGCTCAAAAGGAAAAATACGACTCACACTCCCTTGAAAGGTCGGCAAGGTCATATCGATGCGTTGCGTTTGTGTATTTTGTGAATGGGTAGCAGTAACGCTATAATTGATTTGCGGTTCGGTGTCAAATGTTTTTGAATATGAAACCGAAGATGACAAGGTATTATTCAAAAAGTTGGACTGGTTGATTTGATTGATGGATTCCTGGTAATAACGGCTACTACCAAGATTGACAGATGCCGAAACTCGCGAGCTCGGATTCGATTTGGCATCTTGTGCATGCGACAATCTAATATTGTAAATGGAACTCTTGGAGTAATCTGGAAATCCACGTTCACTAATGATCAGATTTTCATATCGGAAACCGACACTTCCCCTGAAGCGATAACGTAAGGCATAATCTGATTCTAACCGAAATCCATAACTTCCATTGGTATAATAATCGCCAAGGACGGCCAAATCGAAAAAATCGCTCACTGCAAAATAGTAACCACCATTTTGCAAATTATATCCTCTATTATTGTCCTGTCCAAAACTAGGGAATATGATTCCCGAGGTTTGTTTTTGCGACATCGGAAAATAGGCAAATGGCAAACCTATTGGCGTGGGCACGTTATATATATACATATTGGTCAAACCAACAACCACTTTTTTGCCGGGAACGAATTTGGCACGTCGCATTCTAAAGTAAAATTCAGGATCCTCTCTATTCTCGGAGGTGGTAAATTTTCCTTCCTTTAAAAAGTAAACGGAATCATTCTCTTTTTTGGTAAGTTCAGCGTCTATATATCCACCACTTTGTTCCGTCCTGGAATTGAAAATCAAAGCTTTCTTGTTTTGTGTATTGAAAATGATGGAATCGGGTTCCACAACATTGGTTCCCTGTTTGAAAACTGGAGCTTGGGAATAGACGCCCGACGAATCCTTGAGCCTTCCTGCATATACCAAATTCTTGCTGTAATCGATCACAATGATGCCCGATTTGATCTCCATGTCCTGATAATAGACTTCGGCTTCATTATAGAGATATATTTTTTGCTCGCGCTGGTTTATGGACGCATAGTCCTTTGCCTTATATTTTACTATATCGCTCAAAAAATCCTTCTGTTTGGGAATGGAATCGGCTATAATGGAATCATTTTGCCTCAAATTAAGTGGCTGGCTGCGAAGTGAATCGGTACTGACAAACACGCTATCCCTTTCGGTCGATTTGATCGGTTCGGTAGGTTTTGGCAAATCTTGGGCATACGCATACGTGTTAATAAACACTGTAAAACTTACGGCAAAAAGTATGTGAAAGTTGTTTGTACGCAATGCTTTTAGATGTATTTTTGTAAAAGTATGGCTCGGTTTTTGAATCCCCAAAATTACATATATTTTTTTGGGATTGATCATTTATAAATTAAAATTAAAATAAACCCAGTTTATTAGTCGTTAAAACCCTTATGAGAACGAGAACACTATCTACATTCGTATTAACAATATTCATTTTTACATGTTTTTTAACATCTGCACAGGCCCAAAAGAATCCAGATAAGTTTATAGTGGTCCTTGATGCTGGTCATGGCGGAAAAGATCCAGGAAAGCATTCCAAATACGGTTATAAAGAAAAAGACATTGCTTTAAGTATTGTATTGGCTGTTGGAAAGGAACTCGAGAAAACCAATCAGATAAAAGTTGTTTATACACGAAAAACAGATGTTTTTGTGGAGCTTAAGGACAGGGCAAAAATTGCCAATAATGCCAATGCAGATTTGTTTGTTTCCATTCATTGCAACGCCCACCATACAGAAGCCTCTGGAACCGAAACCTATGTATTGGATGTCGGAAACACCAATAGAAACTTTGAAGTCGCCAAAGCAGAAAATGAGGTTATTTTCCTTGAAGAGGATTATGAAAAACATTACGACGGATTTGACCCGTCGTCACCGGTTTCTTCCATAGGTATATCCCTGATGCAAGAGGAATATACCGAGCAAAGTATTCTGTTGGCCAGTTATATAGAGAAAAATTTCGTGAATAAAATAAAACGGAAAAGCAGGGGCGTTAAACAGGCAAGCCTTTGGGTCATACACCAAACCGCAATGCCAAGCGTATTGATTGAAACGGGTTTTATCACCAATAAAGAGGAAGGTGATTACCTCAATTCGGCTAAAGGTCAAGCAGATGTCTCTATGTCCATTTTTGACGCCATTATGGACTATAAAAAGATTTTGGATCAAAATGTTGGAGAAAATATTTATGCGCAGCCTTCAACACCTATGCTTGTGGAAGAGAATGACATTATTAAACCTGCTAATTTGGAAACGACCGAAATTATTTACAACAACATCGTATTTAAGGTGCAATTGGCAGCAAGCTCAAATAAATTGGAGCCAAAACCATCCAATTTTAATGGGCTCACTGATATATCGAGAGAAAAGGAAGGCAAATTGTATAAATATTTTTATGGCTATACTTCCGATTATAATAAAATTAAACAACTACAAACAGAAGCTCAAAAGAAAGGATATCCATCATCTTTTATTGTGGCTTATAAAGACGGAAAACGCATTGACTTAAATGACGCCCTCAAAACAACTGCAAATTAAAAAATAATCCTATTATAATTATTGCTAATTTTGCTAGCAACTAAATAGTTTACACATTGAAAATTTCAAGAGAAGTTAAAACCGCAATATTAGTAATTTCAGGAATTGTACTTATGGTCTTCCTGATTAACTACCTAAAGGGCATTAATATATTAGATTCAAATGCCGAATATCATACAGAGTTTGATTATAACGCACTCAACACTTCTTCACCTGTTACCATCAAAGGAAATAATGTTGGTAAAATAACCAAGATAGAGTATGATGATAAAACAGGTAAAACCAAAGTTACCATTTCTGTTGATAATGATTTGAGATTTTCTACAAATAGTCTTATCCGTTTGTATGAGCAAGGCCTTATGGGTGGCAACGCATTGGCCATCATTCCAGAACCTGGAGATGTGATGGCTAAAAGCGGTGACTTTTTGCAGTCGGATATAGAACCAGGTCTGATAAGAAGTCTAACCAAAAATTTTACAGGTTTGAGCAGTGATTTGGGAACCACTTTACAATCTGCGGATACACTCTTGATAAATCTCAACAAACTGGTGATCGATGAATCTGATGATGGTTTAAGACGAACTATTTCAGAATTGAACACAACCATAGTTTCATTTAATCGATTGTCAAACAATTTAAACGGTTTAGTATCCAAAAATGATGCTGAATTAACGGCTGCAATTAAAAACTTCAATAAGGTAGCGGCCGATATGGCCATTTTGACCGATGATCTTAAAGAGATTAAATTGACCGAATCAGTAGCAAAATTGGAAAACACCCTTGCCAATATCGATAATTTAATGGCTGATGTTAAGAGTGGCAAAGGCACTCTTGGCAAACTGATGACAGACGAACAACTCTATAAAAATCTGGAAGGCGCATCATTGCAGTTAGAACAATTGCTTCAGGATTTTAAATTGAATCCAAAAAGATATGTCCATTTTTCAGTGTTTGGAAAGAAACCTCCCAAATTTGATGCCCAAGGTAATATCATCGAAGACGAAAAGACCCAACCAGACGAATAATCAAACCATAGATGAACTACCTTCCAAACATACTCTTCGCAATTGCGCTTATCGCTGGAATTGGTTACTTTTCCTATAATGTAAAAAAACTTCTCCGCAACATTAAATTAGGTCATGATGTTGATGTAAGCGATAACAAATCGCAACGTTGGAAAAATATGGCCATGATTGCTTTAGGACAGTCCAAAATGGTACGTCGCCCTATTGCTGGTTTTCTCCACGTCATTGTGTATATCGGATTTATAATCATCAATATTGAAGTGTTAGAGATCATCATAGATGGTTTATTTGGCACACATCGCATCTTTACAAATTATCTCCCGTTATCAGTTTATGGAGTTTTAATAGGAAGTTTTGAAATTCTGGCAGCGCTCGTTTTTATTTCAGTTGTTGTATTCTGGTTACGAAGAAATACGCTAAAATTAAAACGCTTTTGGGCGAACGAAATGACGAGCTGGCCAAAAAACGATGCCAATTACATCCTTTATTTCGAAATGGTTTTAATGGCCTTATTTCTATTGATGAATGCCACAGATGTTCCTTTTCAGGATATGAACAATGGGAACATTATCAGCCAACATATCGCATCTTGGTTTGGAAGTACTTCTACAGAAATCCTCCATATCATTGAAAGAACGGCATGGTGGCTGCATATTTTGGGAATATTAGTGTTTCTTAATTATCTCTATTTTTCGAAACATTTACATATTCTTTTGGCATTTCCAAATACCTATTATGGTAAAATAAAACCAAAAGGTCAATTTGATAACCTAGAGGCCGTCACCAAGGAAGTAAAGATGATGATGGATCCCAATGTGGATCCGTTTGCGGCACAACCGGAAGGAGCGGAAGCTCCAGCCAAATTTGGAGCAAGCGATGTTCAGGATTTGAATTGGGTACAATTACTCAACGCCTATACCTGCACTGAATGTGGACGCTGTACCAGCGAATGTCCTGCCAATCAAACTGGGAAAAAATTATCGCCTCGTAAAATCATGATGGATACCCGCGATCGTTTGGAAGAAGTAGGGAGGAATATCGATGCAAATAAAGGAACCTTTAAAGAGGACGGCAAGCAATTATTGGATGATTATATCACACGCGAAGAACTTTGGGCCTGTACCACTTGCAACGCCTGTGTGGAAGCCTGCCCTGTAAGTATTGATCCCTTATCTATTATCATGGACATGCGCCAGTATTTGGTGATGGAACAAAGTGCAGCACCAATGGAATTGAATAATATGATGACCAATGTAGAAAACAATGGTGCACCTTGGCCTTATAATCAGATGGACCGATTGAACTGGAAAAATGAATAAACAAACCTATATTACGATCATTGGCATCCTCTTATGTATAAGTGGGCTGGTTATCATGATATATACAGATAATAGCTTTTATAGTTTATTAGGATCGGCATTTATTGGTGGAGGTATAGGATTATTGTCATTTTGGTTGAGAAAATCTAAACAACAAAATCCATGAACAAGAATGAAACATATGAAACCCTTGGTACATACGTCATTTTTATTGGTTCAATGATTCCGGTTTTCTTTAAAAATGTAAGTGCTATTATTTGGATTGTTATAGTTGTAATAGGTGTTGGATTGTTGGCTAAAGGTTTTAAAAAAGCGAAGGAAAATCATGAATAAGAAATTTTATGAACCTAAATACATTATATTATCTGGCGTATTTCTATTGATATTTGGAATATTTATGCCATATTTTATGACGCATGGTATTGGTTTCATAAGAGGAATAATTATAGGAATGGGATTTGGTGTCATATTTTCAAATCTATTCAGATTGTTTAAAATTGAAAAATAAATCCATTTTCAAAGTATTTCACACTTGGGAATTGAATAATTAGTATAAGTTGAATTAAAACAGTACCTGCTTTCGCAGGAAAAGAACATGGAAAGAGAAGAAGCAGACAAGTTATTACACGAAAAAGTAGAAAAGGGAGCCAAGATCAGTCCAGTATTACCTGAAGGTGTCAAAAATTATTTAATAGACATCGATGGCACCATTTGCGATGACATCCCAAATGAAGAACCCGAACGAATGCTAACCGCTGAAATGTATCCTGATGCCTTGGACACCTGTAACAAATGGTATGATGAAGGTCACATGATTTGCTTTTTCACCTCGCGCACAGAAGCACATCGCGAATACACCGAAATTTGGTTAAAAAAACACGGCTTTAAATACCATACTCTATTAATGGGAAAACCAAGGGGAGGCAATTATCATTGGATAGACAACCACTTGGTAAAAGCCACTCGCTACAAAGGAAAATTCACCGATTTGGTGGAAAAAAATGTCACTATCGAAGTATTCGATGATGGCCATCATGATTGACGAAATTTGGTTTAGGAGTTTAATTGTTTAGAAACTTAATCTTATATGTTAAACCCTAAACTCATAAACTTATAAACTCATAAACTAACAAAGAATGAGCGAAACATTAAAAGTGCCCACCATGGCAGAATTTATGGCGCAAGGCAAACAACCCGAAGTTTTATTTTGGGTAGGTTGTTCTGGCAGTTTTGACGATAGGGCAAAAAAAATCACAAAGGCATTTGTAAAAATACTCAATAAGGCAAATGTAGAGTTTGCTGTACTTGGTACCGAGGAAAGTTGCACAGGAGATCCTGCAAAACGTGCCGGGAATGAATTTTTGTTTCAGATGCAAGCGGTCACCAACATTGAAGTGTTGAACGCTTATGAAGTAAAAAAAATAGTGACGGCTTGTCCGCATTGCTTTAATACCATCAAAAATGAATATCCAGGACTTGGTGGTACATATGAAGTGATGCACCATACACAATTTCTAAAAACGCTATTGGACGAAGGTCGTTTGACCATAGAAGGCGGACAATATAAAGGCAAGCGCATCACATTTCACGATCCCTGTTATTTGGGACGTGCCAACAATGTCTATGAAGCACCTCGAGAACTCATCCAAAAATTGGAAGCTGAATTGGTGGAGATGAAAAACTGCCGTCGCAACGGATTGTGTTGCGGAGCTGGTGGTGCCCAAATGTTTAAGGATGCAGAACCTGGCACTAAAGAAGTCAATGTTTTGCGCACCGAACAAGCTATAGAGGTACAGCCAGAAATTATTGCAGCGGGGTGTCCATTTTGCAATACGATGATGACAGATGGTGTCAAGGCCAAGGATAAGGAAGGTGACATAAAAGTCATGGATATTGCAGAGTTAATTGCCAATGCACAGGATTTGTAATGAAATAGGACGCTAAATGTCTACACAAAGAAAGTTCATATTATCAGGTATTGTTTCAGGAGCTGTATTCTCCATTTTGATGTCTCTATTTGATTATTATAATGACGAACCTTTTTCCATTTGGAAATTCATTTTTTACTTTCTTATGATGGGTATTTTTAATGGGTTGCCACAATATTGGGCCTATAGAAATGAAGTAAAAAATGATTCCAAATCTTTTAATGACCAAAAATAAACGCTAATATATTCCTATTGACTACCAACCAACAAATAGTGACAGATCAGCTGCCAACAATTGAGTCCGTTGCGTTAGCAGGTATTTCCAAGGCCTACCTGAAGATAATTTACATTAACGCTTTGATGGTTTTTATCGTTCCTTTTGCGGCATTGATCTTATCTTTTTTTGTATTCAATAGTGATGCAGATTTAACTTACTTCTGGGCCTTGTTGACTGTGCTTTTGATTTTTTTTGCGGTCTATTTGACCATAGCAATTTTGGGCTTTTCAAAACGCCGATATGCCATCAGGGAACTCGATGTCATTTATTCAAGCGGCTTGATATTTTATAAACTCACCACCGTTCCTTTTGTGAGGATTCAACATATCGAAATATCTAAAAGCTTTTTAGCTAGAAAATTCGATTTGGCAACACTCCATATCTTTACCGCTGGCGCTTCTGGCAGTGATTTGGTCATAAAAGGATTGCCAACCGAGGTCGCAGAAAAATTGAACGCTTTTTTATCTTCAAAAATAAATGAGCAAGTTTGATTTTAGTCAGCCCACACGTCAATCTTCCAAAGGCATAATCGTAATTTTTGGACTTCAAATGGTGAAGTTCTTAAAGAATGGCTTCATATTTTTAATTCCATTCATAATTAGATTCATAAACAAGGGAAGCGTTTTTGGACTTAACTTGCCATATGTATTATTGATTGTTTTTGGGATTCTTGCGCTCATTTTGTTGGTGTCCATATTGAAGTACCTCAATTTTAAGTTTTACAGTTCAAGCGAAGGATTTCATCTCGAAAAAGGGATTATCAACAAAGAAAACATTCTCATACCAAAAGGGAAAATCCAGAATGTCTATATCAAACAAAACTTGTTGCAACAAGTCATAAATGTGTCTTCATTAACGATAGAAACCGCTGGAAACGACAATGCGGAAGTTGAAATCAGTGCACTACCACTTGACTATGCCTTGGCGTTGAAAAAGGAATTAATGGCCGATAGGACAACGGAAATATGGGAAGACGATACCATTGTGTACTACAGAGCTTCCATCGCTAAATTGTTTTTGGAGGGCATCACGAACAATCATATTAAAAGTACGATTATCATATTGACCTTCTTTATTGGTTGGTATTATGAAAATAAGGAATTTCTACAGGAATTTAAATTAAACGAAAAAGTGAATCATTGGTTTCCAACAGATAGTGAATCACTCTCGACAATAATTTTAATCAATTTGTTTGCTATTTTAGTGATGCTTCTCGGGGTCATGTTGTTTTCGATTTTAAAGACGATTCTTGTCAATTATAATTTGACGGTCACCGAACAGAACAAAAACCTTGAAATATCCAAAGGCCTGTTCAATAAAGTCAACTTAAACCTATTGCCATCCAGAATACAGAGCATTGCTGTAAAGACCAACCGAATTAAGCAACTGTTTCAATTACATACTCTGCACATCAAGCAAGCGATGACCAACAAAGAGCAAAAGGACAAATTGTCGGTTGTGGGTTTGAATAGCAATCAAGTGGATTATTTAATCGAACATATGTATTCAGATTTCAAAAAACCTAAACATAAACAAAAGCCCGAATTTTACTTTAAGAGATTATTGATCATTCGCAGTGTCATCATACTGTTGGTTTTAAACTCAATTATCTATTTATTGAACGATTCAAGTTTTTGGTTATTAAACTTACTGGTCGTTCCTTATGCATTTCTGTTTGTGAAATACACCTATAAAAAAGCCTTTTACAGTGTCGAAGAGAATTATGTCACTATAGAACATGGATTCATAGAATCTACTATGCATATTTTAGAGGTGCATAAAATACAATCTGTGAGTTTCACACAAACGATTTTCCAAAAGAGAAGGAAGATAGCCTCCTTAAAGATTGATACAGCTTCCAGTAGTGTGCAAATCCCTCATATAAATGACGAGCATGCCAAATATCTCATGGATTATTTACTATATAATCTAGAAATTTCTGAAAAAAATTGGATGTAAGATTTGTATCTTTGTGAAGCAATCTTCAATTGAAGGAAATATAATCATGACATTTAATTACAAGATAGCCGCTAAGCAAAGTATGATAAATACTGCACTATTCACTTTTGGATTTTGGATGGTAAGTTACTTTACTGAAACTAATAGAAGTATAAAATCTTTATTGATGAGTTTTGTGATTTTTACGATTTTGTTTTTTGCAATGCGTTTTTTCACACATAAATATTTTAAAACATCAGAATCATAAATGCTAGTAGATTTTAACACCTTGCCCGAAGAATCGAGAGTTTGGATATATCAAGCCAATCGTTCTTTTACAGATGAAGAGCTTTCGGAAATAACATTTAAATTAGACATCTTTATCCAACAATGGACTGCTCATGGAACTGATTTGCAATCGGGTTATGAGATAAAATACAAACGATTCATCATCATCGCTTTAAATCAAAATTTGAACAAAGCCACGGGTTGTTCCATTGATGCTTCTGTGAATTTCATCCAACAACTCGAAAAAGATTACAATGTAGATTTATTGGATAAAATGAATGTATCCTATAAACAAGGTGAGTTTGTTGCTCATAAAACCTTATTGGATTTCAAAAAGATGGCGAAAGAAAAAGCTGTTTCCAAAAACACTGTCGTCTTCAATAATTTGGTCACCAATATTGCCGAGTACAAAGAAAGTTGGGAAGTTCCGGCTAGTGATAGTTGGCATTCCCGGCTCTTAAGCTAACATTGTCTTAAATCAGGGATTTTTTTGATTTCAAATTTATCTACAACTACAACTTCAACCTCATTTTTTTTCTTAATAACCTTCTTGATAAAACTATCATAAAGTTCTATTGAGTTGCTAGCAAATATAGTATTTTGGCATAGTTTTTAGTTATATAATTCAGTATTCAAAAAGCCTACTCATATATGCGTTTAATTGTTTCCCTCATTTCTTTTGTTGTAATATCCCATGCTTCGTATTCACAACTGAATACCAATCCCTTATTGGCAAAAGATCCAATTAAACAACAAAGATGGGTCGATAGCTTGTACAACAAAATGACACTTCAGGAAAAAGTAGGGCAATTGTTCATGGTTCAGGTTTTTTCGGAGAAAAAAAACTTGGACAAGCCAAAAATTGTAAATCTAATTCTTAATCAACAAATTGGTGGCATCATCTACTCAAAAGGGGATCCTGTTAGCCAAGCAAAATTAAACAATGAACTTCAGGCAGCCTCAAAAATCCCATTGTTGATAGGAATGGATGCCGAATGGGGATTGAGCATGCGGTTAGATTCCACTTATGCCTTCCCATGGAATATGACCCTTGGGGCAATTAGGGATAACAGTTTGGTTGAAAAAACAGGACAATATATTGGTGAACACTGTAAACGACTCGGCGTGCATTTTAACTTTGCGCCAGATGTGGATATAAATACCAATCCAAAAAACCCAATTATTGGCAATCGTTCCTTTGGAGAAGATAGGGATAACGTTACCGCAAAAGCCTTGGCCTTTATGAAGGGCATGCAGGAAGCCGGAGTGTTGGCAAGCGCCAAACATTTTCCAGGTCATGGAGATACGGATAGCGATTCTCACAAAACATTGCCAACGATCAATTTTAATGAAAGACGAATTGATTCTGTCGAATTATATCCTTATAGAAAATTAATACAGGAAGGCTTATCGAGCGTGATGGTCGCCCATCTCAATGTTCCCAGTTTAGAACCGAGAACAGGCATTCCATCCTCTTTGTCCTATACGATTATAAATGATATTTTAAAGGAGCGACTGCAATTTAAAGGTTTGATTTTTACCGATGCCCTTGGTATGAAAGGTGTTTCCAATTTTAGCGAATCATCCGAAATAGATTTAGCAGCTTTTCTTGCCGGTAACGACGTGTTATTGATGTCTGAAAATACTGAAAAAGGCATTAACAGGTTGATAGAAGCCTACACGGCTAAAATAATTTCTGAAGAAAGATTGGCACATTCAGTCAAAAAAATCTTGATGTCAAAATATAAGGTTGGCCTCAATAAGTACAGTCCGGTAGGAACCAAAAATTTATTGGAAGATCTCAACAGGCTTAAAGACGACGTTCTTTATGAGGAACTAATAGAAAATGCCATTACGGTAACACGGAGCGTTAAGGACATACTTCCATTGCGCCATCTTGAAACCAGAAAAATTGCTTATATAAAATTTGGAGAGGATGACGGATCCGCATTTTTGGATGAACTAAAAAAATACGCCAAAGTACATGAAATAAAGGCTGCAAAGCTCGATGAAATGATAAGCACCCTGCAGCAATACAATACAGTGATTATCGGGTTGCACAAGTCAAATACCAGTCCATGGAAGCCTTATAATCTATCTAGTGAAGAATTGGTATGGTTATATGAAATTGCTAGAACCAATACCGTCATACTGGATGTTTTCTCAAGGCCGTATGCATTATCCGATCTTCGAAGTATTGAGAATATTGAAGGCATCATCATGAGCTACCAAAACAGCGACATTGCACAACGCAAATCTGCCCAATTGCTTTTTGGGGCTATACCTGCCAAAGGGAATTTACCAGTGTCTGCAGGTGAAAATTTTAAAGTTGGCGATGGAATTGTTTACAATGCACTGGAATCACTAAGTTACGGTTTGCCTGAACGTGTTGGTATGAGTTCGGAAAAATTAAAGCGGTTGGATTCGATGGCGTTGTTGGCAATAAAACTAAAAACAACACCCGGCTTGCAATTGCTGGTTGCCCGAAAAGGTAAGGTGATTTACAACAAAACCTTTGGCACACATGTTTATGGCGAAAATGAACCCGTTAAACAGAACGATCTTTATGATGTAGCATCACTGACCAAAATCCTAGCTACCTTGCCTATGATAATGGAGATGGAAGACAATGGAATTCTTTCGGTGGATTCAAAATTATCACAGCTTCTACCAGAATATCGAGAGACGAATAAGAGAAATATGACTATCAAAGAAATTTTGTCTCACACTGCTGGTTTAAAACCTTGGGTTCCATTTTATGTCGCGACACTCGATCCTGAAAATAAAAAACCAAGCGCAACCTTTTACCGTCGTAAATTCAGTGAAAATTTCAGCATAAAAGTAGCAGAAGAAGTCTTTTTACAAAAAGACTATCCAGATTCAATCCTAAAATTAATTAGGAACAGTGATCTTTTGCCTTCCAAAAAGTATAAATACAGCGATTTGGGTTATTTTATACTAAAGGAATATATAGAGAGACATTACGACAAACCGCTGGACGCTTTGGTTCAGCAGCATTTTTATGAACCTCTCGGCGCTAATTTTACAACTTATAATCCTGCCAATATCTTTATGAACAATCAGATTGTTCCCTCAGAGGAGGATAATTATTATCGTTATCAGCGAATTCAAGGTTACGTGCACGATATGGGAGCTGCCATGCAAGGCGGTGTTGGCGGTCATGCCGGGATTTTTAGTAATGCCAATGACGTCGCCAAAATTATGCAAATGTACCTTCAGAAAGGGTTTTATGGTGGGAAACGTTATTTTAAGCCTCAAACTATTGATAAGTTCAATACCTGTTACTTTTGCAGCACCGGTGTCAGAAGAGGCCTTGGTTTTGATAAACCACAATTAAGTGGTGCAGGCTCTACTTGCGGGTGTGTTTCCATGAAAAGTTTTGGGCATACTGGTTTTACAGGTACCATGGCGTGGGCTGATCCTGATAAAGAAATTGTTTACGTATTTTTGTCCAATAGAACGTATCCTACTGCAAATAACAATGCTTTGCTTAAAGAAAATATTAGGACAGAGATTCAGCGACTCATTTATGAGGCTATTATCGATTAAAAAATTAATTTTATACTATGGTTGAAAGGAATGGCGAGAAGTAGCGATTCAACCTTTATTTATATATATGAAATCGCCATGACTTGGAAGCACCAATACCATTGAAAATAGAGCGATTGCATATGACCCTTAAAAAACAATAATTATCTACATATGAAAATAGGAATTGTTTGTTACCCTACATTTGGAGGTAGTGGCGTTGTAGCTACAGAACTTGGTTTGGCATTGGCCAGACGAGGGCACGAAATACATTTTATTACTTACAGTCAGCCTGTGCGTTTGGATTTATTGGGCAGCAATGTCCATTACCATGAAGTTACAGTGCCGGAATATCCATTGTTTTTATACCAACCATACGAGTTGGCACTTTCGAGCAAGTTGGTGGATATGGTAAAATTGCATGGTATTGAGATTCTGCATGTACATTATGCCATTCCGCATGCGTATGCCGCTTATATGGCAAAAAAAATGCTTCAAGAGGAAGGTATTTATGTACCAATTGTTACAACACTTCACGGAACGGACATTACCCTTGTTGGTAGCCATCCTTTTTATAAACCTGCCGTGACATTTAGTATCAATAAATCTGATGCTGTAACGTCTGTTTCACAAAGCTTAAAGGATGATACCTTGCGTTTGTTTGATATTAAAAACGAGATAGATGTCGTCCCTAACTTCATAGATTTAAGTAAGTACAAAACTCATTTTTCCGATTGCCAACGCGAAATTATGGCCAATGATTCTGAAAAGATCATCACACATGTCAGCAATTTTAGAAAGGTAAAGCAAATTCCGGATGTGATACAGATATTTTACAACATTCAAAAAGAGATCCCAGCCAAATTGATGATGGTGGGTGAAGGTCCAGAAAAGGAAGAAGCCGAACGATTGTGCTATAAACTAGGCATTGCTGACAAAGTTGTTTTCTTGGGAAACAGCAATGAAGTTGATAAAATATTATGCTTTAGTGACTTGTTTTTATTACCATCAATTACAGAGAGTTTCGGATTGGCGGCATTAGAGGCAATGGCATCAGGTGTTCCAGTCATCTCAAGTAATACTGGAGGAATTCCAGAAGTGAATATCGAGGGTATTTCAGGTTTTTTAAGTAATGTGAATGATATTGAAAGCATGTCAAAAGACGCCATTTACATTTTAAGTGATGTGGAACGATTAAAACAATTTAAACTCAACGCCAAAAAGGAAGCTCAAAAATTTGACATTCATAATGTGGTGCCCCAATATGAATCGATATACGAACAAACATTGCAAAAAAGTATGACTTTGAAATAAAAAATCAAAGTATAGAAAATAAAAAAACCACCGTAAAGGTGGTTTTTTGATGTAAAATATATATTTATTAAAACTGGTATCTAATTCCAATACCAATATCAAAATCTAAATTGTCATTACGAAAATCACTGCTTCCTAAACCAAATTCAGGTCTAAAATCCAGTGAAATCAATAAAGGAATATCAAAATTGTATTCAATCCCTATATCGCCAGCCAAAAAAGCAAAAGTATAATTCTCATCAAATCTATCTCCATTATTACGGTAATCATAGCTATAAGAAGCAACTCCGGCACCTGGACCTACATACCAGTTAAATCCACCATCAATATTCCATACCCAATGATAAAGACCTACCAATTTAAAACCATCATAGTCGCTTCCGTTGCGGATTCCTAAATCAAATTCCAATCTGTTGTTATCACTTCCTACTGCTCGTTGATAGGAAACTTCAGCTCCAAATCCGTTACTGTCCCCCAAACGTAATCCAATAGCATTGTCGGCAATGTCTTGTGCTGTCATCACCGCAGTGAATCCCAAAACAGACATTGTAATCATAAATAATTTTTTCATAAGTTTTAAGTTTTTAAGTTATACTAATCCTATATACGTCCATATGTAATAAATAGATCATATATAAAAGCCATTGATAAAACAAATATAACCCCAAAATAAAGATTTGTGTTACATTTCTTTATAGTTTTATACTAACTTTTAAACACAAATGGAACAAACAGTTCATCTTCAATCTTTAAAGCAACAACTTACTGGAGAATTATTATTTGACGATTTGATTAAGGCTATTTACGCCACAGATGCTTCTGTCTATCGCCAATTGCCTTTGGCAGTTGCATACCCAAAATCAACCGCTGACATCAAGCTACTGATAGCTTTCGCAAAAAAATATAAAACATCCTTAATTCCTAGAACCGCTGGAACTTCCCTCGCTGGTCAATGCGTTGGTAAAGGAATCGTTGTAGACGTGTCAAAATATCTAAATAAAATTCTTGATGTCAATGAGAAAGCCAAAACAGTAACCGTGCAGCCTGGGGTAGTTAGGGACGAACTCAATAATTACCTCAAACCCTTTGGTTTGTTTTTCAGTCCAATTACGTCCACTTCCAACCGTTGCATGATAGGAGGGATGGTTGGAAACAATTCTTCGGGAACTACATCTATTCAATATGGAGTGACACGGGATAAAGTGCTGGAATTACGAACAATATTGAGCGACGGAACGGAAGTCCTATTTAAAAACATATCAAAGGAAGAGTTTCATCAAAAAACACAATTAGATTCAATAGAAGGTCACATTTACAAAACCATCTATTCAGAATTAAAATCAGAAACCATCCAAAATCAGATTAAAGATAATTTCCCAAAACCTGAAATCCATCGGCGAAATACAGGTTATGCCATTGATGAATTGATAAAATCTGAAGTGTTATCCGAATCTCCCGACACCTTCAATATGTGCAAATTGCTTTCTGGAAGCGAAGGAACATTGGCGTTTACCACTCAAATCACCTTGCAATTGGATGCGCTACAGCCCAAGGAAAGCATTATGGTTGCGGCCCATTTTGAAAGTATAGAGCGTTGTTTAAAGAGCGTTGAACTGGTGATGAAACACAACTTGTTCACCTGCGAAATGATGGACAAAACCATTCTCGATTGTACCAAACAGAACAAAACACAAGCAGAAAACCGATTGTTTATCATTGGCGACCCCAAGGCCATTTTAATGTGTGAAGTACGGGGCAATACGCTTGATGACGTCAAATTATCCGCAGAAAAACTTATTGAAGACATACAAAATTCAAAATTAAGTTATGCCTTTCCGATTTTGATGGGTGACGCTATCGACAAGGCCGTCGAACTGCGAAAGGCAGGTCTGGGCTTGCTTGGCAATATTATTGGTGATAACAAGTCTGCAGCCTGTATTGAAGACACTGCAGTAGCATTGCCAGATTTGGCCGATTATATCAATGAGTTTACTGACTTGATGAAAAGTCACAACCAAAATGCTATTTACTATGCGCATGCTGGAGCTGGGGAACTACATTTAAGACCGATCCTCAATTTAAAGACCGGCAAAGGCCTTTCAGATTTTAGAAAAATAACAACGGACGTTGCCCATTTGGTCAAGAAATATAATGGGTCAATGAGTGGCGAACATGGTGACGGCATTGTTCGGGCGGAATTTATCCCAATGATGATTGGCGAAGAAAATTATCAAATATTAAAGCGAATTAAATCAGCCTTTGACCCTGAAAATATTTTCAATCCAGGAAAAATTGTCGATGCTTATCCCATGGATGAAAACTTACGGTATCAACCGGATAGACAAGAACCTGAAATTGAGACAATCCTTGATTTTTCTCATTCATTGGGAATTTTGCGTGAAGCGGAAAAATGCAACGGATCTGGCGATTGTAGAAAATTACCGGAATTTGGCGGTACCATGTGCCCAAGCTACAGGGCAACCCGTAATGAGAAGGACACAACACGGGCTAGGGCGAATGCATTACGGGAGTTTTTAACCACTTCGAATAAAACCAACAAATTCAATCATAAAGAGCTAAAAGAGGTATTCGATTTGTGCTTGAGTTGTAAAGCATGTGCCAGCGAATGTCCCAGTAGTGTGGATGTCGCAAGTCTCAAGGCGGAGTTTCAATATCAATATCAAAAGGCAAATGGGTTTAAATTCAAAGAAAGATTCTTTGCCCAATCAACGCGCTATAATAGGATGGCTTCAAAAGCTCCAGATTTTTATAACTTTCTATTCCAAAACAACATCATATCAAATGTATTTAAAGGAGTTTTGGGCATTCATCCAAAACGGAGTTTACCAATAATTTCATCTCCATTTATAAACTGGGATAATTTCTCTATTGCAACACAACAAAAGAAAACGGTTTCAAATCCGATTAAAACAGTGTATTTGTTTATTGATGAATTTACCAATTATCTAGAATCGAATATTTCAAAGGATATTGAAGTATTGCTTGAGACACTAAATTATAAAATACAATACATCAAACATTTAGAAAGTGGAAGAAGTTATATTTCAAAAGGATTTTTGGAAGAGGCTAAACAAATTGCCAATGAAAATGTTTCCATTTTTAAAGAAATCATTTCAGCCGAAACACCTTTAATTGGCATAGAACCATCAGCCATTCTGACCTTTATGGATGAATATCCAAAGTTGGCCGACAATAAGGTTGCCGCCAAACACATTGCTAAAAACACGTATTTAATTGAGGAATTCATACAACAGGAAATTCTGTTGGGAAACATTACATCGTCCCAATTTACAAAAGAACCAAAAATCATAAAATTTCAAGGACATTGCCATCAAAAAGCATTGCGTAACCAATCTTCTAGTTTTGATGCCATGAATCTGCCAGAAAATTATAAAGTTACCATTATACCTAGTGGTTGTTGCGGAATGGCGGGTAGTTTCGGTTACGAAAAAGAACATTATCAGATCAGTATGCAAATAGGGGAGCAAACCTTATTTCCAGCGGTTAGGAAGGCTGCATCTGATGTTGTTATCGCCGCAAATGGTACCAGTTGCAGGCATCAAATTAAGGATGGAACACATAAAGTTGCCCTTCATCCAGTTACTATTCTCAAACAAGCACTCATGTAAACTAATTATTAATCAGGATTGATGATCGTAATTGCAGCAATTAAGTCTTTTAATTCTACATCTTCCATGTCCTTTATGTCTTCATCCGCAAAAAACGGTGAGAGTTTGTCAAAGTTATAATTGTAGATCTTCCAACGTTTGAATTGGTATTCCAACGCGGTGAAGTTTTCAATCCAATCCCCAGAATTCAAATACATGGTTTTGCCATTTTTGTTTTCCTTGATGAGCATTTTTGGCTGATGGATATGTCCGCAAACAACATAATCATAACCGTTTTCGATGGCTAATTCTGAAACCACTTCTTCAAAATCACTGATATATTTAACAGCACTTTTTACACTGTTCTTGATTTTTTTTGAAAGCGAATACTTTTCCTTGCCTGCAATTTCCAAGCTCCAATTGACCAGTCGATTCAATACAATCAAAAAATCATAACCATAACTCCCTAGTTTCGCGAGCCATTTGGCATTTTGGATGGATACATCAAAAACATCACCATGAAAGAACCAAGCTTTTTTTCCATCGAGATCCAAAACGATTTTGTCGACAATGGAGATGTTGCCAACCGTGGTATCACTGAATTTTCGCAACATTTCGTCGTGATTCCCTGTAATGTAAATGACCTCGACACCTTCAGAAGCCATTTCAATAATTTTCTTTAAAACGCGAAGATGTGATTTTGGAAAATAACGCTTGCTGAATTGCCAAATATCAATAATATCGCCATTAAGAATCAGTTTCTTGGGCTGAATGCTGTTGAGGTAGGTGAGCAGCTGTTTGGCATGGCAACCATAGGTGCCAAGATGTACATCGGAGATAACTGCAACTTCAATTTTTCGTTTTAATTTCAAGGCTGTAGATTGAGATTCTACTGGCAAAGTACATACATTAATATGACCTGAACTTTAACCCTTAATTAATTAACTGTGAGTATTCTGTTATGAAATTGTTATCTTAAAACGATTCATAAAAGTCAGCTGTAACCAAAATTCTATTTTTCTATGTCTAATAATACAATTACATTAGCAAAAAATACTTTTTATGGCAGGTAATTCCTTCGGAAACATTTTTAAATTAACCACCTTTGGCGAATCTCACGGTCCAGCAATTGGCGGAGTAATAGAAGGCTGTCCTCCAGGCATCATGCTCGATATGGAAGCGATACAGGGAGAGATGAATCGACGTAAACCTGGGCAATCAGAAATCGTCACGCAACGTGAAGAACCCGACACGGTAGAATTCCTATCCGGAATTTTTGAAGGTCAAACCACTGGAACCCCCATCGGATTTACAATACAGAACACCAATCAGAAATCAAAGGACTATTCGCATATCAAAGACGTTTACCGACCTAGCCATGCCGATTATACTTACGAGAAAAAGTATGGCGTCCGCGACTATAGAGGAGGAGGGCGCAGTTCGGCACGAGAAACGGCTTGCCGTGTTGTTGCTGGCGCGATTGCCAAACAAGTGCTTAAGGATATTAAAATTTACGCATACACATCATCTGTTGGCGATCTGTTTTTAGAGAAACCCTATCAAGAATTGGATTTTTCAAGTATTGAAAGTAATGATGTACGTTGCCCAGATGAAACCATTGCTAATCAAATGATTGAAAAAATAAAAAGCATTCGAAAAGAAGGAGACACCATAGGCGGGACCGTCACCTGTGTCATACAAAATGTGCCCATCGGATTGGGAGAACCAGTGTTTGATAAATTACATGCCGAGCTTGGCAAGGCAATGCTTTCCATCAACGCCGTCAAAGGGTTTGAATATGGTAGTGGGTTTTGCGGCACACGTATGAAAGGCAGCGAACACAATGACCAGTTCAATGCCGATGGCACGACAAAAACCAATTTGTCTGGAGGCATTCAAGGTGGTATCAGCAACGGAATGGACATTTATTTCAGGGTTGCTTTTAAGCCCGTCGCAACCGTTATACAAAAACAAAACACATTGGACAACCAAGGAAATATCGTGGAAATGCAAGGCAAGGGCCGTCACGATCCGTGCGTGGTACCAAGAGCAGTTCCTATTGTTGAGGCCATGGCCGCATTGGTATTGGCCGATTTTTACCTTTTAAATAAACTGTATTAGGAGCTGTTACCTGCTTTCCGCTTTATCTTTTGCAAAAAAAGCAAAAGGATATCGCTGCAATCAGGGCTAAAAAACATAAACAAAACAATTCATTCTCTTTTTGGGGATAAACATAGAACTGCATGAAAAAATTGGCATTACACTGGAAAATACTTATCGGAATGGCGCTCGGTATCATTTGGGCTTTGGTCTCGAGCACTATGGGATGGAGTTCATTTACAATCGATTGGATTGATCCGTTTGGTACTATTTTTATCAATCTTCTGAAACTTATTGCAGTGCCTTTGGTGTTGTTTTCAATCATCAGCGGCGTGGCCAATATCGGCGATCCCGCAAGTTTAGGACGTATGGGAGGGAAGACCTTACTCATTTACTTAATCACTACTGTATTGGCAATTTCTCTTGGTTTGTTTTTAGTAAACACCATAAAACCAGGAAAACTCATTGATGAGCAAAGCCGGATTGACAATAGAATCAATTACGAAATTTGGGCATCTTCACAAGGTTATGAAATCAAGGACGGTATCAATTACCTAAAAGATCCGGCCTTTTTTGAACGTGCACAAAAGATTACGGAGCTCACCAAGAGCGATTTAAAAGAAGTTTCAGTTGCGGATAAGATTGAAAATGCAAAAAAGCAAAAAGAAACCACACCGTTGCAACCGCTTATAGATATTGTTCCTGATAATTTTTTCTATTCCTTATCCAACAATGGCTTGATGCTGCAGATCATTTTCTTTGCGATCTTTTTTGGGGTGTGTCTATTGTTCATTCCCAATGAAAAATCACAACCTGTCATTAATTTAGTGGATAGCATCAATGAAGTGTTCCTCAAAATGGTGGATGTGGTGATGCAGGCAGCGCCATTTTTTGTGTTTGCTTTGCTCGCTGGTGTAGTCAGTAAAATGGCTGGAGACGACATCGGAAAAGTCATAGAGATTTTCAAAGGTTTGAGTTGGTATTCATTGACTGTTTTACTTGGATTGTTGCTGATGATCTTCGTAACCTATCCTTCAATCTTAAAGATTTTTGTCAAAAAAATATCCTATGGAGGATTTTTTAAAGGCATGAGTCCTGCTCAAACATTGGCTTTTTCAACCTCCAGTAGTGCAGCAACTTTGCCTGTGACAATGGAATGCGTAGAAGAAAACCTGGGCGTGGACAAAAAAATAAGCAGTTTCGTATTGCCAATTGGTGCTACCGTTAATATGGATGGTACCAGTCTTTATCAAGCAGTGGCCGTAATATTCCTAGCACAATTGCATATGATTGATTTAACCATTGGCCAGCAAATAACCGTTGTTTTGACTACTACGTTAGCATCGATAGGTTCCGCGGCCGTACCAAGTGCAGGATTGGTGATGTTGATTATTGTTTTGGATTCGGTTGGATTAAATCCAGCGTGGATTGCTATTATTTTTCCTGTAGATCGTATTCTTGATATGTTCCGAACTGTTGTCAACGTTACTGGCGACGCTGCGGTTTGTAGCATCATTGCCGATGGTGAAAACATGTTGCATTACCCTAAAACAAAAGACCCTTCGGAAACATTTGAGTTGGACTCATAATAAAAGCCTCAAAACTATTCATTCCCCATCATAATTAAATGATGACCTATCGTGTGTTAGACATGCACTTGATAGGAATTTGATTCATTCCCAACTAACGGAAGTTAGGCTAAAATTGGACAGTTTTGATTTGAGGCTTATAAACTGTTGGAATATTAAATCAATAATAGAGAAATACTTTATAACACTCTTTCGAGCAAGAATGAATTTACTTTCTGTGACTCTTCATCAAGATTACATCCCAACAGCAACCAAATACCCAATTCCAATATGAATAATTTGTAACCCCTTATTTATCAATCTGATATTTTTTATGCAATACATGGATGATTTTTGCATTTTCGGCCGTTTGAACAAATATTCATTAGCTTATATCGATATTATTGCCTCTCTATCATGGAATGCTATACATTTGTGATATCAAATTAATGTGCTATTAATCAATTATCTAATGCGACAAGTAAAGTTTGTTTTTTTAAGTTAATTTAGTTTTTAAGTTTGTTGTTGAATTTTTAAAAAAGCCCTGTTTTCCAAACCAGGGCTTTTTTATGTCCTAAGCTATAATTATAAAAATTTTGACTTTAATTCTGAGGTTGGAATCATACATTCATCTTTTTTGCCGTACCATTTATAGCGGTTTTTTGCAATAAAATCATACACCCAGTTTCTGATGAAGGCCGGAACAACCATAAAAATAATCATTAAATTTAGAGGAAATGCGAGTTGACTTGCAATTTTGAGTGCAGCAGTTGATTTATATGTTATGCCATTTTCCTTTGAATAAAGGAGAATGGAATCCGTTTCAGCGGTATCGATTTCATATTGTTCAATGATTTTTTTACCGATCTCACTTTGCAAAGCTGCATACCGAAAAACATCCTTACGGTCGTGTTTGATGATGTATTGTATGGAAGCATTGCACAGATTGCAAACACCATCAAAAAGGATCAGTTTTTTATGTTCCGGAAGTTGTTTCATTTTACCGATTCTACAAGTTCTAATTGTTCTATACTCACGTTGGTCGTAAACATGCCATAATTGATTACGGCTTTATTTTTTTCAAGTTTATCGATACTTCCAACGGCTCTACCATCCTGTAAGCGCACACGGTCCCCAACTTTAAAGATAGGTTTGGGTTTTGGTGATTTTTCTGTTTTTATCTTGGCTGCTTTCTTTTTTTCTCGAATGACTTCCACTGTTTTTTCAGCTTCTTGGAGAATTTTTTGTTCCTTGACTTTCTGTACCGTCTTTTCTTTGGCAGAAACTTTTTTTCGTTTTGAATTTTCGATTTGCACGATCTTGAAAAATTCCGCCATCAATTCTCGCTTCTGCTTATTGTCAAAATATTTTTCGGCAATATCATTGATTTTCTGCCCTAAATAAATCAGTCGCTGATTGCTGTCGTACAATTCCTGATAGCTTTCCAGTTTCTTTTGAATCTTGACATTGATTTGCTCTAACTTTTCGGCCTCACTTTGTGTCTTTCGTTCATTCACCTTAAGGGATTGCTCTGTCTTTTCAAGTTTTGAGCGCTCTTTTTGAAGTTTTGCAATGGTGGCATCAAATCGAATCTTGCCTCGTTCGATCTTCTTCTTGGCACGATTGACCAAACTGTAAGGAATTCCATTCTTTTGGGCAACTTCAAAAGTAAACGAGCTTCCGGCTTGTCCCAATGCTAATTTGTACATGGGTTCCAGACTTTTTTCGTCAAACATCATGTTGGCATTTTCCATAAAGGGCATTTCATTTGCCAAAATTTTTAAGTTGGAATAGTGCGTAGTGATAATGCCATAAGCACCTCTATGGTAAAACTCTTCCAAAAAGGTTTCAGCCAAGGCACCACCCAACTCTGGATCGCTTCCCGTACCAAATTCATCAATCAAGAACAAGGTGTTCTTGTTACATTTCTTGAGAAAATAATTCATTTGCTTAAGACGATAGCTATAGGTACTCAAATGATTTTCAATCGATTGGTTGTCGCCAATATCACTTAAAATCCTATCGAACAAACAAATCGTGCTGCGCTCATGCACAGGAATCAACAAGCCGCTTTGTAGCATGACCTGCAACAATCCCACCGTTTTAAGGGTAATACTTTTACCACCTGCATTAGGGCCAGAAATAACAATAATTCGACTTTCCGGATGCAGTTCTATGGATTGCGGAAAGGTTTTTAGTTTCTTTTTTCTGTTTGAGATGTATAGCAGTGGATGAAAAGCGTCTTTTAAATTGTATAATTTATATTCATTGATTTCCGGTAAAATACCGTTGATGTCATTGGCGTATTTGGCTTTAGCCGAAATAATATCTATTTCAGTAAGGAATTCTTGGTATTGCAGCAACAATGGAACAAACGGTCGCACAAATTCAGTCAATTGTTTAAGAATCCTAGTGACTTCTTCCTGCTCATCGAACTCCAAATTATTCAATTCACGTGAGTATCTAAAGGTTGTTTCTGGCTCAATATAAGCGATGCTTCCTGTCTTGCTTCCTCCGAGGATGGAGCCTTTTACTTTACGTCGATACATCGCTTTTACGGCCAAAACGCGTTTGTTGTCCATTACCGATTCCCGAATGTCATCCAAATAATCAAGCGAACTATAGGTTGTTAAAGCCGAGGCAAAACTCTGGTTTATTTTTCCCTTTACCGCATTGATATCCTTTCGCAAACCAGCGAGTTCAAATGAAGCGTTATCCTTCACATCTCCAAAACGGTCGATAATTCCATCAATATTTTCAATTATAACCTTGGTGACTTCTATTGAAGATGACAGTTCACGCAAATTGGGATAGTAAGTTTCAAATTTTTTTAAAAATAGAAGGGTGTCATTGCAAGTTGCAGATATCGTTGCAATTTTCTTAAAGCTTGAAGTTTCTAAAAATGAGTTTTCAATTTTTAAATATTGAATTTCTTTGGTTATGGGTTCAAAACCATGATTTGGAATGCGATTAACGTTATGTAAAGATGCCAAATATTCATTGGTGTAATTCAGCGACTCAATAATAGCTTCTTTAGATGATAGAGGCAACATTAAATCGGCTTTTTCGGTCCCTAATGAAGTCACGCAGTATGCCGATACTTGTTGCAATACTTTATGGAATTCTAAATCTTGTAATGTTTTCTCGTGAATGTGAATCATTCTTTTCTTAAGCTACTTTTTAGCTTACAA